>CAZQAA010000229.1:0-2942 GCA_964591255.1 uncultured Desulfobacterales bacterium | reverse complement strand
CGTTACCGGAGCCGAAAAAGGACTTGGAGGATCTGTTCGGGCCGATAGAAAAATCAGAACTAAACACTGGGGAACAGGTGGGAGGAGAAAAAGTTCCCACTTATACCGGAGATAAGATAACAATGGAGTTTTACAAGGCGGATCTTCACAATGTCTTTCGCCTGTTTTCAGAGATAAGTGGTAAGAATATCATTCTGAGTGAGGATGTAAAAGGTGAGTTGACCTTATCCCTTAGGGATGTGCCTTGGGACTTTGCACTAGATCTAATTTTGGATGTAGAAAACTTGAGAAAGGAAGAAAGGCTTAATACCTTTATTATTTCCACAAGAGAACAGAAAGTGGACGGTAAAGGGGAACTTATAGTCAGAAAGGTGTCAAGCGAGGCCCTTCAGCCGGCCCGTCGATTGAAGCGGAGAGAGAAGGATAGAAGAGAAGCTCAGAAATTGATTCTTGAGGCCCATCAGGCTGAAAAAAAAGGCAAAAAAGAGGATGCGTTGAGTTTATATGAAAAGGCGGGTGAACTATGGAAAGACAATGTAGACCTGCTCAAAAAAACAGCCTTTCTTCATTACAGCCTCGGCAATTTTTCCAGAGGCTATTATTTTGCGGGCAGGGCCCTGAAAATAAATCAGAATGATGCCGAAGCGGCCCTGTATGCCGCTTTAGCAGCAGTGAAATTGAATAGAATCAAAGAGGCTGGAATCCTGTTTGATATCGCTATAAAAGGGGAGCCAAAGATCCCAGAAGTATTTTATAATTATGCCCTTTTCTCGGAAAAACAAGGTGATCTTATCCATTCTCTTTCGCTTTATGAGCGATATGAAGAATTGTTTGGCCCGTCTCTTCTTACGGGGCTTGCCATAGCAAAGCATTATGAAATTCTCGGAAATAAAAAGAAGGCGTGTGAAAAATATAAAGAAATTCAGCTTTCCGGTTTTGCAGCCGATAATAGTAACAAGAGATTTATTTATGGAAAAATAAATGAATTATGCGGTGTAAACAGCCCTACGGCAAATAAATTGCATAAATAGTCTCGGTTAACGCACCAGGGGAGATCCAGGATGAACAGGAATAAAAAAGATGTTTTTTTGTGTCTTATGATATTTTTAATTGGTATTTCTTTCGGGTGTGCCGGTTCTCAGCAGGTGAAAGAAGAAGAGATTCAAACACAGTTGGATAAACCTGTTGTCCCGGATTATTCAGGTGACACATCGCTCTCTACAAAAACTCATTCTGTCTCTAATAAGGACAGAAAGGATGAAACGGGGTATCTCCTGAAAAATATAGATATTGAGATGAAAGAGGGAAAGCCTTATCTTCCGGTCGGGGCTGAGCTTGTAACCAGAGATGGAAAGGTTCCCCTTGATTCAGTTATAAAAGAGCTGGCAGATCTTAAAGGTTTCTCTGTAAGCTGGGCCGATGATGTGGACCAAAAACAGGATGTGGACGTGAATATCCGGCCGGAGGACGATTTCTGGGGTGCCCTGGACAATGTATTAAGACAGTTGGACTATTTTTACGAGGTTAACAAGGATGCCATAATAATTAAATATAAAGAGACCAGGACTTATCATTTAGCCATGCCGTTTCTGCAGGAAAATTTTACCACATCAGTAGGTGGGAATCTACTTGGGGGTGAGGCCGCTGAAGGCAAGATGTCAGGTGAGGTAAGGATAGAGGCCAATATGAAAGATCCTCTTGATTTCTGGCAGGGCGTTGCGACAAATCTTGGCGAAGTCATAGGAGCTAATGGCTCGTTTGTCATTGACCGTCCGTTGGGGCTGATTACTGTTATTGCTCCCAAGAAAACCCAGAACAGTGTGGCGTTGTATCTGGAAAATCTCAAAGATGAGATATACAAACAGGTCATTATCGAGGCGAAAATTATTGAGGTCCGGCTAAACAATAAATCCGAAATGGGGATAAAATGGAGCGATGTCTTAAAGCGGACCTTTTCCGGTAATATCAATTTCGGCAATCTGTATCCTTATAAGGGGGTTAAATTCATTCAAAGTGCAACTCTTAATCCCCAGACTTTCGAGGTGCTGGTATCCGCCCTCAAGACATACGGAGATACCAAGATCATATCTAATCCCAAGCTAACGTTGCTTAATGGTCATGGTGCGACCATGACTGTTGGAGAAAATATCACCTATATAAGTGAGGTGGAGAGTACCATAGACACCGAGACGGATGTTATTACCTACGATGTAACGACGGACACCATTCTATCAGGTATAGGTCTGGGTGTGGTGGCTAATATTGTTGATGATGAAAACGTTATTCTCTATATTGTGCCCCTTACTTCGGAGCTCCAGGAGCCCATAGAATACAGACAGTTCGGTCGCCAGGGAGATGAAGGAGCAGAGGTAGGCCTTCCACGGGTAAAGCTGAGAGATATGGCCACATTAACAAAGGTGACAGACGGGCAAACGCTTATTATTGGCGGACTTATTGATAAAACGGTGGATAAAAATGAGTATAAGACCCCTTTATTGGGAGATCTTCCTTTTATAGGAAGACTATTTAAATATAAGACAGAAGAGACGATTAACAGGGAACTGGTGATCCTCTTAAGACCAAAGATCATAACCTCTGAAGAAGCCCTTTAATATATGGAGGATATGTTAATGAAAAAATTGCATTATATTGTAGGCATTTTGATTATGGTTTTTGTAGGCTTGTGGCCTTTGCAGGCTAAGGCCATTACCGTCTCTCCCGGTTCCATAACTCACAATGTCACTCTAATAGCAGGGCAGTCGGGTTCATATACGTATGTGCTTAGTATCCAAGGTGTGGCAGATAGAAGCTGGAATGCCTCAATTGTATCTTCAACCGTTGGTCTTTCCTTAGATCCTCATACGGGTGACCTGGACGCAACTGGTTTGGGATCGACCACCCTTACAATCACAGTGGGAGCCGATGTGGATGAAGGTACATAT
>CAZQAA010000228.1:0-7698 GCA_964591255.1 uncultured Desulfobacterales bacterium | reverse complement strand
AATATCCGATTTTGATCTGTCGGACATACAGGCACAAGCTATTCTTGACATGAGGCTGCAGAGGCTTACCGGGCTCGAACGGGAAAAAATCAACACCGAATATCAGGATTTGATACAGAATATTGCAAAATTCAGAAAGATTCTTAATAACCAGGCCATGGTCCTACAGATTATCAAGGACGAGGTGAAAGAAATCCGTGATAGATACGGCGATGAGCGCAGGACAGAACTCATCAAAGAAGATGAAGACATCGATCTTGAGGATCTAATCGCAGAAGAGGACATGGTGGTTACGATTAGCCATCAGGGTTATATCAAGCGCAATCCTATTAGCCTCTACAGGGCACAACGCCGTGGTGGCAAAGGAATAACTGGTGTAAGGCCCAAGGAAGAAGATTTCGTAGAACACCTGTTCGTGGCCTCTTCCCATGATTATTTCCTTTTCTTCACAAACAAAGGCCGGGTCTACTGGAAAAAAGTCCATGAGATACCAGAAGGAAGCAGAATGTCCAGAGGAAAGGCTATCATTAACCTCCTTGATCTGAAAAAGGGTGAAAAGGTAGCTACCACGCTTTCAATCAGAGGCCTTGAGGAAAGCAAATATGTATTGATGGCCACAAAGAAGGGAATAGTCAAAAAGACGAATCTGAAGTATTTCAGTCATCCCAGATCAGGGGGAATTGTCGCTCTCAAAATCAGGGAGGGAGATGAGCTCATGGGTGTACGTGTGACGAACGGGGACCAGGATATATTTCTGGCAACACGTCACGGAAAATCTATTCGATTTCCCGAGTCAGATCTGAGGGAAATGGGGAGAGTGGCTACAGGGATCATTGGAATCAGGATAGAGACAAATGACGAAGTGGTGGGGATGGAGGCACTGGAAAACGGAGCCACTATTCTGACTGTTACTGAAAACGGCTATGGTAAAAGGACCATGACTAGTGAATACCGGCGTCAGGCAAGAGGCGGCAAGGGCATTCTGACTATAAAACCTACAGAGAGAAATGGACCTGTAGTCTATTCCTGCCAGGTGAACAATCGTGATCAGCTGATGATCATTACAGGACACGGAATAATTATTCGATTGAGAGTACAGGATATTTCTGTAATTGGCCGCAATACCCAGGGTGTAAAATTGATTAATTTAGGAGAGGGGGAAAAAGTAGTAAGCGTCGCCAAACTAATGGAAGATTAATGGATTCATAGCGGACGGAGTTACAATTGACAATGAACGGATTTTCAAAGGTTGGAGTAATCGGCGCCGGAAGCTGGGGAACTACTCTAGCTAATCTGTTAGCTGAAAAGGGCATTGATGTGGACCTTTGGGTGAGGGAAAAAGATGTCTTTAATCAAATAAAAAATGAGAGCATAAACAACGTCTTTTTGCCTGGTGTTAAACTTGCGCCCATGCTCAGGCCAGTACGGACCTTCCAAGAGGCACTTTCTGGAAAAGAGCTGGTACTCCTTGTTACACCCTCACATGTAATGAGAGACGTCCTGAAAAAGCTAAAACCCTATCTGGACTCCAGGCCGATCCTCATGACAGCTACAAAGGGCATTGAAAACAACACATTGATGACAATGTCCCAGGTGGTGGAAAGTGAGCTATCGGGTATTCATATGGAAAATTTTGCATGCCTATCAGGTCCAAGCTTTGCCAAAGAGGTTTCCCGAAAACACCCCACTGCAGTCACAATTGCATGTCGCAATCCCGGGCATGCGGCCAGGCTGCAGGAACTGTTCTATACTGAATTTTTCAGAGTATATACGTCGGAAGACCTGACAGGTGTACAATTAGGTGGTGCCCTGAAAAATGTAATAGCTATTGCTGCAGGAGTTTCTGACGGCCTAAATTTTGGACACAATGCCCGGGCCGCAATTATTACCAGGGGGCTGGCCGAAATCAGTCGATTAGGTGTAGCAATGGGTGCAAATCCATTGACTTTTTTAGGTCTTGCCGGAGTAGGAGACCTTGTACTGACATGTACTGGTGATTTGAGCAGAAATAGGATGGTTGGCGTCAAAATCGGAAAAGGAATAGATCTAAAAGAGATTACAGAAAACATGAAAATGGTAGCCGAGGGAGTAAAAACCGCCCGATCAGCCTATGAGCTTTCTAAAAAAATCGGGGTCGAAATGCCCATAACTTCCCAAGTATACGAGATCCTCTATGAAAAAAAATCTCCTAAAGAGGCAGTCAAAGAGCTGATGACAAGAAAATTAAAGGCAGAATTAGGGAACTGACTACATCCTCTCTTTTCTGTAATGTCAAATGGGGTCTATCTCCTGGCATCTCATATGTTGACTGCATAATGCCCTATCTATGAGGAGAAAATTACAATATTATGAAGACCTCGACAAAATGGATTATCACGGCTCTAAGTATCATTATTTTTCTCTTGGCGTGTTATTATGCCTATACGTTACGGAAAATCATAGTTATTGGTACAGCATACAAGGCAAAAATACTCTGCTCCGGCATATTTGTCTCCAAAAGATCTCCGGAAACAATTATTGATGAAGATCTGCTCGCTGATGATCTTGCACCCTTACGACATATATCCACTACTGTCGATTACTACTCACACTCCGTAACAGCAACATTTTTTGGACTGGCAAAGAGAAAGGCTATCTACCGCCCAGGACTAGGCTGTACCTTAGTCATAGGGACGTCTGAAAAAAAACTCCGATCCGCGACATGCACACTTCCCATTCCATTAAGGAATATGCATAAGGACTTGCCCTGGCCAGAAGGAGAGTATATTAGAACCGATGACATACCGCCCGAGATCAATTTCAGGGATCTAACCACTATAATAGATGACGCCTTTGTTGAGCCGGATGCCGCCCGTTTGCGTCGAACCAGGGCGGTAGTTATCACGTATAATGGCCATATAATAGCAGAACGTTATGCACCAGGTTTCTCTTGCAGTACGCCCCTTATCGGATGGACGATGACTGGAAGTGTCATAAACGCCCTGACGGGCATCTTGGTAGGAAAAGGAAAACTCTCATTAAGGGATCACAATCTTGTGCCTAAGTGGTGTAATCCCGGTGATCTTCGGGGGCAGATCACCCTAAACCAACTCCTACGCATGACAAGCGGATTGTCAGGAGAAGCAAATGGTTTTGGATCATTGGGCATGCTCCTATCTACTGGTGACGTTGCTGCTCATGCCGCCGACATGACCCTATTTGCAACTCCAGGTACCAGATGGAACTTTTCGAGCGAGACAACCAATATCATCTCAGGTATTCTACGCCGCACTGTAGAAAAAATGGGGGACATATACTGCTCATTTCCCAAACGCTCCCTTTTCAATAAAATAGGCATGTCTACTGCCGTGATAGAACCTGATGCATCAGGAACATTTGTGGGTTCCTCTTTCATGTATGCCAGCGCAAGGGACTGGGCCCGTTTCGGGCTTCTATATCTACAAGATGGGATATGGGCCAAAAAGCGCATCCTTCCTGAAGGCTGGGTAAAATATAGCAGGAAACCAACACCCATTTCACCTCATAACATGTATGGAGCCCACTTCTGGTTGGAAATCCCTCCCTTTTACAGAACGAACAAGAGCAACAACTTGGTCCTTCCGCCAGACACATTTCATGCGGTTGGTTATGAAGGCCAGTTTATCACCATCATTCCTTCCCACAAGCTGGTCATCGTACGTCTTGGGTTAACTCGCAAAAAAGGAGCATGGGACCATCGACTATTTGTTGCCAGTATCCTGAAAGCAGTCTCGCACTAGCCCACCTTTTTCATTCAGTCTGCTGGCCGAGAAATTTCAGCAAAGGACCTCACATATGATTTCATGCATTGCGATCAAAAAATAACTATCCATATCTTTATCAAAGGTATCCACAAGAAATTTCCTTCGCTCAACTTATATCAACAAAATCTTTACCTGATCGTGACGAAAGTAAGTCACTAACTATGGTCAAGGGATGTAGTCAGATCAATATCAATAATGGATTCCCCTGGATGTATTAAATTCTGTATTCAGCCTGAATTCCTCCCTTCCCAACAGGTCATGAAGATGGATAATACCCTTAACATGGCCCATATCATCTGGAACTACAAGGTGGGTGATACCATATAGTTCCATAATGCCAAGAGCTTCGGCCGCAGTCTGATCTTCATTAATGGTCTTGGGAGATGCGGACATAATCTGCTCCACAGGAATCTGCTGTATATTCTCGTATTTTATAAGTGCCCTACGCAAATCGCCATCACAAATGATTCCTGCAAGCTTTCCGTTTTCATGTATTATCAATGTGGCACCAATTTTTTTCGCATTAATTTCTTCAATGGCGCCTCTTACACTGGACCCCACGGGAACCCTTGGAATATGATCATCGGTAAGCATTATATCTTTTACTTTAATAGCAAGCCTTTCTCCAAGGCTTCCGCCAGGATGGAATCGCCTGAAGTCATCCTGTCCAAAACGGCGGCAGTGTATCAAGACTACAGCAAGCGCATCTCCCATTGCAAGAGCCGCGGTGGTACTTGCAGTGGGAGCAAGGCCCATTGGACATGCCTCCCGTTCTACACCTACATCAATCACGATATCACTCATCTTGGCCATCGGAGAAGTAAGAGCCCCGGTAAAACTTATAATCTTTGTACCCATGCTTTTTAGGATAGGCAATATATTGTTAATTTCGGCAGTCTGACCGCCATTTGATATGGCCAAGACTATATCGTCGGAGGTCACCATGCCAAGATCGCCATGAATGGCTTCACCGGGATGAAGAAACAAAGAAGGGGTCCCTGTGCTGTTGAGTGTGGCAGATATTTTCCTCCCGATCAGCCCAGATTTTCCCATACCCGTAAGAATGACCCTTCCTTTAGCCTTCAAGATTACTTCCACTGCCCTTTTGAACTCAGGTCCCACTCTTTCAACCAAATCCAAGATACTATCCGCCTCTATCTTCAATACATCTTTGGCTTGATCAATGATTGACACATATCCCTCCTGTTCTGCTTAACATCTATTCCAATCTTAAACGCTTTACTGCTCTCACCTTTTAACATTTTGGACTTTTGTTCTCAAGGCCTTCTGGATTCTATAAAAAGCCCTAAAATACTAAGCCCTATTTAACACCTTGTGTTAAACTATAACGATAGAATTTTATTACAAAAATTGTGCAGCAGATAATCTTGGACATAAGAAATTCTGACAGACTTGACAGTGTTATAGGTATCGGGTAATTAAGTCATTACTATAATAAAGCAGGTCGAAGCCACATCAAAGATTATACAGTATAGTATTGCGTCATTCATATCTAGTAGCCGTTATATCAATTTAACGGGCTTAGTTTTTTGATTTATAGTATACAAAAAAACCGGTTCTTATCCGCAACATTACGCATGCAAAAAAAGAGAAGCCTTATGAGCCGAACACTATTTTGCCTGGTCCTTCTGGGTATACTATGTATTACCCCTACCGGTTGTCATTTAACACTCAAAAAGGAAAAGGCAGATCTTCCCCAGATTACCGCCAAGAAGGGAAAACGGTTCATTTTTATCCCATCCTGTAAAAATGCATTTTATCAGGCTCAATTAAGCAAAGGCTGGAACAACAGGGCGCTCAAGTATATTTCAATAGATGGAAATAGATACTCATCTACTATTATTATGAGTTATGTGACTGAGCCGGATAACAGTTCTATTTTCAATCTAATGGCTGACGGAACACTTGTGATAGCCATGGGCAAACAGTTTGATATGGAAATTGCCTTTTATCCTCCAACCAGGTATGGCCACAAAGAATTTAAGCAGTTCCGGCTTGTTATTATAGATAGAAAAAACAGGGTATTGTATCAACAACTTATTAAGAATAGAATGAAAAAATACAAATTTTCAAGATAGCGACACTGTGATGAAAAAAGTTTTTTTCCTATATGTAATTATCAGTTTCTCTCTGATATCGAGTTTATTGCACGCCAAAGACCTTATAAGCATCACATCAGAAGACATTATCCTTAATGAACCTGATTTCAGCAACTTTGTGAAGGAGAAAATGCCTTCACTTGTTACAAAGCTGAGATCCCTATCAACAGAGCGGGAATTACTTAATATTAACATAGATGTTGTCGATTTTAATGCCTTTTGGAAGGCAATCAAAAAATATCTTTTACTCAAAGAAGAACTTATTAATGATATTAAGGAGTATAATCAGGAGGCTTTTCGGTTACGGGAAGAGATATTCAAACAAAGATCGTTTCAATCATACAATGCAATTAGACTTATATTGGATTACAAGATCATAAAAAAAAATATTGAATATGCAAAACAGAGCACGGATGAATTAGATAGAAACTTGAAAACCCTTTTTACAATTTTGCCAGATAAGAATATTCGAACCAGGGTTGCGAAGGTAAACGATTTAAAAACATATGTTGCTACAATGGTTAATGCCCTTGATGACCTTGTGACAAAAAAAATCAAGTTTAATGAATTTGAAAGGATTTGTAATAACAACTTTAAAAAAGTTGGTAAGTTAAAAAATGCTCAGCTGTTAAGGGACTATTTTATAGAAACAGGATCTGTCGTCAGTGGAAAAAACCGGGGATTACGATATATAAAGAAATTTTTTGCCTGGAATATTGACCTCCTTGCTAAAGTACTCAATTATGAACTATATGTTATTGAAAATAAAAAGATAACTGTCTGCAGATTTGTAAAGATATTGATACTTGTTCTGGTGTTATATTGCCTGTATAAATGGTTAAAACCATTTTTAATAGATAGATATTCAAAACAAAATAGTACCGGACAGCTATTAGAAATACTGATTAAAAACGGTTTATATCTGTTTATTTTTATAATTTTTTTATCTGGTATCGGATTAGATCTTACAAAAATTACCATACTTGCCTCTGCCCTCTCTATTGGAGTCGGCTTCGGATTGCAAAAGATTTTTGCCAATCTTGTTTCAAGCGTAATACTGCTTTTAGATAAATCGCTCGTACCGGGAAACACCATTGAGCTTGGGGATATCTATGGGACTATCACCTCAATGAATGCACGATTTACATCAGTATTAACAAGAGATGGAAAAGAATATCTTATCCCTAATGAAAATTTGCTTACTGAAAAGGTTATAAATTGGACCCATAGTAGTCCTCAAATCAGGCTGAAAATCCCCGTAGGCATCTCATATGAAACTGATGTCCCATGGATTATGGAATTATTGGAAGGGATTGCAACAAAAGTTTCCAGGGTCTTGTCCGACCCCAAGCCTGCGTGCCGATTAATGGGATATGGAGATAGCACGGTAGATCTGGAGCTAAGGATATGGATATCTGATCCGGAAAACGGGATACATAATGTAATGAGTAATGTTTTGCTAGAAATATGGAATCTCTTTAAAACCCATGGAATTGAATTTCCTTTTCCACAACACGACATACATGTAAAAAGCCTTCCCGAGGGTATCCCAAAAAAAGATTAAAGCACGCAGGATGCAAGATAATCACATCGCTATTCAGTCTTTGGCGGTATTTCGGCATCCAGTGTATTGACCATTGACAAAGACATATGATTATTTATAGTATGTTAGTATAGATTATGAGATTAAATTTTTGTCCTGAAAACCGGGAAATTCACAGAAAACAAAATCATTATATCCTTCACACCCTTTAGGCACGGCAAGTTATAAATGGGGGAATCTATGTTACAGTTAT
>CAZQAA010000227.1:0-4741 GCA_964591255.1 uncultured Desulfobacterales bacterium | reverse complement strand
TGCGATAGGGTCTTTTTACAAAAGGAATGGATGAGGATCACGAAATATTGGGCCTTATAGCCGGTGGAGGACAGTTTCCTCTAATGGTTGCGGAAGCGGCAAAGAAGAGAAATCTTCGGGTGGTAGCTGTTGCCCATCTTGATGAGACTGCCCCTTCATTGTCAGAGAAAGTTGATGAAATAAAATGGATAAGGCTTGGACAATTTGGACACCTGATTAAGGCCTTTAAGACCACTGGGGTTACAAAGGCACTGATGGCAGGTTCCATTACTAAAAAACGTATGTTCGAAGGAATCCGGCCGGATATGAAAGGACTTGCACTTATGACCCGACTGGCCGTTTTTCATGATGATGATATCCTGGGTGCCGTGGCAAGAGAGCTTGCCAAAGAAGGTATAGAAATTATCAGCTGTGTTTCATACTTGCCAGAATTATTAGTTCCCCCCGGGCTTCTTACCAAAAGGAAACCCACAGTGGGAGAGAAGGAAGATATCGATTTCGGATGGCATGTAGCGAAGGAACTGGGACGCCTTGATATAGGCCAGTGTGTAGTGGTAAGGGATAAAACCGTCCTGGCCCTGGAAGCCATTGAGGGCACGGATGAGACCATTTTGAGAGGTGGAAAACTGGCAAAAGAAAAGGCTGTTGTGGTCAAGGTAAGCAAACCAAATCAGGACATGCGTTTTGATATTCCAACAGTGGGCCTTAAAACTCTTGAAGTGATGTCCCGGGTTAAGGCCTCTGTCCTGGCCTTGGAGGCAGGAAAGACACTGATGTTTGACAGGGAACATGTGATTGCCCAGGCGGATCTGGCAGGCATTTCCATCGTATCGCGGTAACGGATTATCGATTATTCTAATTATTCTATTATTGAGACGACAGGATGATGGAACAGGACAAACTTAGAGTAGGGGTTATAGGGGTTGGTCACCTCGGTAAATATCATGTGGAAAAGTATATGGCCATCTCTACGGTTGAACTTGTGGGTGTAGTGGATACGGATGCGGCCCGTTTAGGCGAAATAACCAGGCGGTACCGGGTAAAGGGATATAAAAACCATCAGGAAATTCTGGATAAGGTGGATGCAGTCACATTGTCAGTCCCCACAGATACACACTTCGATGTGGCCAGAGATTTTCTCCTGCATGGTGTGCACATGCTCATAGAAAAACCGATCACTTACAGGCTTGACGAGGCGGATGACCTGCTTAATCTTGCTGCTAAAAATGGACTTGTATTACAGGTAGGGCTTGTGGAACGTTTTAATCCCGCTGTAGTTGAAATGGAGGCCCTTGTGAAACGTCCAATTTTTATGGAAAGCCACAGGATGAATCTCTTTACTGTAAGGGGAACGGATGTGGATGTTGTTCTCGATCTTATGATTCATGATCTTGATATTGTTTTGCATATAATGCAGTCAGAGGTAAAGGATGTTCATGCAGTTGGGATGTCTGTCATTACTGACAAGACAGATATTGCCAGTGCCAGGATTGTTTTTGAGAATGGTGCCGCCGCCAATTTGACCGCCAGCAGGGTGTCGGGAAAAATGTTGAGAAAGATCCGGGCATTCCAGCCGGATTCGTATATTTCTGCAGATTGTGGAAAAAGACGTATCACCATAATCAGTCTTGATAATAAAGTCAAAAATTCTGACGGATTTCCTAAGGTAACGACCCGAAAGAAGGAATTTTCCGATAGCGACCCTTTGGCTGACGAGGTAGAGGCCTTTGTAAAGGCTGTTATAAACGGATCTGATCCGGTGGTAAGCGGGATGGATGGGCGAAAGGCCCTTGAAGTCGCTCTTAGCATAATTCATCAAATCGAGAAAGGTTCAAAGAATTTTTAGAACATCAGCTGATTCCAAAGGTCCCAAGTTTGTAGTCATCGTGGCCGGTGAGGCCTCGGCTGACCTGCATGGCTCTAATCTTGTTAGTGCCATGAAACGGCATGATCCAGATATTGTATTCTGGGGCATTGGTGGAAACAGAATGGCTCACGCAGGCGTCAGAATCCTGACCAGGTCTTCGGATATGGCTGTAGTTGGTTTAACTGAAGTTTTCCGCAGAATTCACACGATTATAAAGGCATCAGCAAGACTCAAATCCATATTAAGAAACAGACGTCCTGATTTATTAATTCTCATTGATTATCCTGATTTCAATATCCATATTGCAGGGGTCGCCAAACGATATAACATTCCTGTCCTCTATTATATAAGCCCGCAGATATGGGCATGGAGGAGCGGGCGCGTGCGAAAAATAGCACGGCGTGTCGACAGGATGGCCGTTATTCTACCTTTTGAAAAAGAGTTTTATAGTAAGAGGGGTGTTCAAGTGGACTACGTGGGACATCCTCTCTTGGATATTTGCCCGGATAGCATGAATAAAAAACAGGCCAGGTTTGATTTGGACGTAGGCAATAATTATCCTGTAGTAGGTATCCTTCCTGGTAGCCGCAAGGAGGAGATTAGAAATTTGTTGCCCGCAATGGTTGAGTCTGTAAGAATCTTGAATAGGCGCTATGCCGATATGCAATGCCTGCTGCCATTGGCGCAAACCATTAGTCCGGAATTTGTCCAGCCTTTCATTGAGGGGACCGGGCTTAACCTTAAAGTTTTTTCCGGAGACAATATATATAATATTCTAAGTGCCTGCGATATAGCTGTTGTTACCTCTGGGACAGCCACTCTTGAAACGGCAATTATGGGAGTCCCGATGGTCGTAATATATAAGGGATCAAAACTATCATATATGATAGTCAAAAGGATGGTTAAGGTATCACATATAAGCCTTGCCAATCTTGTTGCAGGTGAAGAGGTGGTACCGGAACTGATTCAGGATGCAGTTACACCCGAGGGCATTGCAAAAAAAATGTTTATCATGCTTGAAGACAGGGATACAAGAGAAAATATTGTCAAAAAACTTGGGAGAATCAGGGGGCTTCTTGGAGAGGGAGGAGCATCGGAAAGAACGGCAAAGATCGCCCTTGATATGATGGGGTAACTATCGGAAATGGCCAGGACAATATTAGTTGTAGATGATGAGGAAAGTATCCTTCGGTCGCTTGAAGGTATACTTGAGGACGAAGGCTTTGAGGTTGTAAAGGCCGACAGTGGTCTTTCTGCCCTGAAGAAGATAGAGGATGTTATGCCCGATCTTGTTCTCCTTGATATATGGATGCCGGAACCGGATGGAATCGACACCCTTGTGAAGATCAAGGAGTTATATCCGCATCTCCAAGTGGTTATGATGTCGGGACACGGGAATATCGAGACGGCGGTCAAGGCTACCAGGCTTGGTGCCTACGATTTTATTGAAAAGCCCCTTTCGTTGGAAAAGGTCCTTTTATCTGTCAAAAACGCTTTGGATTACTACAGGCTTGAGGAAGAAATAAGCCTGTTTAAGGAAAAGGAGAAAAGAAAATATAGCATAATCGGCAATAGCAGGGCAATTCATGATCTGAAAGAACAGATCAGGATTGTTGCTCCCACAGATGCCTGGATCCTTATTTCAGGGGAGAATGGAACGGGCAAGGAGCTTGTTGCCCATACCATACACCGGCTGAGCAGACGGAGCCGCAAACCTATGGTAGAGGTGAATTGTGCTGCTATTCCGGAAGAGCTGATCGAAAGTGAATTGTTTGGCCATGAAAAGGCTGCCTTTACAGGGGCTACCACCATGAGGAAGGGAAAGTTTGATCTTGCTCATGAAGGGACTATTTTTTTGGATGAAATAGGGGATATGAGCCTTAGGGCCCAAGCCAAGACCTTGAGGATACTGCAGGAACAAAAATTTGAGAGGGTGGGAGGCTCAAGGGTTATTGAGGTGGATGTACGGGTGCTGGCGGCAACCAATAAGGACCTGGAAGCGGAGATAGGAAAGGGGACATTTAGGGAAGACCTCTATTTTCGCCTGAATGTTATACCCATCAGGGTCCCGCCCTTAAAGGAGCATTTGGAAGATATTCCGGAGCTTATCAGTGAATTTGTCCAGGAGTTTTCACGCACTACAAATATTGAGCCAAAGGAATTTTCCAAAGATGCGATCGGTGTTTTAAATAAGTATGAATGGCCCGGGAATGTACGGGAGCTTAAAAATCTGGTGGAAAGACTTATGATAATGACTCGTGAGAGTGTGGTTCATGCAAAAGATATCCCTCCTCCCTTTAACCGCTCTGCATCTTTTGGAGGAGGACTTGAGAGAGCATTCAGGTCTGCTTCCCTGAAGGATGCAAGAAATGAGTTTGAGAGGATCTTTATTGAAAACAAGTTACGTGAGTTTGACTGGAACATCTCCCAGACCGCCGAGGCCATTGGGATTGAACGGAGCAATCTCCACAGAAAAATCAAGGCCTACGGTCTCAACGGGCTGAAATATTAATAAAATTATGTTGTCCTGACGATTGATATGACGGAGATATGTAGAGATTTTGTTAAAGGAATTATGTATAATCTACGGGGCCTTCGTCTTGGTATAAAGACGCGACGACTTTTCTTTTTAGGGCTTATCCGCTTTCTCGCCTTGATAATAATCACGGTTATCTGCGCCAGTATGGTTCTTATTTACCATGATGACATATTAAATATCTTTTGGGCAAAGCCTGCAAGCATATGGATTTGTTGGTTATGGCATCTTGTTTCATGGGGTTTGTCTTTTATGCTTGTGGGAGTATCTGTGATAATTTCATATCTCATATCACAAGTCCTTTTTAGTGCAATTATTATGGATTTGATGTCAAGGAT
>CAZQAA010000226.1:0-8270 GCA_964591255.1 uncultured Desulfobacterales bacterium | reverse complement strand
TATTCACAATAGTTTGCATAATTCAAGGCAATTTTGTCCAAATGAGGAACTCCATGTTTCTCATTTTCAAAGGTAAAAACCCTGCACTTAGGCTCACTGCGTGCGCCCCTGATCATATGGATGCAGGAAGTGCATATATCATCTCTTATTGCAACTGCAGAGAACCATTTATCCACTGTTGTCACCTTGCTGCTGATTACAAAATTTTAGCAATAAAACACAATAATCTTTTTAGTTAAATTAAGAATAATTCAGACTGTTTGTCAAGCACAATAAACATGTAGAACATACATGGTCCCCCATTCGCCAAACCAGTTTTTGCGAAGAAATGGAAAATATCCAGAATACATTTGATAAATATACAAGAAAAATTTTGCGCCTGACATGTTAAATTAATAAGATAATTGCGCTAGACGAAAAAAAAACTTGCCAGCCGGATCTATAATAAAGTATACTGCTATTGCTATATTGATGAGTAATTTTATGTACAAGTTATATAAGAGTAGGTTTTTTTACTTTCCCTTGCCCAATTCGACTGAATTGACTGAAAGCTTCCCGGGTAAGACAGAAAAGCGAAATACCGCAGACATGACCGATGGATAAAGCGGTCACTCCCAAAAATTGTCAAGGATGTATCTTTTCAGAAACAATTCTATTTATTATTCCAACCAAAATGAGGATAGATTCTAACACGCCATGAAAACACTATTGATTTACCCGAAGTTCCCAGACACATTCTGGAGTTTTAGACATGCACTTAAATTCATTAAAAAAAGATCTGCATTTCCGCCTCTCGGTCTGCTTACGATTGCGGCCATGCTCCCCAAAGAATGGGAAAAGCGGCTGATTGACCTGAACGTCGAAAACCTTACTCAAAATGATCTGCACTGGGCAGACTGTGCCTTTATCAGCGGAATGGTCGTGCAAAGGCAATCGGCACGAGACATTATTGCCCGTTGCCGGGAAGCGAATGTAAAAGTAATTGCCGGGGGGCCGCTTTTTACAAGCGAATATGAAGAGTTTGAAGGAGTAGATCATTTTATTCTGAACGAAGCAGAAATAACACTCCCTCCTTTTCTTGATGACCTGAAAAAAGGTCAAGCCAAACATATTTATACCACTTCAGATTTCTGCGACATAAGGAATACGCCGGCACCAATGTGGGAACTGATAAAGCTTAAACACTATGCCTCCATGAGCATCCAGTTTTCCCGCGGATGCCCCTTTAACTGCGAATTCTGCAATGTTACAGCCCTGTTCGGGCATAAACCCAGGATCAAAACCGCTGATCAGGTTATCGCCGAATTGGATTCTCTCTACAAATTAGGCTGGCGCAGGCAAGTGTTTTTTGTTGATGACAACTTCATCGGCAACAAAAAATATCTCAAGACAAATCTCCTGCCTGCATTGATTGAGTGGAAAAAAGACAAAAAAGGCATCGCCTTTAATACAGAAGTGTCCATAAATCTTGCAGACGATGAACCACTGATGGAAATGATGGTGGAGGCAGGATTTGATACCGTGTTTATCGGGATCGAGACGCCGGATGAGGAAAGCCTTGCGGAATGCAACAAGAAACAGAATAAAAATCGCGACCTTGGCGAGAGTATAAAACGGATCCAGAAGACCGGTTTGCAGGTACAGGGCGGTTTCATTGTGGGATTTGACAGCGACACCCCGTCGATCTTCCAAAGGCAGATAGATTTCATCCAGAATAATGGGATTGTAACGGCCATGGTAGGTCTTCTCCAGGCTCCTGCCGGGACAAAACTTTATCAACGTCTAAAACAGGAAGGACGTCTGCTGGGCAACATCTCCGGAGATAATGTTGATGGCACAACAAACATAATCCCCAAAATGGATCTTAATATCCTCTATGACGGCTACAGTACTATAATGAAACATATTTACTCTCCCAGACATTACTATAAACGGCTGAAAATCTTTTTACAAGAGTACAAAAGCCCCAAGGCGGATGTCCCGATTGACTTCCAACGCTTTATGGCCTTCTTCCGCGCAGGGATTCGCCTTGGCATCCTTGGACAGGAACGTTTTCAGTACTGGAGCCTTTTATTCTGGACAATTATTCGAAAGCCGCGATTGTTCCCCCTTGCCATTACCCTTGCAATTTATGGCTATCATTTTCGTAAGATTTGCAAAACATATATCATTTGATATTTCACATAGATAGAAGCAAATAAAAGGGGATACCTAATGGTAATAGATATTAGCGTGATAAGGGGCTGCCAAATCCAAATATGTTAACAAAGTATAGTTTGAAAAATAAAAATTTTAATCATTGAGTGTAAAAAAAATACTCTCATTATTATTTTCTTACTTTTTTCCTTGACAAATACAGTTTAATAATAAAAAAATTTTATGCTTCAAAATTAAACAAACGAACAATTATTCGGTATTGCTCGTTTTGCAGGTGTCATACGTTTCATTAGGATAGTCTCCTTTGTCAGAACGTTGACCTGAGTTTTAGGAGCATGAAAAATTAAGAAAGGAGGTTAGCGGTATGGCAAATGGCATCGTAAAGTGGTTTGATGAACGAAAAGGATTCGGATTTATTGAACAGGAAGACGGCCCTGACATTTTTGTTCATTACACCGCCATTCAGGGAAGCGGTTTCAAGACCCTTGCTGAAGGTGAACGAGTCACTTTTGACATTGATCAAGGCGGCAAGAAAGGCCCTTCTGCAATAAATGTAAACAGGCTTTAGTCTAACTGTTTTCAGGAAAGGTAATTATTAAAGGCATCGAGTCTATTAAGTACAAGGTGCCTTTTTTATTTATAAAAAAAAGGAGATATCTATGAAACAGGCAAAAAACGGAGACACGGTGAAAGTACATTACACCGGGAAACTGGAAAATGGAGAGGTTTTTGACACATCAAAAGAGCGGCAGCCTCTTGAGTTTAGAATAGGTGGCGGGGAACTGATCCCCGGCTTTGAAGAAGGTATCATCGATATGGAGATTGGAGAGAAAAAAAATATCACAATTCCATCTGAAAAGGCATATGGGCCAAAAAGGGAAGAATTGATAATAAAAATAGCCAAAGAAAATCTGCCTGATGATATAAAGCCTGCTATCGGAAACCAACTCCAGGTTAACCAGAAGGACGGGAATATAATAAATCTCACTATCACCGGTATTGACGAGGATACCATCACCCTTGATGCAAACCACCCGCTGGCTGGATACGACCTTTTTTTCGAGGTCGAATTGATGGAGATTGCATAATTAAAAATCCTTCCATTTTTTCTGAATATAGTGCATATGGGGAAACTAGGGCACCTAATCCACAGCAGGTGCCCACTATTATGATAAAAAAATCAAATATGAATCACCATCAGTTTCTGTTCAGTTAGAGTGAGTCGTTCTAATCCATTCCCGGTGACCAGATATACATCCTCCAATCCCACCACGCCTTTACCAGGAAAAACAAATTTTGGCTCAATAGCTATGACCATCCCCTCCATTAATTCCTGGTCAAAATGTGGAGCCAAGAGCGGAAATTCATCAATCTCCAGCCCTACACCGTGACCAATAAATTTTACCTTTCCCTCTCCATACCCCATAAATACGTCTTTATAGCCATTTTCTGCGGCCTTTTCCACAGCCAGATGATAAAGCTCGGAGCAAAGGATCCCAGGTTTGGCCTTTTGCACAATACATGAAAGAATATGTTTTGAGCAATCATGCGCCCTTTCCAGTTCCTTAGAAAGCTTTCCTATTACAAATGTTCGAGACTGATCCGCCAGATAACCATTCATCCCCGCCCCATAGTCTATCTCAATTGGTTCATTTCTCCTGACTTTGCGAAAACCAGCTCCCTGAGCCATAGCAGGAGTTGTCCCTGTTCCACCCTGGGGACTGTTAAGAAAGGATATCACTGAACCGCTGTCACCGGAGAGCACATGTGCATAAGTCATTTCCTGATTCCACCCTCGCATGCGCATAATTCCCATATGACCTTCCTTGCGTGCAATAAGACCTAAATGGCCATCAATTTCAAGCTCGGTCATCCCTTCACGGATAATTCCAGCGATTCCCACAAACCCCTTGTGCAATATAGATGCAGCCGCCCTGATCTGATCAATTTCATATAGGGATTTAATCATCCGTACTTTACGTATCGCACAAGAGACATCAACAAAATTGCATCCCTTAAACGTATTTCTGAACCAGAGATATAGATATGCAGGCAAAACATCTATTTCAAGGCCGACAGACCTGAGACCGCCTCTCCCTAAATCTGCCAACACGTCCGGAATATTTTGCCTGCTTTCAATGGGAATAATCTGCTCAAGGGGAGACTCATCCTTAGTCCGTTCAATACTCTTTAGCGCCATCATAACAGGTTGTCCCTGATCTGGTATAAAAAGAATAGAAATTTGGATTGTTCCGGAAAAATAGAAGATATCTACATTCTGCATAATAAAGACACCATCCAATTCCATACTTTTTATAACAGACTGAAGTCGGATTACCCTGTTTTCGATTTCCAATCCCGGCACTTTATTCGTCAAACTATGTTTCCTCCTTTTATTTCAAGATTTCTTCCCATTGAGAAAGCAATTTTTCAGGTGCCAACGGATCAAGACCATTTTTCTCAAGGAATCGAAATACGTCATATCGGTTTCCCTGATTCCACCATTTTTTCATTATCTCACCGGTTTCAGCACAAAATATCCAGTCAGATCCCACATGTTCACAAAGGTGCCCTTCCATTATAGCAGCCGCCATCCACCCAATGAGAAAGTCAAGGCTATAAAATTCAGGAACCAGGTCAAAGAGATGGCACTCCGGCTGATAATAAAACCCTGTGTATCGTGCCATGGTTTCGGCATAAAGGTTACCACTTGTCAAATTGCCACTTGAGAACATCTCAAATTCTAGAATGAACTTGGCACCGTAACGCCTGAATAATGAAAAATCCTTGAGGACTTTATAATAGTAAAGCTCTTCCGCATCCGTTTGCTTCATACCCAGATAGTCTTCCAAAAAAGGACGTGACAAACAAAGATTCTGCAATAGAAAGGCAAATGATTCGGACAGACTGTATGAGGTGGCCATGTCACGTTCCACTATTAAAAGATCAGGAGAGGTAAAAACTGATGAAAGACCGTGGCCAAGCTCATGTCCGAGAGTTTCCAAATCTATCCATCCACCCTGTGGCCTCATCAGGATATACACCTCATCCGGAACCTGCAAAATAAAAGATATGGCCTGGGCGCTCTTCCCTTCTTCCCAGTCCACTTCCAGATTAAGACCTGAAAGGTTCTCGATATCGATCTGCCAGTGATCGAAGAAGGTAATAAGCATACCGATATTCCTATCACGGAAAATCTTGTCAAATTCTGCCAATCCCAACATGTTAATCGCATCAAAGCGGCTAAGTTCATTTAAAGGCCTATTGTATCGCCTTTTAGTCCATTTCTCCATCATATCAAAATAGGGCTCATCTGTACGTTCAAGAAGATCCCTGACAAGTCTATAAAAAAAATAATAATCGATTCCCTTTTTCTGACTACAGTAATCCAGATAATCCTCAAAACCCATTTCCTCCTGAAGAATCTTGAGCAGGATATGCCAGTAGTTAATAACGAACGGTTTTAAGAACTTGCAAAGAGGGCCTGTCTCCTTCTGGAGAATACGCCTTTCTGAATAGGTGCTTGACTTTTGACACCAAGGGATAATGTCCCGTATGTAGATTTTTCGGCCGGTTACATGAGCTGCTGCCCCGCGCATCCATGTCCGCATCTCGGCTTCATAAGGGAGAAGGGCACGTTGGAGATAATGATCGATCAGTGCGTGCTGCAAACGAGTCCTGGCTACACTGTCTTCCAGTTCCCCTATGCTTTTCATGGTGTCTAAGTTCAAAAAATCATCAAATCCTTCATAAATCCGATATAAACCAAACGGCCCCTTGACTCCTTTCCACTGGGCAAGGGCCTCCAGCTTCCATCGATAATTAAGATGGTGAAGTATATTTTCAAGTTCTGTCAATGTATAAGTGTTTTTCAAAACAGTTCTATCACTACTCTTATAATTTCATGATACAGGATAGTCACCACCTATCACCATATTTCTGCCCTGTCTCTTTGCCTGATAAAGGTATTTATCCGCTGTATTTATCAAGGCCTCGGGCAAAATTACATTGTCAGGCGTATCAGGACCAAAGCCGGTTACACCGAAACTGACGGTGATATTAATTTCGTTTCCGCTAATTATAAAGGGCCGTTGAGAGAAATCAGTACGAAGTCTTTCCGCCTGGAGAACAGCTCCCTGCACATCTGTCTCTGGTAATACTATCAGGAATTCCTCTCCTCCATACCGAGCCAACCAATCCACATCGGAACGTATCAATCTCAAAACAAATCTAACGAACTGCTTCAATACTTGGTCTCCCACCTGATGCCCGTATGTGTCATTAATTTGCTTGAAATGATCAATATCAGACAAGATAACTGACAGATGTCGTCCATATCTCTTAGCCCTCTTGATCTCCTGAGGGAACCGCTCCATAAGATAGCCACGGTTATAAGCCTTTGTAAGAGGGTCAGTTATCGACAAAATTCTTATTTCCTCATTTGCCCTTTTTAAGGATTCATGCTCTCTTTTAAGATTATCGTATAGCATGGTATTTTCCATCACAAGAGAATACTGTTTGGTCAACATAGCCAGCAATCTAAGGTTTTCCTGGGTTATGGAATTCTCATCTATAGATGTAAGCGCCAAGACCACTCCCAATGTTCTCTTAATCGTAGCAAGAGGTAACATAATTACGGTCTTATCCTTTCCAAATGCCATAGGCGGAATAATAGCCGGTTTTCTCCGATTTACAACCCAGGAAAAAGTTCCGCATTCTATTTGAAGTTCTATCTCCTGCTGACAAATTGGGCCGTTATCCCCAGGAGATGCATTCTTCAGGACGAATTCGTGGGTATCTTCATCAACAAGAAAAAGTGCACAGGCATCGATTCTAATCAAATTCCGAATATTCTCCAAGAACACATCCCATATCCGATTAATATTGGAGGTGATATCTATTTTATCCTGGAATTGAGTCAATTGTTCCATCTCATCTATGAATTCCAGAACAGCCTGATAGCCTTTTGCCAAAGACTCTATCCGTTCTTCAATCATATCTTTGCCCTCAATCTGATATAATCAGTTTTAAAGTTTGTTATAACGTACAAGAAAATGGCCATAAAAAAACAAGGGTGATAAAAATGACCGGAGTTGACCAGTCATATCATGTCATGATATATAGAAAAATTGTTCGTCTGATAATTGAACAGATAGGCAAAAAAATTATAGGTGGCCAGGCCACCATAATTTTCCAATACGTCATGATACAATATTTGTAACACCAGATATGGAGGTAAAAAGATGTTTGGTATCGGCATGCCGGAGTTGATAATCATATTGATCATCATCCTGATTATCTTTGGTGCAGGCAAGTTGCCTGAAATCGGGAGTGGAATAGGCAAAGGAATAAGAAATTTTAAAAAGGCCACCCACGAACCACCTGAAAAGGTTGCCTCCCCGATTGAAAATAACGAAAAAAAAGAGGAGGGAAACGAAAAAAAATAACGATATCTCTAATAATATATCAAAACGGCACATCTTCCTCAGGAACCGTTACCGGCTCTTCCATAGGCATACTTTCACTTACAGATTCCGCACCCCCTTGTTTCCCAGGAGCACCTAACATCTGCATATTCTGAGCAATTATTTCCGTAGTATACCTCGTGTTGCCGTCCCTGTCCTCCCAAGTTTTGGTCTGTATCCTTCCCTCTATAAAAACCTGACTTCCTTTATGCAAATACTCCCCACAAATCTCTCCCAGGCGTCTCCATGCCACAATTTTATGCCATTCTGTTCGTTCCTGTTTTTCGCCGGTTACCTTATCTTTCCATTCCTCTGACGTGGCCACAGTAAAATTCGCCACAGCTACACCACTCGGAGTATACCTTACTTCCGGATCTTTACCCAATCTGCCCACCAATATCACCTTGTTTATACCGGCCATTTCTTGCCTCCTTTTTTGTCAGATATAAGATCACTTAATTATAATAAAAACCCCTGGCAACATCCACAGATTGTACAATAAAACATTTTAACACATAGTCAAAATCCAAATCAAGATTGTTCAAAATTCAACATTACACCACATAACTGGAAGATTCTCTATTGACTGCTATTACCTAAAGGGTTAAGCTCTTGTTTATTCAAGTAAATGGTGTCAAGCTAATCCCC
>CAZQAA010000225.1:0-23183 GCA_964591255.1 uncultured Desulfobacterales bacterium | reverse complement strand
AGTTAGCTCTGTCAAGAGGGGCTGGTTTATTGCATTCAGGGCCTTGGGCCTGTTGAATTTTATGACCGCGATCTTTCCTTCCAGCTGAAATTCCAAAAGGATATTCTTATAATCCATCTCCTATCACAACCCCTTTGTTATTAAAAATCAATAATATAATGACGGTCTTCTCTTTTTCTGCTGTCTGCCGAAGTAAAGCCCGATCACAAGGCCGGCCAAAGGGACCAGCGCTCCTATCCCGAACCACTTATGTTTTTGCGAATTCATCAGATCCTCATTTTTTCTTGTCATGCTCTCAAGCCTCTTTTGACAGTCTTGCAATTTAGACTGTGTGCTTTCATACTCCATCTTTAATTTTAAAAAATCAGCCGATTCGTGTTTCAGATTTTCATAGTCATCCCGGAGCGTTTGGAGAACCACCTCGTTCTCTTTCAGACGCTTGTCCAGATCCTTTTCTCTGCGGGCAGACGCCGCCCATTTAGTATTGATATCGGTCAATTTTTTATTAAGCCTTTCATTTTCCTCTTTCAGGAATTTTACCTCCGCACTGCACGGCCTACGGGTCATCAGATAACGGGTCATAACCCAGCCCTCCGTTATTCCCTGTCTGGGCTTCTCCAGGCGAACGCGTGTCCATCTGTCCTGGGATTTCAGGATTTCAAGGGGCTCACCAGAACGAAGAACAGCAATGATTTTATGGTCAATGCCCGGCCCTGTACGAAAGGTGATCTCAAATGAATCCGTCACATATGCCCTTTCCGCATAACATACCTGCCCAATTAAAAACCAACACAACATCATAATACAAACAGCAATTAAAATTCTCTTCATCTTCCCAATCCTTCCACTCGAGATTTTAAACACACCCGAGCATAAAGGCGATAGGGCTTCGTGCCCTTTTCATCAAATTACACGATCTGTCTAATCCTCTTTTACCTTTTTTACCACCCTGATATCGGTAATCTCGGTAAAAGGATACTGACCTGCATTGTCCTTTTCGAGGTATTTTACCATATCCCAAAGCGTATTCAAGGCAACAGAGACCCCCACAAGGGCCTCCATCTCCACACCGGTCTTGGCCTTCGCCATAACAACACACCTAACGGAAATAGATTCCTCATAAGCTTCAAACGTCGTTTTTACGGTATCAATGGGAATCTGATGGCAATATGGTATCAGCAGATAGGTCTGCTTTGCCGCATTCATTGCAGCCACCTCAGCTACCTGAAATGGATCCCCCTTCCTGATTCCCTTCTCCTTGATTATTCTTATTGTATCAGGAGAGAGCCGGATAGATCCTTCTGCCTCTGCCCATCGTTTTATGACTTTTTTCCCGCTAATGTCCACCATTCCCATAATTTTTTAATCCATTTGAAATTAATATGTATTATTGATCGCTTTCAGTGTACTTCTCTTTTATGAGTGGCCTCTTTCTTTACCCGGTCCACAGTGCTAATCAGGACAGGGAAGACATGCTCCCGTGTGTCCCCCCCCACAACAACAGCCATTATATCGTCTCCCACCGCAAGGAGTCCTTCGCAAAAATCAATCAGCACATAGACTATACCTGGCAGTGCCCTTGTTTCCTTAACTATTATGTCAATCTGTTCCCTGTCAAAACTTACTTCCACAGCCTTTACTTCCTGCCCGTTAATTGACATCCCGCGCACCACTCCGAGGTGACTTGCGACCATACCGATACGGCAATAATCTGGATCTGTTTTGAGGCTGTCGATCATCCGACTGATATCTAACTTATTTTTCCCCATTATTATCTTCTCCATCTAAACAAAACAGTTTTCTCGTTACATCAAGATACCCGTTCAGACTCGGCCTGTCCGCCTTTTTCTTAAGAAAAACAATCGGATCATTGAGCAGTTTTTCTACAATAGAACGTATCAGTTTCTGTATGGCATCTTTTTCTATAGAAGGAAGACGGCTCAAAGCAGGATTGCTTTTCCTCAATTCTGCCTGAATTATTGACTCTGCCTTATCCCTTAAAGAGACGATGGTAGGAACCACTGCAAGAGTCTTTAACCATTTTTCAAACTTAATTACCTCTTCTTCCACAATACGTTCTGCCTTTATAGCTTCCTGCCTCCGCTGGTCGATATTCACCTGGATCACGCCCTTCAGATCATCAATATCATATACATAAACGTTCGATAAGATATTAACTTCCGGCTCCACATCTCTAGGCACAGCAATATCAATAAAAAAAATAGGTCTATTGCGACGTTCCCTGAGACATTTTTTCACCTGTTCGCATGTAATAACATAATACGAAGAAGCAGTTGATGTTACCACAATATCCGCTTCTATCAGATGGAAATCAATCTCGTCAAAGGAAACCGGAGAAGCATCAAACAGCCGTGACACCTCAACCGCCCTCTCAAAGGTCCTGTTGGCCACTGCCATCGAACTTACCCCCTGGGCCATTAAATGCCTCGCAGTCAACTCGGACATCTCACCTGCACCGATCAGCAGGACCTTTTTCCCCTCAAGGCTATAAAATATTTTCTTTGCCAATTCCACGGCGGCATAACTGATAGAGACAGCAGCAGCACAAATTCCGGTCTCTGTCCTTACCCTTTTGGCCACATGAAATGCCCTGTGCATTAGCCTGTTCAGGATGACCCCTGAGGCCTTGTGACGTACGGCCTCGGAATAGGCATCCTTTAGTTGTCCCAGGATTTGCGGTTCTCCTACAACCATGGAATCAAGACTGGAGGCAACACGGAAAATGTGTCTCACCGCATCCATGTCCTCAAGCATATAAAGATTCGTCGAAAGGACCTCTTCAGGAATATCCCCATGCCTTGACATGAGGGAAATCACGGACTCCTTGGCTTGTTGGGGAGCCTCAGTGATGAACAAGGTCTCAATACGATTACAGGTGGAAAGAAAAAATAGTTCTTTGACAAGGCCTATTCCTTTCAGCCGATCGAACAGACTGGAGTCACTCTCCGGTTTAACGGCCAAGCGTTCCCTAAGGTCAACCGGGGCGCTTTCATGGTTCATACCTATATTGACGATCTTCATTACAATGGCCCTTTAGCCCCGAGGCTCTTAAAACTATGGTACCCGCCCATCCAGAGGCTTGAGCCAACAAAGCCAATGATCAAAAAAAGAAAGCAAATAATGGACATGATGGCGGCTTTACGGCCCCGCCATCCTACGGCCAGCCTTTCATGTAAAAGGGCAGCATAAAAAAGCCAGGTTATTAACGACCATACCTCTTTGGGATCCCATTGCCAGTAGGTCCCGAGTGCGTATTGCGCGTAAACGGATCCGGTGATCATACCCACAGACATAAAGGGAAAACCATAGACAAGAGAATGGTAATTAATATCATCCATGGTGGCAAGTGAAGGAAGCCTGTTATAAAAAGAACCCAGCTTCTTTTGTTTGATTTGATATTCCTGGATCAGATACATTATGCCCGCCAAAAAGGCTATGGCAAACAAACCGTTCCCTATAAAGATGGTGCCTACATGAATGGTAAGCCATAGACCCTTGAATAAAGGCCTTATAGGAGGTTCCATCCCGGGCATGGCGAATGAAATTATCATCAGAAAAGCGGCAAAGGGTGCCACAAAGGAGCCCAAGACCATCAGCCGGAATTTCAGTTGAAGTATCAGGTAAACACAGAGGATGCTCCATGAAAAAAATGAAATGGCAGATTTCAGGTCCAGCACAGGGGCTGTACCCAAGATGTAGTACTGATGGCAAAGGAATAGGGAATGACAGATAAATCCTGTAAGCAGGGTCCAATAGGAGACCTGAAAAATCCATTTGTCCTGTTTGATGATGTATACTATGAATCCCCCGGTTGCAAGCAACTCAAAAACGAGCGCCAGATCGAACCACAAAAAGCTCATAATACCCCTCCGACAGTCTCCAACTCGTCAAGATCCATGAATATATCTTTTACAGAAATATCCGGGGGTAAAATTTCTTGAAAAATCTCTTCCACCCGTCTCAGATTTTTCTCTTCCAGGGCCTTAATGATATCCGAACGAACGATCTCATTGAAAATTCGGCTGTTTTTCTCTTGAGAATATCCCATGGACAAAATTTTTTTGCGTAACTTCCCAATTAATACCAGAAAAATCTCATATTCATATCCAAACTGAAGCTCCAGTCTTTCCCTTAACATTTTGGCCAGGGCAGGGCTTTTCCCCGTGGTGGAGACGGCTATTACAAGGTCTCCTCTACGGACAATAGCAGGAACAATAAAATTGCAGTCCTCGGGCTGATCCACTGCATTCACCAACATCCCCCTCATGCGAGCAGCCTCACTGACTTTATGATTGAGTCTTTTGTCATCAGTAGCTGCAAACACCAAGGCCACACCATCAAGTTGTTTTTCATCAAAATCTTTACCAATATAATGAACTTCCCCTTTCTCGACCAATTCCTCAAGACGAGACGTAAGCCTTTTGGCAACCATATTGACAAGACTCCCATATGCCAATAATGTCTCGACTTTTCTTTGAGCCACCTTGCCACCCCCCACCACAAGAGCCATCTTGTCTTTAAGCTCAAAAAAAAACGGGTAGTAATTCATTCCAAAAGCTCCTTAATTAAATATACCTGTCCACAAGCTCCCTTATAAATTTTTCAATACCATCAGGACCTTCTTTAGATATAATATCTTCAACCAGTCCTTTTATCTTCATATATGTTGCGGGATCACGCTTGAGATCATCTGTGGAGCCATATGTCCCTCCACGCCGCCCTACCCTGTAGATCAATCTATCGGTCTCAGGAAGATCCTGGTACTTTCTGATCACCTCAAGCATCTTTTTCTTGTCTTCAGGGAGCTTTCCTGAAACTTCCTCTAAAAGATTCATTATATGATCACTTGTTACCGTACTTGTAATGCCTTCCAGAGACTGGATAAAAAGTTTAATCTCTTCTGCAAGCATGTCATCTGTCTGCATGACAAAACTGCCATCCTCCAGTTTCTTATGGAGCGGTATCCGGTTCGGCACCCTAAGGCTACGAAGGCGAATAAAATTGGGATTGATCTGATTAATAACCCTGGCCGTCTCAACAGCATGCTCTCTCCACATTTGCTGTCCACCCAGCCCCGGCATTACATACTCCGAAAGCTCCATACCAGCCTCCATCAATTTTCTGCCAGCCTCAATATGCTGGGCGGCATTGACCCCTTTTTTCATGAACTTAAGAAGCGGATCATATCCCGTCTCCAGTCCAATATGGACCCTGTCCAGCCCCGCTTCGTATATTCGCTTCAAGGAGTCTACAGATTTGCGCACAACGGTTCTAGACCGCGAATAAGTAGTTATCCTGGTAATATCAGGGAATTTTTTCCTGAGAAATTGCAGGACATCCACTAAATCCTGTGTCTTCATTATGAGATTGTCTGCATCCTGCAGAAAACAGGCTCCCGTCCCGTAATATAGCCATAAAGCGATGCTACGGTAACTCTCACTGTACGCAGGGTCTCCGAATATAACGTTTGCAACCTGGTCAGTAACCTGGCCGCTGCATCCCAGCTTCCATGAAAGGGCCTTGATATCATCTGCCATATCCCTGGCGGTTTGGATGTCCTTCTTGATTTCATCCGCTCTCCTCAAAGAAAATTTCCGCTTTTTATATACCGGACAGAAGAGGCACTGATTCCACGGGCAATTACGGGTAAATCTCAGAAGGAGACTGCGTGCCTCATTGGGAGGTCTTATGGGACCCTGTTCAAAACTCAATCCCTTTTGTGTCACCTTGATCGCCTCTTAAAATATACCATTGAATTTTTATGAATAAGTTTTTATAATTTTTTGTTCATGTTATGTCATAGCATATGGATTTAATATCCAAATATCAAGTTTGAATTGCCAAGAGGGACAGACAGCGCAAGGGAGAAATGGGTTGGAAACAGATTGTCGTCGCATTACAGGGATAATCAAGGAGACAAGTTGGGGATGAAATGGAGTATCGGCAAAATTGCAAGCAAGAGGGCAAGCCTTTCCCCTGATGATATCGCAATAATTTACGAAGACAGGCCTATAACCTATAAGGCCCTGAACTACGAGGTAAACAGGGTTGCCAATTTTTTTAAGGATAAGGGTTTGAAAAAGGGAGACCGTGTTTCGGTCGCCCTTTTGAACTGTCCCGAATTTCTGGTCTGCTATCTCGCTGCAGCAAAACTTGGTCTTATTTTCGTACCATTAAATTATCGTTTGGTCTCTCGTGAAATGGCTTATCAACTAAACAGGTGTACTGCTCGTTTACTCGTATTTCATGATGCACTCATCAAGAGCGTGGCATCTATCAGGTCTTCTATAACAGTAGAAGAAGATAAATTTGTATGCCTGAAAAACGAGGATTCGGATGGCATGGATCTTCCTGACTGGGCCTCTGATTATAGAAATACCATGCATGATTACTCTACAGATGAACCCGAACCAGACGAACCGATAGACCTGGATGATCCCTTGGCTATCCTGTACACCTCCGGCGTTGCAGGTGATCCTAAAGGTGCTGTTATCTCTCACGGCCAAACATATTTTAAAAATTTTCAGATTATTTTGTATACCGATATGCGACAGGATGACAGACTGTTGTTTCAGTCTCCACTCTGCCATTCAGCCGGGTTATGCGCTGTGGCAACACCTGCCCTGTGTCGTGGCGCGACTCTACTTATGAGAGCCAAATTCGATGCCCTTCGGTTTGTCAGGGATATCGAGAAATACAGTGCAACCATTATCTTTGCCCTCACCACCATGTTCAGATTTGTACTCCAAAGTGGAGCGCTGGATGATACCGATATAAGCAGCGTGAGGGTAGTATTCGGGGGGGGAGAAAGGACACCGAAAAGCCTCCTTGACGAACTTGCCAAAAAAGGGCTTCCTCTCCAGATGGGGTTCGGCCAGACGGAGAACTCTGCAATGTGCCTAATGCCAAAGGAGAGTGTTCACAAAAAAAAGGGCTCATGTGGACTGCCAAATTTTTTTACAGAGATATGGATCCAGGATAAACAGGGAAAAAGGCTTCCACCGGGTAAAATAGGAGAAATAGTAGCAACTGGCCCAAATGTTATGACCGGCTACTGGGACCTGCCGGATGAAACTGGCAAGACGATCGTGGATGGAGTGCTTCATACCGGGGATCTGGGATACATGGACGAAGACGGTTTCCTGTATGTTGTTGACAGGGCCAAAGACATGTACCGGAGCGGCGCCGAGAACGTCTATCCTGCCGAGGTGGAAAAGATCCTGGCAGACCATCCAAAGATTGAAAATGTCGCAATCGTTGGTGTCCCTGATAAAAAGTGGGGTGAAACAGGAAAGGCTTTTATTGTCTTAAATGATGGAGACCGCCTGACAAAAGAAGAGATTTACCAATTTCTCGATGGAAAGGTGGCCAAATATAAATTCCCTACCCATTTCGAATTTGTAAAGGCCCTTCCCATGACCTCCTGGGGCAAGATAAAAAAATCGGCCCTGAAAAACCGATAGACGGGCTATTATCAGTCTATATATAAAAATATAAAATCGTTTGAAGTTAACAAATACCACATATTCCTAAAATTGATATTCAAGCTGAAAATAGGTGTAATCGGCATCCCTGTCTCTCCCGGTGTCCCTTACGTATGAACCGGCAAAAAAGTGGCCCACAAAGGCGGTCAGTTTGAAGTTTGTGAGAAAGGAATAGGTCAGAAGGAGATCAAGTTCGCTTCCCACGTATGAATCTGGATCCCCTGTCGGGTCATTCCGCTGGACTTTCTTATAGCAATTATACCAACTGTCATGGGTATCATCCAGCCAGAAAAAATGGACTCCACACAACATATTCAAATTCTTAATAAAAAGAGAAGAGTTGCCATAAAGGTATATGTCGTGCATATTCTGCCAGGAAAAAAAATCCATCAGCCCATACTTTCCGTGCACACAGCCATAAAGCTGGTCAAATGTATCATATGATTGGTCACCAGGATCGTCATCACCGCTTGCATAGTTGTACTGCAAGGCAATACGGGACTTTTGGAACAGATCGAATGTGTATCCCATGTCCATATAAAACGCCTGGGCATGTCTCTCTAATTTTTCTCCATTTACATACTTGTGTCCAAATTGCATGGTCAGATTTATGTCATAGTCAAATGCTCCCCTTTTGCCGTATATCCTGATTCCGGGTGTGGTGGAATCATTGCCGTTATCATCATCATTGATAAGGATATATGGTTCTATTTTTTGAACCAAGGGAATATCTTTGAGCGTAATCCATACCCCGTACATATCTGAGGGTTTTCCGAACCAGTCATCATTAAATGAGTTGGCTTCATCAAGATCACGGAGGACCTTATTCAAGTAGAAAACATCAACTTTTACCACCCTGCTGTCAAAAACTACGCCTGCGCCGTCAAAGTTGATAGGTTTGTTTGTCCAGCCATAAGAATGACCGATTAACCGCTGGTTAAGATAGGCTATCTCCCTGCGTCCTGCCCACAGGGAAAAGGGCAGGTCCATGGGCCTGTCCAGATGCAAATAGGCCTGCTGGACATCTGCTCCATGATCATAGGCATACGGAAAAAGATAGGAATGGGGATCATCGCCGTCGATTGTCCTGAGCATGGTAAACGTAAACCCCATATCGTTTCGAGGCATAAAATCAAGGCTTAGCCTCTGCCTTGAAGATATGCCGTGGTCATTGACTTGCCTTTTGTCCTGCGTATAATAATCACTTCTCGTCTCAAATCTTACATAGAAATCGCCGCCGATCCTGAGCTTGTTCTCGAAAAGACCCAGGCTCATCCTGTCACCAGCTATTGAGGTCTGACACAGAAGACAGCAAAACAGAACCACATACAATGATAAAGGCACGGCCCTTTTCATGAATCATCCTCCTTAATCTACATTGCTTGCCAACAATCTGCTGGACTGCCAGACAGCCTGTATTTACTGCGCTGTAATTCGGAAATATATCTCTCAATCATCCTTATGATGTGACACTAACCATCACAAGTCCGTTATTAGAGAGGGATTGAAAGCTGGGATCTCACTCCCATTCGATAGTACTGGGGGGTTTGGAGGATATATCGTAAACGACCCGGTTTACGCCTTTAATGCTGTTGATGATCCTGTTGGAAATTACGGCCAGGACATCATAGGGGACCCTGGACCAGTCAGCCGTCATGGCATCCTGACTGTCTACAATCCGGATGGCTATCACGTTTTCATAAGTCCTTTCATCTCCCATCACCCCTACTGTCTTGACCGGAAGAAGCACAGCAAAGGCCTGCCATACTTCTTCGTACAACCCGGCTTTCCTTATTTCTTCCTCCACTATGCTGTCGGCAGATCTTAATATTTCAAGGCGATCAGGTGTGACATCACCCAAAATACGGACTGCCAGCCCCGGCCCTGGAAAAGGATGACGAACCAGCATCTCTCGGGGCAATCCGAGTTCAATACCAACCTGCCTGACTTCATCCTTGAACAGTTCACGCAAAGGCTCAATAAGCTCTAAACGCATCACGTCAGGCAATCCACCCACATTGTGGTGACTCTTGATAGTGGCTGATGGACCCTTAAACGACACGCTTTCAATAACATCCGGATACAGTGTTCCCTGTGCCAGGTATTTTACGTTACCGAGTTCCTTTGCCTTCTTTTCAAAAGTGGATATAAACTCCTTGCCGATGATTTTTCTTTTTTCCTCGGGATCGGTTATTCCCTTAAGGCAACGAAGAAAATGATCAGACGCATCCACCAGATGAAGAGTTATTCCGTAACATTCTCTAAAAACCCGCATAACGTCCTCGGCCTCATGCCTCCTCATAAGGCCATTATCCACAAGAATACAGGCAAGCCTGCTCCCTATTGCCCTGTGAAGAAGCACCGCTGTAACAGAAGAATCAACACCCCCCGAAAGTCCGCACACCACCTGGTTATCACCTATCTTTTTCCTGAGAGACTCGATCGTCCTGTGGACGAAAGAAGCCATGTCCCATGAAGGATCACATCCGCATATCTTGAAGAGAAAATTTTCCAGGATCTTTGTTCCGTCATGCGTATGAGCCACCTCCGGGTGGAACTGGACCCCAAAATACTTTTTTGAGCTATTCGCCATAGCCGCCACGGGACTGTTCTCGCTGCTGGCCAAGATCTCAAAACCATCGGGCACACAGTCGATCCTGTCACCATGACTCATCCATACAATATGGTCATCCCGTTTTCCCAACCCGAAAAAGAGATCCTTGTCATTCCTGATAGTAATGACGGCGTTTCCATATTCACGATCAGCAGATCCGGCAACCCTGCCTCCAAACATATGAGTCAAAATCTGCATTCCGTAACATATACCAAGGATCGGAATATTCAGATCAAACAAATCCTTGGCCACCATGGGGGCGTCTCTATCATAAATGCTTGACGGGCCCCCGGAAAAAACAATCCCTTTTGGGGAAAAAGCCTTAATCTCTTCAAGGGAAAAATTATAAGGGTGGATCTCGCAGTAGACCTTGGCCTCCCGTATCCGCCTTGCAATTAACTGAGTGTACTGGGATCCAAAATCCAGGATAAGGATCTTTTGTTCATAAAGGCTGTCCGACATTACCCATTATACCTTATATCTATTGGCCCACACGGTAGTTGGGGGCCTCTTTTGTAATTATCACATCATGGACATGGCTTTCCCTGAGCCCGGCAGGAGTGATCCAGGCAAATTCTGTCCCGGTGCGCAGGTCTCTAATATTGCGGCATCCCAGATAACCCATGCCGGACTTAAGCCCTCCCACAAGTTGATAGACATTATCTGCCAACGGTCCACGATAGGGAACCCTGCCAACGATACCTTCAGGGACCATCTTCTCCTCAAAAAGTACCTCTTCCTGAAAATACCTGTCCCTGCTCCCTTCTTTCATTGCCTCCAATGATCCCATGCCCCTGTACAGCTTGTAGGATCTTCCCTGAAAAAGTATGGTCTCGCCCGGGCTTTCCTCTGTCCCTGCGAACAGGCTCCCGATCATAACAGAATCGGCTCCGCCGGCCAATGCCTTTGTGATGTCCCCGGAATACTTGATACCGCCGTCTGCAATTAAAGGCACTCCGGCTTTTTGCGCCTCACCGGCACACTCCATTATGGCCGTCATCTGAGGCAGGCCAACCCCTGCCACCACACGCGTGGTACATATTGAACCCGGTCCCACTCCCACTTTGATGCCGTCGGCGCCCGCATCAATAAGTGCCCTTGCACCTTCCGCCGTGGCCACGTTGCCTGCAATCAGCTCAAGGTCAGGGTGTTTCTTCTTTATTTCTTTAACAGCCTGGATCACCTTCTTCGAATGCCCATGTGCGGTATCAAGCACCACCACGTCCACATTGGCAGACATAAGCCCGGCTACTCTGTCTTCCATATCCGGACCCACGCCTACTGCAGCACCAACCCTCAATCGCCCCAGTTCATCCTTGCACGAGTACGGATACTTTTTAATCTTTTCAATATCTTTGATTGTTATAAGACCTTTCAGTTTGCCGGTATCATCCACCACCAGCAGTTTCTCTATACGTCTTTTGTGCAAAATGGCCTTGGACTCTTCAAGGGTAATCCCTACCCTGGCAGTAGCAAGGTCCTCCTTTGTCATAACCTCTTCCACTCTTTGGTCCAGGTTTGTCTCAAACCTTAAGTCCCGATTGGTAATAATGCCGACCAGGTTTCCCTCCCTGACCACAGGGACTCCCGAAATCTTAAATTTCTCCATTATCCTCAGGACATCATGGAGTTTTTGTTCCGGTCCAATGGTAATAGGGTCCACAATCATGCCGCTCTCGGATTTTTTGACCTTCTCCACCTCCGTGCACTGTCGCTCTATGCCCATGTTCTTGTGGATAAAACCAAGCCCTCCCTGCCTAGCCATGGTAATGGCCGTAGCTGACTCGGTCACCGTGTCCATTGCTGCACTCACAATCGGGATGTTCAATTCTATACGCCTGGAAATTCTGGTGCCCGTATCCACCTCACCAGGAAGAATCTCCGAATATCGCGGTATCAGGATGAGATCATCAAAAGTGTAAGCAAACTTAAAAACATGGCCATTCATTTTCTCCTCCCACAAAAAACTGATATACCTGCAATCTAAACAGCCGAGGTCCTATCTGCCGAAAGCAAAAGACCTTCCAACAAGTCTGAAAAACTAGTTATAAGCCTGGCTGAACCAAAAAAGTGCATAAGCCTCATTACAATAAAAATCCCTGCCAGGATCACCTTTGCCCTGTCACGCTCCAGCCCATAGGACTTTATCCTTTCCAAAAGCGTCAGGGTCTTCATATGGTCAAAGAGTGTTTCCATCTGTGACGAGCTTATCTCTAAACCGGTAATCCTCTCTGGAAATGCCAGTTTTGGTTTTAGGGAAACATTATGGATCAGGGCAGCAATGGTGATGATGGTTCCGCCTGTACCAATCACGACGGGCCTTTTCTCATACGCAACATCTGCCACAGAAGAGCTGGCCAAAACTTGATCAATATAATCTCTAAGAGCATAAATCTGGATATTACCTGGTGGATCATATTTAAAATAGAGATGTTGCAGCACGGCTGCACCTAGGGGGAGAGATACGGCATAAGGGGCATCCCGGGTACCGATCAACAACTCAGAGCTCCCCCCACCAAGATCAATCACCAAAAACGGGGTCGTACTCCCCAGGTCCAAGGCGCACAAGGCTCCTTTCCCGCTCAACAGGGCCTCCTCCTCTCCGGTTATGATCCTTACCTCTATCCCGGTGTTTTTATATATCTCTTTTATTACTTGGTCATTGTTTTCGGCCTCCCTGAAAAAACCGGTAGCAACAGCACAGATCCGATCAACCCTGAATCGATTAATACAGTTCAAAAAATCACGCATGGCATTCAGCGTTCGATCAACAGCATCGGCTTTAATGATCTTTTTTCTGGAAAGGCCAAGACCATCTGCAAGGCGTATATAAGCCCGTTGTCTTGCCAAAGGCCGCAGTATGTTTGATGAAGGCAGTTTTTTGGCGATTAGGAGCCGCGCAGTGTAGGTTCCAATGTCAATGGACGCCAAGACATTCATCATGTTTTGCCCCTTTCTGTTAAGCTTATCAAAGGAGGTGGGTTTTTTCAATATACAAAAACCCTGACTTGACAAAGAGATCCCCTTTCTTATAAAAAGCCTTCATAAATAACTTAACACGCCCTCTTCGTCACAAACATAGGAAATAACCTCTATTGATGGAGGAGTGATATTCTTCAGGTCGACAAAATTCAAGGGATAATAGAATGAAAGCAAAAACCGAACAGACGCTCGCCTTTTGCCTCGGGATTGTTTGTTTTATTGTTGGTGTAGTGTGTTATGCCGCGTTTCCGGTAAACACTCCGGAAGAACCTGTCAGGATAATGTTCAAAAGCGCTGCAGGAAATGTCTTTTTTGACCACAAGGGACATGCATCAGACGATGGTTATGGTATTGACTGCAATGATTGTCACCATGCTTTTGATGCCGAGGAAAACGAACAACCTACTTCATGCGGAGACTGCCATGAGCCGGACAGCAGCGAAGAGTCTCCGAAAATATCTGACGCATTTCATATGCAATGTGTCGGGTGCCACGAAGATGAAGGCATGGGCCCCACAGAGTGTGCAGAGTGCCATGTCCGATAATTCCTCTGCTTGTTCCCCTTTTTTCTTGTAACGGAGGCAAAGATGATTAAAAGACCGTTTATCGGTTTTGGAAGGCCAAGGCTCAAATATTCCACCATTGACATGATGGAGGAAAAAAATTCCATACAGGAAATTCCTCTCCCGGACAGGGTAACGCTGCTCCTTAAAAATCTGGACATAAACTCAGGCGACATTATTCTCAAGGCAGGAGAAAAGATCAAAACAGGAGAAAAGATCGTGCCTGTTGAAGGTGATGGAAAATATCTGATCTCCACAGTCACGGGGACTATTTCCAGCCTTTCAGAGTATACAGGCTATATGGGTGAATCCTTCACCACCATCTCCGTGGACGTCTCTTCCGAGGATGAATGGGACAACGAATTCAGTGAGACAGCAGCAGACCCCTCCCGTGAAAACGCCCTGAATTTTTTTGGACAGCTTCCCGGATGCCCAAATTTTGAGTCATTTCTAAATTTCCGGCCCCCTGTAAATACAATTATTATTACAGGTATGGATCAGGACCTGTTGATCAGGACCAATCAGGTAACTTTGGGACATGGGGGCGACATCTTAAAAAAAGGGATTGATTATCTGAAAGAAATCACCCATGTAAGCAAGGTCATTATTGTAGTCCCACCTCTCCTTGTGCCTGCTGCGGAAAAACTTGGCATCAAGACCATGGAAGTAAAGCCCCTTTATCCTAATATGCTACCAGAAATGATTATGAAAAATATTCTGGGCAAGGTTGTTCCACAGGGGAAAAGCTGTGTGGATATGGGATTCGGCTTTATCTCCCCAGAGGCCGTAATCAGCCTTGGAAACGCCTTTGAAACGAAAAAGCTCCCTATACACAAAACAGTGACAGTAATCCACAAGGATGAAACCGCCTCGATCGTCCGTGTCAGAATCGGGACTCCTATAAAAAATATTCTGAATGTCCTTGGCATCGAGATAGGCCATGGAGACAGACTGATCTTGGGTGGGCCCCTGACCGGCACGGCAATCTATTCTGAAGAGCTGCCTGTTACATACAGCACGGATGCCATAATGGTCCAGGACAAGAGCCAGATCACACCAGCTTCCAATACCCACTGTATCAATTGCGGTGAGTGCGTAAGGGCGTGTCCTGCCAAGGTCCCTGTCAATATGCTTGTGAGGCTTTTGGAAAACGGCCTTTACGAGGAGGCGGCGACCGAGTATGACCTGCTTTCATGCATTGAGTGTGGTCTCTGTAGCTATGTCTGTTTAGCACGAATTCCTGTATTTCACTATATTATGCTTGGCAAACACGAATTTGCCCGAATAGCAAGCTTGGAGGAATCCAATGCATAACAACCAAAAACTGTTTGTTACTTCACACGCCCCTTTCTGGCATGACAAGACCAGCATATCGGCAAAGAACTATAACATCATGTTAGCCCTCCTTCCAGCCACCCTTATGGGGATATATCAGTACGGCGTTCCTGCCCTGGGAGTTGCAGCCTTGTCTATATCTTGTGCCATGATATGGGAATTGCTCATGGACGTTGTCCTGAAACGTCCCCCGAGTATAGCTGATGGCAGTGCAGCCCTCACCGGGCTTCTATTTGCCATATTATTGCCAGCTACCATTCCATGGTGGCTTATCGTAGTAGGCACATTTGTGGCCATTGTCATTGGAAAACAGATCTTCGGGGGCATAGGGTGCAACCCTCTCAATCCCACGCTTGTGGCAGTAGCCATAATAATGCTTTCCTGGCAGGATATGATCAATTTTGATGAAGCCCTGGTAAACTATGATATGGGGTTTTCTATGGTATACCCCCTTGGTGCTGTGAAACACTTCGGGGCATCGGCGGCCACGGATTACAGCATCTATGGCCTATTTATGGGGCAACAGCCGGGTGGTATCGGTTCCGTCTTTGGTCTAGGGCTTGTTATCGGAGGTATGTACCTGATCTTAAGGGGCTTCATTCGCTGGGAAATATCCATTTCATTCCTTGCGGGTATATTTGTGGCTGCATATCTCTTTAACATCTCCGATCCTGAAAAATATGCATCTCCTATTTTTCACCTTTTGACCGGATATACACTTGTCGGCGCCTTCTTCCTCGCGACGGAAGATTCATCCTCACCGGTAAACTTCATCCCTATGCTGATATACGGTGCAGGTGCCGGCATCCTGACTGTACTGATTCGGAATATAGGCGTTTTCGTGGATGGAACAGTATTTGCTATCCTTATGATGAATGTGGCAAATCCGCTTATTGACAAGATCAGGCCAAAGGCCTTGGGAAAGGGGGTTGAACATGCGTGAAATGATCAGACTGTTTTTAGTGGTTACCCTTTTCAGCGCATTCTCAGGCGGATTGCTTGCGGCAGTCAGAACCGGTACCCAGGAGAGGATTGAATATCAGCAACTCAAGTTTGTAAAAGGTCCCACCATAAAAACAATCATGAAAGGCTGCTCAAACGATCCTCTTGTGGACCGCTTCAAGATTGTGGACAGGGACAAGGAAAGGAGTTTCTTCGTAGGGGTGTTTGATGGCAAACCCAGGGTAGTTGCCCTTGAGTCATCTGGAAAAGGCTTTGGAGGTAACATAGGAGTAATAGTAGCCATAAACCTCGACAACGATCAAATAGTGGGAATAGGCGTAACCACCCATAGCGAAACCCCTGGCCTTGGATCAAGAACCAAGACTGATCCGGATTTCAGTGCACAGTTCAGGGGATTGCCCATTAATAATGTTTTTAAGGTAAAGGCAGATGGCGGCCAGATAGATGCAGTAAGCGGTGCGACAATTTCGTCACGTGGGGTATGTGCTGCCGTTAATGCGTCAGTGGATGCCTATAAGCGTCTCAAGTCTCAAATTCTGGAAAAAGTAAGAGCATTTAAGGCGTAGGAGATCTCGGAAAATGGCAAAAAGCGTTGTTCAGGAATTTACTAAAGGGCTGTGGGCCGAAATTCCTCCCTTTCGGCTTGTCTTGGGACTGTGCCCAACCTTGGCGGTCACCAAGACAGTAGAAAACGGCATAGGAATGGGAGTGGCCACAACTTTTGTCCTGGTATGCTCCAACATAATCATATCATTGTTAAGAAATGTCATACCCAAAAAAGTCAGGATTGCCTGTTTTATTGTGGTAATAGCAACATTTGTAACCGTAGTGGAGCTGGTAATGCAGGCATTCACCTACCCTCTCTTCCTCAAGTTAGGAATATTCATCCCACTTATTGTCGTAAACTGTATTGTGCTTGGCCGCGCAGAGGCGTTTGCTTCAAAGAACGGCCTTGTCCCTTCTTTTGCCGACGGTCTGGGAATAGGTATAGGCTTTACCCTTTCATTGGCTGCTCTTGCCACGTTTCGTGAAGTGCTCGGTAGCGGCACATTTCTAAATATACCTGTGTTCGGACCTTCCTTTAAACCGTTCGGCTTTATGGTGGAGGCTCCAGGGGCATTCATGTGTCTCGGTCTTATGCTATGTATTATGAACATGCTCGGCAAGAAATAAAAAGGAGCAAATAATATGGGTGACTACATCCTGCTGGCAGTAAGCTGTATATTCATAAACAACATCCTGTTAATGCAATATTTGGGGAACTGCCCTTTTCTGGGTGTCTCCAAAAAGATGGAGACCGCGGTAGGGATGGCCATGGCGGTTATATTTGTGTTGGTGATGGCAGCGGCTATTACCTGGGTGACCAATAACCTTGTATTAAAGCCTTTTAATTTTGAATACCTGAGGACCCTCTCATTTATCCTGGTAATAGCGGCCCTTGTTCAATTTGTAGAGATGTTTCTGCGCAAGAGTATTCCTGCGCTTTATGCAGGATTGGGGATATTTCTCCCTTTAATTACAACGAACTGCGCAGTCATGGGTGTATGTCTTATCAATATAAAAGAGGAGTATACCTTTATCCAGGCCCTGGTGGCATCATTCAGCTATGCGGTAGGTTTTGGACTGGCCCTTGTGCTGTTTGCCGCTATCCGTGAGCGTATACTCCTGGCGAGGGTACCAAAACCGCTACAGGACACCTCAATAGGTCTTGTTACAGCCGGAATGCTTTCTCTTGCCTTTTTTGCGTTTAAAGGCATGGTATAATTATTCAGTAATAATGGTGTAGATTAGGAGGAACTCCATGTTAGGAGGATTCATTGTAATGGGATGTCTGGGTGCTACAGTGGGCATCGGCCTAGCTCTGGCATCCAAGATTTTTTATGTTTATATCGACCCAAAGATTGAGGCTGTAGATGAGGTGCTGCCAGGCGCAAACTGTGGAGGATGTGGATTCCCAGGCTGCAGCTCAAATGCAGAAGCCATTGTTGCAGGAAAATCATCCCCTTCCTCCTGTGTCGCAGCAGGCCCCGAAGTTGCAGCAGAAATTGCGGAGATAATCGGGGCAAAGCTGGAAGTCAGGGAGCCTGATATTGCAAGTCCGGGATGCAGGTATGGGGTGCAAGATGCGGATTTAAAGTATATATACGATGGCATATATGATTGCAAGGCCGCGGCACTCTTGAACGGAGGTTCAAAGCTTTGTCCCGTGGGGTGCCTCGGCCTTGGTAGCTGTGTAAGGGCATGTCCTTTCGGAGCACTCTCTATAGGACCAGATAACCTGCCTGTAGTAGATGAGGAAATCTGTACCGGCTGCGGCGCCTGTGAACGGGTCTGTCCGAAACACATCATAACCCTCATGTCCAACTCAAGGGCGATACAGCACGAATATACAACGGATGAGTGTACTGCTCCCTGCCAGAGGGCCTGTCCGGCCGGGATCGATATTCCATCCTATATTTTTCAGATTCGGGAAGGAAATTACGAGGAAGCACTTCGTATCATAAAGAGGACAAACCCCTTTCCTGCAATATGCGGCCGCATCTGTGTGCACCCGTGCGAATATGAATGCCGGCGCAATCTGGTGGATGAACCGGTTGCCATAAACCATCTCAAACGTTTTGTTTCAGATCACGAGAGGAAGTCGGGCAAGAGGATCCATGTGCCAAGGGCGCCCGAGACGGAAAAAAGGATTGCGGTAATAGGAGGCGGTGCGGAAGGGCTCACTGCGGCATACCTCTTAAACCGCCTTGGCCACAGCACAACGGTCTACGAAGCCACATCCAGGCTGGGCGGCATATTACTAACAGGATTGCCGGAAAATCGTCTTCCCCGGGAGGTCCTGGAGTGGGAAATCAACGGGATCCTGGATGCTGGGGTTGAGGCAATTACCAACAAGATGCTGGGCCGAGATTTTACTATCGAGTCGCTGCTCAAAGACGAATTTTCCGCTGTCTTTGTTGCGACAGGAGGATGGGACACGCAGATGCAGTTATCGGAACCATTTACCTCTGAGCAAGCGCGGCCTTTGCCTGGAGTGCAACTCTTGCTCAATTTTGTCTTGAGCCTGAGGGACGGGAAAAGCCCCTCAACTGACAATGATGTAATGATCCTCGGGGGCGGTCTTGCCGCACTTGAGGCGGCAAGGGCCATTGTTAAGGAGGGCTCAAAGAGGGTCGCCATAGTGGTTCGCACTAGCCTGAAAGATGCCCCTTTTTCTGAAAAAGATGTGAAAGGGGCTGAGGAAGAAGGCATACGGTTTTATTTCGAGTGCGCCCTTACTAAGATGGCTGGAGTGGGTGACCGCCTTACTCAGGTGGAACTGACACATCTGTCATCCGACGATAAGGGAAAAAGCCAAAAGGAAATCGTTGAGATAAATACCCTCCTTATCGGTACAGGACGCTTCCCTGAACTGATTTATATCCCACAAAATAATGAAGAGGTTAATGGGCAAATTAAGTGGGAGACATTGGTCCCATATGCAGGGCCTGTTGCCAAAGATGATATAGGGTTATTCCGACCGGGTGAGGTTATAAGTGACTACAAGGCCATCGTGGAGGCCATCGGCTCCGGAAGACGGGCAGCCAATTCGATACAGCGGTTTTTTGCAGGTGAACCTGTGAAGGCCCCTGAAAATATGATATGCGCTACCAGTTCCGTCCTAAACATAGAAGAACTGGAGCCCGTTCCTACGGCCCATCGAGAGCATATGCCGATCCGTCCAACAAAAGAGAGAATCAACGATCCTTCAGCAGAGATAGCCCTCGGCTATTCAGAAGAGCAAGCTGTAAAGGAAGCCAAGCGTTGTCTACAATGCGGCCTTATTTGTTATCTTAGGACCGATCGTGGCGGACATCTGCATTAGGAAAAATCTTTGTCATACGTATGGCATATTTTTCCTTGAACTGCGTAGATCGCTCAAATCGTTTCAAGAAATAAAAGGTGATCCCCAAACCAAAGACTGCCCCTGAAATAGAACCTGGAGTAGATCCTATGCCAAAAAAAGACGCCCAAGCCCCTCCAGCATATGCTCCGATCAGAAGCCCGATGATCGGCATAAGATAAACAAGCAGAGACAGCTTCACCAGAGAACGGGCAGGTACGCTTATTTCAATACGGTCGTCCACCTTGGCCATAAGTTTGTTCGGCACCTTAATGAGCACTTCTTTGTTTGAACCTGAATCTATCTCGCATGAACCGCGAGATTTGCAATGAACTCATGCGGAACCCTTTTGAACCCTAACTATGGCCATTTGTCCCAAAATCTCTTCAACAATACCCTGCTCTGTAATCATTCGACGATACCTTTCTTTTTATTTTTATTAGATACATTATAATATGTTATATTAGTATTAAACACATATTGATACAAGGTGAAAAATGGAACAAGAGTTCAAAGTGCCTGCCAGTGAAATAGAACGCAGGATTGACAGTATTAAAAAAGAATTACAGAAACAAGCAATTGATGGCATTTTTATTGTACAGCGGGTGGATCTGTTTTATTTCACAGGCACTGCCCAGAGCGGTTTCCTCTATATCCCTGCCGAAGGAGACCCCATCTTGCTTATCAAAAAATATATGCCGAGAGCCCGGAGAGAATCTTCCATCAGGGAAATTGCTGAAATAAAATCTATCAAAGAGGCCCCGCGATTGATCAGTGACTATTGCGGCAGGCAACCTCATACCCTTGCATTCGAGTTTGATGTTATTCCTGTCAGGGATTTCAATTTCTATCGCCAGTTGTTCCGGGACAGCGAATGTGTAGACGGATCATCTCTGATCCATAAAGTGCGGATGATAAAGTCGAACTGGGAAATCGTTCAGATGGAAAGGGCTGGCGAACTCTCGCGTATGACCTTTGAATATATTGAAAATAACATCAAGCCGGGATACACGGAGATGGAATTTGCGGGTATGTTTGAGACATTTGCCCGAAAGTTTAATCACGGCGGTCAACTCAGAATCAGGGATTATCTGACCGAGGGATATCCATGGCACATATTGAGCGGCATAAGTGGTGGCAAGGTTGGCCTTTTGGATGCACCTGCCAGCGGCGAGGGCACATCTCCGGCATTTCCGTGTGGAGCCGGCAATAAAAAACTGATCCCGAATGAACCGATCATGATTGATCTCGGTACAGTATTAAATGGATATCACTTCGATGAAACAAGAATGTTTGCCATTGACTCAATGCCACAAAAGGCTATGGATGCCTGCCAGGCCTCCATAGAGATCCATGAGGAAATCCTGAACAAGGCAAGGCCTGGGATTTCAATGGATGATCTTTTCCGGATTGCAGTGGCAAAGGCAACCGCACTTGGATATTCATCCCCGTTTCTTGGTCCACCCGGCTACAAGGTATCTTTTGTCGGGCACGGCATAGGCCTTGAGCTGGTTGAGCAACCCATAATTGCAGCAACAAAGGGAGACCTCCTTATGCCCGGCATGATCTTTGCCCTTGAGCCCAAGATGGTCTTTGAAAATGAATTCGCAGCAGGCATAGAGAGTGTATTCCTGGTCACGGAAACCGGCCATCGCCTGCTAAGTCAGACCCCTGTCAAGGTATTCATCTGTTAGATTTGGCCATTATAATTCAAAACCCCACTTTTTCAAGCCGCTCATGCCACCCTGGAGATTGTAGGTGTTCTCTATTCCTGCCTGATCAAGATTAACCTGGGCCTCATAAGAACGGACACCTGTGTTGCAAATCAGGACAATCGCCCTGTCTTGGGGTATCTCATCAAGTCTCCGTCTCAATTCCCCCTGGGGTATGTTCTTCCAATGTTGGGGATAGGCCTGCACGAACGATTTTGCATTACCCCATTCCCTGCAGTCCAGAAAAAGGGTCTTTCCGTTTTCCCTATTGTTCCACCATTCAACGAATTTTTCCGCATCAATGGCCCTGTTTTTTCCAGCGAGGATATTATCAGCCGTATTGCCCACAGCGTTCAGGATGTCCATTGCCGATGAAAATGGAGGAGAATAAGGCAGTTCAAGGTTGCTGATATCAACAACGGTAGGCTTGTATTTAAGGATGGCGGAAACGGCATTTATTCGTCCTACCATCCCATCGCCGGTATTGCCTAAGCCCTGGATGCCCAAAATCCTGCCAGAGCCTTTTTCTGCCACCATCTCAAGGTATATGATCTCCTTTTCCGGATAGAAGTGGGCCCGGTCAAATTGAGCCACAAAGGCACATATTGCATCAAATCCATGCTTCTTCGCAGTTTCAATATTTAGGCCGGTACTGGCAACTGATATGTCAAAGAGTTTTATAACAAAGCTCCCAACAGCGCCATCAAACTCGGCCCTTCCCCCGGCCAGATTTGTGCCTATGATCCGGCCTTGCCTGTTGGCCAGAGAGCCAAGAGGATAGTAGGCAGGCAGGCCTGTAATGATGTTTGTTATCTCTACACAGTCTCCTCCGGCATAGATATCAGGGTCAGAAGTCTGCATATATTTATTGACCACTATTGCCCCTGAATCTGAGATCTCGAGTCCGGCTTTCCTGGCAAGGTCAGAATTCGGGACCACTCCAACAGCAAGTATCACCAAATCTGCATCCAGTGCCCTCCTGTTGGTGACGACTCTTGCCACTCTCCCGTCCCCTTCTAACCGGTCAACTTTTTCATTCAAATAAAAGGCAACTGATTTTTCTTCCATATGATGCCTGACCATCTGTGCCAAGTTGGCGCTGATGATCCCCGGCAATACCTGGTGTGTTATCTCTATAACAGATGTGTCAATACCCCAAAGGTCGCTCAAGGCCTCGGCCATCTCAAGGCCGATGGCGCCTGCACCTATGACAACGGCCTTTTCCACCCGGCCTTCGGAAATCTCTTTTTTCACCGCAATCGCCTTGTTCATATCGGTCACGGAAAAAACGCCCTTAAGGTCAATACCCGGAATCGGGAGATGCTTGGGTTTGCTGCCTGTGCCCAGAACCAGCTTGTCATAATGTAATTCCCTTTTTTTGCCGTCTGATACATTTTCCACAATCACAATCTTCCTGCCACGGTCTATTAAAACAGCACAGGTGTTGGTCATCACCTCTATGTCCTTGGTATCCCGAAAGAATTTTTCGTCCCTAAGCATATGAAAACTGGTTGATTGCAGTTGATCCGGATCGCTCACATCGCCTGATTTTTTTTTTTTCAAGCAGAAGACGGCATACGAGATAATATTACCTTGATCCACCATTATAACTTTTGAATCAGGCTC
>CAZQAA010000224.1:0-4924 GCA_964591255.1 uncultured Desulfobacterales bacterium | reverse complement strand
TTTCGGTTATCTTCCTTGAGCCTACTACTAAGATTACCTGGTCACCTGTTTGCTCTACAGGACCACATCCGGGACCGCATACGGCACATAGATAGAGGATAAAAAAAACCCCTCTTTTTAAGGGCATGCTGTCTGAAAAATGTCTAAATAAAGATTTAACTATATCATGAGTCATGATTAATAATTAAATTCTCAATGTTACCATAAAAGAGAATGCAAGTCTATAGTTCCCCAAGGTCATTATTCCAATATGACATTATTTTATCATGGTTTTTATGACGTTAATTCTTCAAGCAAATCCAAAGAATTCATGATTCTAAATAGCGGAAACAGAGGATTGCGGCGATAGGAATTCAATACCTGATTATGAATATCCTGTGACGAGGCAGCAGTGCAGTCTTCCAGCAAGACTGCCTTGAAATCGTGGCACAGTGCATCCATAACGGTTGAAAGGACACAAAAATTGGTGGCAATTCCGGAAACTGCGCAAAGTGAGACATCTCTTTCTCTCAGCCATTCGTCTAGGTTGGTTTTGAAAAAAGCGGAAAACCGTGGCTTGGGTAGCCATAAATCGTTTTCTTTTCGGTCCAATTCATCCACAATCTCCGCCCCTTTAGTTCCGGCTAATGAGTGGGGCTTCATTCGTCCTTGAAATATGAAATCATTTTCGTGGAAGGCATCGGTGGAAAATACTATGGGCCAACCCCCTTTTCTGAAGACTCTTATCAGCCTGTTTATAGGCCCGATAATTTTTTTTGCAAAAGGTGTTATTGGAAGCTTCTTGCTGTTGTCAAAATTGTCCTTGACCATATCAATAATAAGTAGCGCCGGCATTTCCATATTCAATATTCTCCTTTTCTCATCCTTTTTATACGATCGATGATCAATTTGCCTGCTTCAACGATCATATCCATGTTGTTTTCTCTTCCCACGCTGAATCTTAGGGTCCCCATACCGAGTTCAGGAGAAACTCCCATGGCTGAAAGCACGTGTGACAGTCCAATTTCCTGATCATGACAGGCTGCCCCTGTTGATGCAGCAATGGGCAGTCCCTCGAGAATTTGGTCGCCTCTAAGGCCAGGAACGGAGATATTCAAGGTGTTAGGGAGCCGTTTGACCGGATGGCCGTTTAGTACAACCCCTGCCAATCCCTCAAACAGGATCTCTTGTAAATGATTCCTTAACAAGAGCATATGTTCAATGTCATTTTTTAACCTTTTTTTTGCAATCCTGCAAGCCTCACCAAGGCCTACGGCGAGAATAACGTTTTCCGTCCCAGCCCTTCTGCCTCCTTCCTGTCCGGCTCCGTGGAGAAGCGGTATCAGTTTCATGCCTTCACGAATATACAGCACTCCAATCCCCTTGGGACCATAAGTCTTGTGCCCGGCAACACTTAAAAAATCTATGCCAAGTTCATTTACATTCACCTCAAGTTTTCCCACTGCCTGGGCGGCATCAGTGTGAACAGGGATGTCATATCCTTTGGCTATTTCGGAAATTTCTCTTATGGGCTGGATGCTCCCTGTTTCATTATTGGCAAGCATTATGCTGATTAAGGATGTATCTGCTGAAATGGCCTTTTGTACATCGGCCGGATCCACTATGCCGAAGCTGTCTACTGGAAGAATACTCACCCTGACGCCTAATTCCATTAGATAGAGAATGGGATTCATAATGGAGGGATGCTCAACAGCACAGGTAATAATATGGGCCTTCCGGGGATCATTAAGGTCGATCAGACCCTTTAGGACCATATTATTGGATTCGGTCCCACCGGAGGTGAAAATTATTTCGTTCTGCTTGCAACCTAAAAGGGATGCTATCTGTTTTCTTGCCAGATCCACACCTTTTTTTGCCCTTGCTCCGAGCAGATGAGAGCTGGAGGGATTGCCAAAATTATCACCCAGATAGGGCATCATTGCCCTTAATGCCTCAGGGGCTATTCTTGTGGTGGCATTGTGATCAAGATAGATGATATGACTTTTACATGTCATGACGACTTGTCTCCTCTATTCAAATCAAATTTTCATCGACAACAACTTATAATAATGTTAAAATTTTTACTACCTTTTGGATAAGATATTTATTTGTCATTGGGGTTATCATCTTTTATGGATATTAGGACAGGAGAATCAACGGATGACAACAAAAAAACAAGAAAAGAAATTTATCCTTTGGTTTAATGAAATCGGCTTGGAAGATGTTCCATTGGTAGGAGGGAAAAACGCTTCTCTTGGGGAGATGTACCAGCGGCTTCACACTAAAGGGATCAATATCCCTAATGGTTTTGCCATAACTTCCTATGCATATCGCCATTTTTTGAAAGAAGCGGGAATCGAGAGGTATATAGAAGAGATACTGCATGACCTGGATACCCATGATATGGCTAACCTTATGATAAAGGGGAGAAAAGTTCGGGAGATCATCAAAGATGCGGAGTTCCCGTCATCCCTGTCAGATGCTATCTGCGAGGCATATGATCAGCTTGCAGCCCAGTTCGGTAAACAGGGACAGGACAATCTTGATGTGGCTGTCCGTTCATCAGCCACAGCTGAAGACCTTCCGGATGCCTCGTTTGCAGGACAGCAGGACACATTTTTGAATGTCCAGGGCCAAAGGAGTGTGCTGGGTGCCTGCAAAAGGTGTTTTGCCAGCCTTTTTACCAACAGGGCGATATCCTATCGTCATGACAAAGGGTTTGGTCAGCTTGACATATCCCTTTCTATTGCCGTCCAGAAGATGGTTCGTAGCGATTCGGCCTATTCAGGGGTAATGTTTTCTATTGATACAGAAACAGGGTTTAAGGACGTGGTATTTATAACGGCCGCTTATGGATTGGGAGAAAATGTGGTTCAGGGTACGGTCAATCCGGATGAGTATTATGTGTTTAAGCCGGGATTAAAGATGGGAAAAAGGCCTATAATAGGGCGTAAGACGGGTGACAGAGATATTAAAATGGTCTATTCCATTGAAGATAACGCAACTGTAAAAAATGTAGCACCTACCTTGGAAGAGAGACAAAGATACGTGTTAGATGATGATGAGATCCTCAAACTTGCAGAATGGGCTTGTATTATTGAAGAGCATTACAGTGAAGAAGCTGGGTATTTCAAGCCGATGGACATTGAATGGGCAAAGGATGGCGATGGCGTTAACATCGGTACTGGAGAACTTTTTGTTGTCCAGGCCAGGCCCGAGACGGTCCATTCCAGAAAGGATGACAACAGCTATGAGACTTATCGAATGGTTGAGAAAGGAGAAGTCCTTGCCAGCGGTATGGCTGTGGGTTCCAAGGTGGGGCAGGGAGAGGCCAATGTGATTCTATCGCCAAACGATATAGAGAGATTCCAGCCGGGACAGGTCCTTATTACTGATATGACCGATCCTGACTGGGAACCGATTATGAAGATTGCCGCGGCTATAGTGACAAACAAGGGTGGTCGTACTTGTCATGCAGCTATTATTTCCCGAGAACTTGGAATCCCCTGTGTTATAGGCACTGGAAATGGCGATGAGGCTGTAAAGAGGGGACAGGAAGTAACAGTTTCCTGCTGCGAAGGAGAAACGGGTTATGTGTATGCAGGTCTTCTGAAGTATGAGGTGGAGCGGATAAATTTGGGAGATCTGCCAAAGACACGTACCAAAATCATGATGAATGTAGGGATGCCGGAAAAGGCATTTTCCCAGAGTATGATTCCTAATGAGGGAGTGGGCCTTGCCCGGGAAGAATTTATTATCAATTCTCATATCGGAATTCATCCACTTGCCCTCATCGGATATGACAACTTGTGTGAAAGGGCCAAAAACGATCATAGAATTGCAGAGGTTATACGCAAGATTGACATGGTCACCTCTGTTTACAGGGACAAAAAACAGTTTTTTATTGATAAACTCGCAGAGGGTATAGGGCGGATAGCCGCAGCATTTTATCCAAATGATGTGATAGTGCGCCTTTCCGATTTCAAAACAAATGAATACGAAAATCTTTTGGGTGGGTACCTGTTTGAGCCTAATGAGAGCAACCCTATGATAGGCTGGAGAGGGGCATCCCGTTATTACGACGAAAACTTCAAGGCCGCTTTTGAACTTGAGTGTCGGGCCCTCCATCATGCCCGTTTTGATATGGGTCTCAGTAATATCAAGGTCATGGTCCCTTTTTGCCGGACACCTGATGAGGGGAAAAAAGTTGTTTCTTTGATGAAGGAATTTGGGTTGGTACAGGGAGTAGATGGTCTTGAGATTTATGTTATGTGCGAAATACCCAGCAATGTGATACTGGCCGACCAATTTGCGGATATATTTGATGGATTTTCTATTGGATCAAATGATCTTACTCAGCTTGCTTTGGGCCTTGATAGGGATTCTTCATTGGTTTCTCATATATATGATGAGAGGAGTGAGGCAGTGAAGAGGTTAATTGAGCATGTCATAAAGGTGGCAAAAAAGAGGGGCAGAAAGATCGGTATCTGCGGACAGGCCCCCAGTGATTTTCCTGAATTTGCCGAGTTTTTGGTAGAATGCGGGATTGACTCCATAAGTCTCATACCGGATACTGTTATAAAAACGAGATTTGTGATAGCTAAAAAGGAGAAAGAACTGGGGCTCCAGTTAAACAAATAAGCATCCACTGATTCTAAACGGTTGAAAGGATGTAACAATAACTGCGTCTTTTCTGTAATAGCGTATAGGCAACGCTCCTATCTTGTTATATATATGTTATTTTAAAATTGATTTTATCTGTTTTTTGTAGTTATGCCAAGCATTTCTTCCTGCTGTAAATATCTTAAGGATAGAAAGGAGGGGAGAATATGACGGATTTACAGACCCCTGTTATTAGAACGATGACCGCTAAGGATTTCGACCGAATTACTGAGATAGATAAAAAAATCTTGGGAGAATCGAGGCCAGATTATTGGGAGGTGAA
>CAZQAA010000223.1:0-2677 GCA_964591255.1 uncultured Desulfobacterales bacterium | reverse complement strand
CCATCTCTCTTGTGAGGAGAACGGGATCCCGCCCCCTGATAAGATCACCTGCCTTTTTGGAGCGCAGTTTTATCTCTGATATCACAGGGAAAATCCCATCTTTCTGCCTTACGCGTATATTCCGGGCAAGTGACGACCTTTTTTTAGAATACATCTGATATCATACCTGATGGGAAAGCCTGACTAATTCTTCCAGTTTTTTCGTCGCAGCACCTGAATCAATAAGTTGCCTGGATTTCTCAATGCCTTCAGCAATACTTGGGACAACACCGCTTACATAAAGGGTAACAGCGTTATTAATCAGCAAAAAGTCCCTGCGAGGCCCTTTCTCTGCACCGGAAAATATATCCCTGATTACAACCGCATTAAAGTCCGGATCTCCCCCGGCAATATCTTCCAGCCGGCAGCGTCTCAACCCAAAATCTTCAGGAGTGATCTCATAACGTTTTATCTTGCCTCCCTGAATTTCCGCAATAGATGTCCTGCCTGTCAGGGATATCTCATCAAGTCCATCCATACCATGGGCAACGATTACATGATTGAAGTCCATCTCCGCTATCACATCAGCCACCATGGGAACCAGCTCTGGTTTGTAAACCCCCATCATATGATTTCTGGCACCAGCAGGATTGATCAGGGGACCTATGATAGTAAAAAATATTGTCTTTATTCCAAGCTGTTCCTCAGGGGCCAAGACCTTGAGCATAACAGGATGAAATTTAGGGGCATAAAGAAAACTGATCCCAATCTCCTCAATCAGCTTGCAGGCCTCATCAGGGCCAATCTCAATGTTAACGCCCAAGGCCTCCAACACATCGGCACTCCCGGAGGAAGACGAGATGGACCTGCTCCCATGTTTTGCCACAGGCACACCGGCGGCTGCAGTGAGGATGGCATTAGATGTACTCACATTAAAGGTGCCAAATCCCCCGCCCGTACCACAGGTATCGGTCATCTCCCCGGCAACTGATGGATGTATGGAAATACAGTTTTTTCTCATTGCCTTAGCAATGGAAGCAACCTCCTTCACACTCGGACCCTTTACCAGAAGCGCTACCAGAAAACCCGCGACCTGGACATCTGAAATCAAATTGTTGTTTATCGCGTCAATAAATGAAAATATTTCATCCCGTTTTAGATCAATATTCTGGGTCAACTTGGAAAGGATAGACTTAGCAATCTTTTTACCTTCCTGAGCTTCTAAGGAAAGAATATCTTCTTCCACAGAAATAGGGATTCCAGGAGGAAAATCCTCGGCAAGTCCTATGAATTTATATGTCTTGAAGGCCATCATTGTCTTCGTGGACAGAATGCCCTCTGTCTCTTGCAGCTTGATAGTAACTATTTCTGACAGACTTTCATATTCCCGGACCTGAATTTTGGCTACTAGATCATATTCCCCAGTGACAGATAACACCTCCATCACTTCCTCCATCTCTCCCAACTGTGAGGCGACCTTGGGAATCATACCCTTCTCCGTCCTAATCAAGACCAAAGCAGTAATCATCTTCTACTGTCCTCCTTTTGACGACTCAACAAGTCCCTGTAACACAACCCTTTCAGCAGCAGATGCAAAATATAACCATTTATCCTTCCTACTTATATGCCATATATTTATTATACTATACAGATCGAATCCGGGAAAAAATTCAACCTCTTCATGCCCCTGGATGTAATCACAAAAGTATTTTCGATTCCAACCACCCCCTTGCCAGGTAAGACATATTTAGGCTCTATGGCCACCACCATTCCTTGTTCCAAAATGGCATCGTTTTTATAGCCAATAACCGGCAACTCGTCCAATTCAAGTCCCACACCGTGACCAACAAAAGGTACGGAGTCGGGATACCCCATAAAGCCTTCCAGAAAACCCGCTTTTTCCACGATACCACAGGCTAGGTCATATAGATCACAAGCCCTGGTTCCAGGACGACCCCTCTGAGATATAGCCTCCTGGACTTCAAGCATAACCTGGTGGGCATCAAGGAGTTTTCCAGCAGGTCTGCCAATAGAAAATATCCTTGTCTGATCCGATATGTATCCGTAAATATTGGAGCTGTAATCAACCAGAATCGGGTCTTTAGGCGATATCTTCCCTGTTGAAGCACCTTGTGAATAAAAAGGACCAAGGCCCCTCCCCCCTGTTGGACCAGGTGAGCTGCTCGGAGCAGTTGCATTTTTTCCTGCCATCACATGCCCGTAACAGCATTCCATATTAAAGCTCCTGGTGCGAATAAACCCTGCATGTCCCTTGCTCCTGTAAAATGCCTCGAGTCTCATGGCCAAATCTGTTTCGGTTTCCACCTCTTTCAATAAAAAAGGTACCTGCCCCATCATTTGGTCCGCTACTTGGGCCGCTTGGGAAATATAGGATAATTCAAGACTGGATTTGATCATGCGGATCGAACGAATCAGGGGGGATATATCCACAAATTCAGCATCTGGAAAGAGCTTATTATAAATCAGATACTGACTGGCAGGAAGGACATCCATCTCTACCCCAATTTTGGAAGGAATAGATCCTGTATGACGTTCAATAAGGAGAGGCAACCTGGACAACCCTTCAAGGGGAATAACATCCTCAAGAACTGAATCTTCCTTTGCACGTGCCAAATTTTTCCGTACCATCAGGAGAGGAGAAAAATCTGCCTGGACCCACAAATGTGCATTTTGATCG
>CAZQAA010000222.1:0-2866 GCA_964591255.1 uncultured Desulfobacterales bacterium | reverse complement strand
GGATATACCCTTGATGCCCTTATAAATGACAAAAAAAAGGTTATTTTTACCAGTTCTCTTCCCCCAAAAGATATTCCAAAGATGTCCAAGGAACTTTCATCCCGTCTCACGTCAGGGCTAATAACCACTATTGATATCCCGGATTATGAAACACGAGTAAAAATCCTGCTACGCAAGTCTGCGGAACAAAATCTGAGCATTTCAGAGGAGATCATCTGCTTTTTAGCAAGCTCCCTTAGGCATGATGTCCGCCAGATGGAAAGTGTCCTCAATTGTCTAAAGGCCAGGGCCGAATTTCTTGATGCAAAAATCGATATTGGTCTGGCAAAAGACGTTGTAAAAAGTATTATTCCAGACAGGATGTCCGTCACCCTAGAACAAATCAAGGAGCTAATTGTCAAATATTACAAGGTGGAGGCGGAGATGTTAAGCTCCAAATCCAGAAAGAAAATACATACCCATCCTCGAAATATTTATGTTTATCTTTGCCGCTCTCACACCACAGAACCATTTGAAAAAATTGCCAAAACAGTAAACCGAAGTCACTCAGCCGTTATTTATGCGTATGAACTTGTGGAACATAAAATGAAAACGGATACCCGGATGAAACGCCAGATAGAATTATTGAGCCAAAAAATTGAGGAAATGAAAAATGACAAGATACCACTCAACGCCTATTAAAATCAAAACTGTGTGGCCTTGGATCATCATTGCCGCATGCAGCTTGATAGCTATCTATTCAGCTATCATCTCCATTGTTTCCGTCCGGATTGGTCTGGAAAATATCCCCAGTGCAGGTTTCTGGGTACCATTGATATTCGGCATACTTTTTTTAATTTTGGTATTGTGGATCTTTGTCCGCACCACAAGGCGCTGCCTACAACTGACGAAAGACGAAGACACCTTTGAAATATCTTAAAATTTTTTGCTTTCACGTTTAACCTGTTCATCATAAAAAGAGACAAGAAAATCTTCGTCCTTGGGTGACAGATTATAGAGGGTAGCTACCTGCTGTATAAGCAAGGGAAAGGGCTTTTTAGCATCTTCTTTACGATTTTCAGAAATCCATTTTATTGCCCGGCGTATTTTTTCACCTTTCGGCTGAATCTTTGACAAGACGTTGCTCCTTATAATATATTAAACTCTCTTACCTAGCAGTTTTTATCCATTCTAACTTATTCAAACACCTTCAAAATTTGTTCTATATTGTTCCCTGATTTTTCCGACATCATATCCAACTCCTACAAGATTAGCCTCGCATGAATCCTGATATTTTTCAAGGCAATTAAAAACAAGGCAATCACGCTTCATTCTCCATTTTTTTCTGTCCATCGGTAATAATGGGTTATATAATACAAAAAAATAATTGGGGGACAAGACATGGATTCCAACCTGAATTCGCCTACCATTAACATTGAAGACGAAATGAAGAAATCTTACCTCGAATACTCCATGAGTGTAATTATAGGGAGGGCATTGCCCGATATCAGAGACGGCCTTAAGCCGGTTCACAGGCGTGTCCTTTATAGCATGCACGAATTGAGGAATTATTATAATAGGCCCTACAAAAAATCTGCCAGGGTAGTGGGAGATGTGATCGGAAAATACCATCCTCATGGTGATGCAGCCGTATACGATACTATCGTGCGCATGGCACAAGACTTTTCCATGCGATACCCTTTGATAGACGGCCAAGGCAACTTCGGCTCTATTGATGGGGATCCTCCTGCCGCAATGCGATATACAGAGGTAAGGATGACCCGGTTAGCCCAGGACTTCCTACAAGATATCGACAAGGAGACAGTGGACTTTTCTCCCAATTATGATGATTCCCTTTCAGAACCAGTAATATTACCTACCAACATACCCAACCTATTGATTAACGGCTCCTCCGGTATCGCAGTCGGCATGGCAACAAATATCCCTCCGCATAACCTGAAAGAGGTGTGTGATGCCATCGTACGAGTTATTGATGAACCGGACGTAAGCACTGAAGCATTAATGAATATTGTACCAGCGCCCGATTTTCCCACTGCCGGGTTTATATTAGGCACAAAAGGGATCAGGGAAGCTTACGAGACAGGCAGAGGAATAATTAAGGTCAGAGCAAGGGCCTTTGTTGAAAAAACAGGTCAACATAGAGAAAGAATCATTATTTCAGAGATACCGTATCAGGTAAACAAGACTAAACTCTTGGAAAAGTTGGCCGAATTGGTAAAAGAAAAGAAGGTTGAAGGAGTAACTGATATCCGGGACGAATCAGACAAGGACGGCATGAGGATCGTAATTGAACTCAAAAAGGATGCAATGGCCTTTGTAATCCTAAACCGCCTTTATAAATTTACCCAGATGGAAACTTCATTCGGGATCATACTTCTGGCCATTGTAAACGGCCGCCCTATGATACTGACACTTAAGAAAATCCTCCAATATTTTGTGGAACACCGCAGGGAGATTATCAGACGCCGTACTGTTTATGATCTAAGAAAGGCGGAAGAGCGTGCCCATATTCTGGAAGGGCTCAAAAAGGCTATTGATTTTTTAGACGATATAATTGAACTAATCAGATCTTCCTCGGATCCAAAAGAAGCCAAGACACGGCTAATATCCGATTTTGATCTGTCGGACATACAGGCACAAGCCATTCTTGACATGAGGCTGCAGAGGCTTACCGGGCTCGAACGGGAAAAAATCAACACAGAATATCAGGACTTGATACAGAATATTGCAAAATTCAGGGAGATTCTCAATAACCAGGCCATGGTCCTACAGATTATCAAGGACGAGGTGAAAGAAATCCGTGATAAATACGGCGATGAGCGCAGGACAGAACTCATCAAAGAAGATGAAGACATCGATCTTGAGG
>CAZQAA010000221.1:0-2656 GCA_964591255.1 uncultured Desulfobacterales bacterium | reverse complement strand
AACGGGCAAGGTACTATGACCTATCCGGATGGCAGGCGATATGAAGGTGAATGGAAGGATGGAAAGAGATACGGCCAAGGTATTATGAGTTATCCGGATGGCAGGAGATATGAGGGTGAGTGGAAGGATGACAGATATGACAGTCATGGGAAACTGGTTTATGCTGATGGTAGATGTTATGAAGGGGAATTCAGGGATGGCATGCTTACTGGCATGGGAACAATGATTTATCCGGATGGCAGGAGGTATGAAGGGGAGTGGAAGGATGGAAAGAGATACGGCCAAGGTATTATGAGTTATCCGGATGGCAGGAGATATGAGGGTGAGTGGAAGGATGACAGATATGACGGTCATGGCTCCTATACCTTCGATGATGGCAGGAAATATATAGGTGAATGGAGAAATGGCAAATATCATGGACATGGAAAATTAACTTATCCGGACGGCAGTATATATGAGGGTGAGTGGAAAGATAACAAAATGGATGGTCATGGGATTTACATTTGTCCGGATGGTAGTAAACGTGAAGGTGAATGGAGAGATGGCAAACCTGTTAAAGGGACAAGGTAGTTACTTTTATCCTAGAACTACCCAAGTCCTGCTTCTTTTAATATATACGTAATTCTGTGCTTTATATCGTGTCGTTGTTCAACAGCTTTTCTCCCGGCCCTGGCAATTTTATGGCGTTCTTCAGGATGACTGAGAAAATATCCTACCTTGTAGTATAATTCTTCATTATTACGATATGAGATCACTTCCCTGTCGATATCAAAAAGTTCTTTTAAAGACTTATTATGTTCTGCAATGATGAACCCTTCGCAGGCCAGCACATCGAAAACACGCATTGTTACAATCTGTTTTTGGAATATACGATTGATATCAATATTTACATCACTGGCTTTGTATATATAGTTTATTTCCTGGGTATGGCCTGCGGGACCGCGGTAGTGTACACCCTTGCCTACGATATCCTTCCAACCCCTATCTCCCCACACATCGATTCCATAAGTTCCTAAACGTGTAACTGTTTGAAGCCTGTGGTGCATAGCCAATGTTTCAGCGATTAGCATGGGAATTTCATATGTAGAACCTCTGAATGAAAAGATGGGCTCCTGGCCTGGAGAGAGATAAGAGGAGAGGATTTCTGGTACCCGATATGTATCCATATCATGCAGTTGGGCTTCTACTGTTTTATGAAAAACAGTGCAAGCGTCCTTGCCATTGAAATAATGGGATGGAATCTTTAAAAAAAGAGATTTTAATTCTTCAGCCTGGGTTTTCATGGACGCCCCGACAAAAGATACCGGTGTTTTATATTTTTTATATAGGTCTGGGGTAAGTTCTGTTGGCCGGCGCCGCGACGTGTTGGAGGCCAGGGGAAGATATTCAACCTGTTTGAATCCCGCGGCAAGATATGTTTCCACGTAATTGGGATTATATGTGAAGATAAAAATATCTTCTTGTTCAGATATGCTGTTTTTGTCAAGCCGGTCTACGATAGGATCAATTTCCCAGCAGATAAACTTGGAGCCATGACGGGCAACAAATGGGGCCAATCCATGGAGATAGTTGATATTAAAAACCGCATTCGGTCTGAATGAAACGATTTGATATGCTGCTTCTTCTATTGAAATGCGAACAGGAAACCAGGGAAAAACATCATGTCCCATCCTTCTCAGTACGTCTGCCACGTCATCCACAAACAGAGTTCCTTCTCCAATAAGAATGGCAAGTTCTTTATTTGAAAAATCTTTTTCCATGAAAAAGGCGCGCTCATTGTGATAGATCTTTTTTAGAACCGGGTGCCAGAATATATGCAGTGATTCACGGCGCTGCCTAAGTTTTACCAGATCAGTGCCTAAATAGATGCGGCATCTCCCGGTGGAGAGTTCCTTCCTGATATCTAAGCGCATTAAGAAGAGTCTTAACATCCATGGATCCTGATCAAATATGTGAATAATGCTGTTAACAGGCAAGAATGTAAGAAGCGCCTCGGCGTATCCTCCTATTCCTACACCAAAAAGAAGGATATTAGATCCTTTCTTTTTGTTGGCAAAGAAGGATATTTCATCAGCGAGCGACTGCGATGAGCAGGCAAGATTAATCGGTTCCAGGTCCTGCCAAGTGTCACGATAAAGAATCTGGGCGATTTCCTCACTCGTATTGGCCTTTTTGATACGGATATGAAGATTGTCAACAGGCCAGGAAAGACGTTGTGCCATTACAGGGTCGACCTGAGCTAACACATCTAAATTTTCTTTAAGCCGCTTATCAGAAAATATGCTTTGATGTGATTTTTTCATGTTCACTTTATGTTAGAGATTTGTCATACACATGCCGTATGCCCTGTATCTTTCTGACAGGCAGATTTTTCAGTTCAAATTGTCAAAGTTTTGACTCCTTATGTTCAATGTTGCCCTTCTGCTGTGGTTATCTCGTTGATTCTATTGCTTAAATATGTATGTCATGCCGTGGCATCTTTTTTGCTTGTTTCTAGTTCAAGGTGAAACATTCGTGAGCCCTATTCGTAGAACTGTGTGTTTGATAATTACAAATTTTAAAGGATAGTTAGCGAGGCTGGTTATGATTAATGTTGCTGTTTTGGGAGCAGGGTACTGGGGAAAAAATCTTATCCGAAACTTTGATGAATTAGGTG
>CAZQAA010000220.1:0-4877 GCA_964591255.1 uncultured Desulfobacterales bacterium | reverse complement strand
GTCCTTTTCCTTCACACCCTTTAGATGCTCGGTCCCACTGCTTCGCAGTGGGTCCCCAGTTTCAGAAATGAAATATTTTTTATAAGTCCGGATATATTCATGGCCGAACAATCAGGTTGTTCAGGTGAAAGATAACATACTCTCCGATGGTTATCACGAGAAAATTGAACAGACTTTATACCTCCTTATTACCTTGACACGCCTTTTATGATACCATAGATTTACCATCTTGAACAAACAGAGGTATGGTTGCTGATTTTTTAATTTGTTGCCTGATCCCTTAACCGGGGTGTCGGGTTGGGGAGTTTAATTCATGCCACCGGCAAAACAGCTTGGAAGGATACGCAATATTGGAATTATTGCACATATTGATACTGGCAAAACCACGGTTACAGAGCGTATCCTGTATTATACCGGGCGCGTGCACAAGATAGGAGAGGTCCATGATGGCGAGGCGACTATGGACTGGATGCTTGAAGAAAAGGAAAGGGGTATAACCATAACCTCTGCCGTGACCACATGCCAGTGGCGGAGACATGATATCAATATTATTGACACTCCTGGACATGTGGATTTCACCATAGAGGTGGAGCGTTCTCTCCGGGTGCTTGATGGTGCTATTGGCGTGTTTTGTGCGGTGGGGGGAGTGGAGCCCCAGTCGGAGACCGTTTGGCATCAGGCAGACAGATACAATGTTCCGAAGATTGCCTTCATTAACAAGCTGGATCGTATAGGGGCCGATTTTTACATGGTTATAGAGATGATGAAGGAGCGCCTGGGAGCTACTCCCCTTGTCCTTCAGTTGCCCTGGGGCATGGAGGCCGATTTTACGGGGGTAATTGACCTTATCAAGATGAGGGCGATCCGTTGGGACGACGAGGCCCTTGGAACCACATTCGAAGAAGTCCCGGTTCCTCAGGAAATGGAGGAAGATGTCGCGCGTTACAGGGAACTCCTCCTGGAGACCCTGGCCGATAAAAATGATTCCATTATGGAAAAATATCTGTCAGAGGAGCCGATAGATTCTGGTGAGCTTAAAAAGGCAATTCGCCAGGCTACAATAGGCCTGGAGCTTGTCCCGGTTTTCTGCGGCGCGGCGCTCCGGAACAGGGGGATACAGCCCCTGTTGGATGGGATAGTAGACTATTTGCCTTCCCCTGTAGATATCCCGCCGGTGGTTGGGCATGTGCCGGCATCGGGTGTTAAAGAAAGCCGTGCAGCAGATACGAAGGCCCCGTTCTCGGCCCTGGCCTTTAAAGTGGCAATGGATAGCGGCAGAAAAATGACATATCTCAGGATATACTCGGGTAGCGTCGGGGCTGGGGATATTGCCTACAATCCCGGTAAAAAGGCAAGAGAAAAACTGGCAAGACTGCTTAAGATGCATTCCAACAAGAGGGAACGTATAGATCGTGCATCGGCAGGTGACATTGTGGCTGCTATGGGTTTGAAAGTCACCACAACAGGTGACACCCTCAGTTCCGAAGACAGGCCTATCTTGTTCGAATCGATTCAGTTCAATGATCCGGTTATAAGTGTTGCTGTTGAGCCGAAGCGTGTTCAGGATCAAGACAGATTGCTGGAGGCCTTGGCAAAACTTGTTGATGAAGATCCTACCTTCAGGTTCAGAATTGATGAGGAGACAGGACAGACCGTGATATCGGGGATGGGGGAACTGCATCTGGAGATTATTACGGGCCGCATAAAACGTGAATTCCATGTGGAAACCAATCAGGGAAGGCCCCAGGTCGTATATCGGGAAACAGTGACAAAGACTGTGGTACAGGAAGAACTCTTTGAAAGGGAGATGGGGGGAGAGAGGCATTTTGCAGGCGTAAAGATCGAGGTATCGCCTTTATCCAGGGGGAGTGGAAACCGTTTTATTGACCGGTGTGACAATCCAGATCTCAGTGAAGAGTTTTTGACCGCTATCAAACAGGGTATCTCGGAGGCCGAAATGGGCGGTGTCATGATGGGATATCCCATGACCGATTTGCAGACGGTCCTTTTGGATGTGGATATAAGAGATGAATCTGATATAATGGCATTCAAGATAGTTTCCACAATGGCTTTGAAAAAGGCATGTCAGAAGGGCGATCCCATATTGCTTGAACCTATGATGGCGGCAGAGATCATGGTGCCCGAGGAGTTTACCGGTGAAGTTATAAGTGACTTGAATTCCAGACAGGGAAGGGTGGAACAGGTTGTAAATAAAGGCCCTGTCCAGGTTATTTTAGCAAGTGTGCCCCTTGCCAAGATGTTCGGCTATTCCACCTCTCTTCGGTCTGCTACCCAGGGGCGTGGCACCTTTACCATGCAATTTAGTCATTATGATAAGACCTGATATCATTCCATTTCCTATGTAGATCTATTTTGTCCCTGACAGCAGCAACATCCACAGGCCTAATATAACAAACATGACCCCCGAGCCCATTCTAATGTAATTGACGGGCAATACCCTGTTTATGAATGATCCGGACAGGACCGCAAGGAGTGAGGTCAATATGAGGGCGCATGCAGATCCCGCAAACACGGCAAGACGTGAATTGTTTTTTGCTGCAAAGGCCAAAGTAGCAAGTTGGGTCTTGTCACCAAGCTCGGCAATGAATATCATTATAAAGGTTGTGAGTAACAATCTGAAATCCATTTTTCAATCCTTTGTTTTGTTCTATATGTATTGTAATATTTTAGTCCGTTGAAGGCATATAATGCAACCTTTTTGGAAATGCCTCAGACGGTTACCATCTCTTTTGTGTGTAGGGTAGACCTTTAAGATCGTTTCTATACAGAAAGGAGGTGCTGTAGAGATGAGAATCGGATTTATTTCAACATACCCACCCATTGAGTGCGGAATCGCCACCTATACACAATATCTGACCGAGGCCCTCAGAGGCAAGGGGGCGGATGTCTATATAGTATCTCATATAGGTGGAGCAGGCCCCCAGGTTTTTCCCACCTTTGACTATGAAGACGGAGACCTGGCAGAAAAGGCATTTTCCGCCATGATCAGGTTCACTCCGGATGTGGTGCATATCCAGCATGAATTCGGGCTTTATGGCAAGCATTACGGAGTATCCGTTATCCCTCTTATATTACAGTTCCAACTTTTGGGCATTCCAGTGGTTACAACCCTTCATACCGTTTATCAGGAACTTGGTTCAAGTCATAGATTGATTTTAGATTCCATATTGCATAACTCGAACAGGGTGGTGGTTCACGAGAAATATCAGCATCGGGTGTTATCGGATTTTTTTCCGTCCGATCTGGTAAAAAAGATACATACAATTCCCCATGGTGCCCGTCTGGTGGATCCGATCCCGGATGCAAAGAGAAGATTGGGACTCCCTCCTGACAGGAAGGTTATACTCTTGATCGGCTATATCAGGCCTTCCAAGAATTTTGAGTTGATAGTGGATATCTTCCCTGAGATTTTAAAACTATACCCAAAGGCGTTGCTTGTGATGGCTGGCAAGACAAGAGGACAGGAATTCGTTGAGTATAGGAATATTCTTTTTGAGCGGATTGCCTCTTCCCCTGCCAAAGAGAGCATAGTAATTATTAGGGGCCAGTTGCCGCAACAGGTGTTTGATACGGTTCTTGCTGCAGCCGATGTGGTTGCACTGCCCTATAAGATTGTGTCACAGAGCGGAATCCTGGCCCACTGCCTGTCATTCGGAAGACCTTTGGTAACCAGCCGGGGCCGCTCACTTGCCGATACCATCGACCTGGCCGGGGCAGGTATTGTTTGTGGGAGCAGATCTGAATTCATTGAGCAGATAGTACGACTTCTTTCAGATGATGAATTTGCAAAAAGGCTCTCGGAAAATGGCAGGAAATTCGTGAGAGACACTATATCATGGCCTCTGATTGCAGAAAAGCATCTTGATATCTATAAAGAGATAACAGGGATTCCAAACCTGAAAATACGTATTATCAGTACCAGATGAAGGAGGAAGACCGATGCAATCCAAATCAACACCCTTTGTCAGGTATGAAGGCAATCCTGTAATCACGCGGGAGGACATCCCTTATCCCTGCAACACGGTTTTTAACGCAGCCGCCTGTAAATTTGACGGCCAATATATCCTTCTGCTACGTGTGGAAGATCTGCGTGGACACAGCCATATAACTCTTGCACGATCCAGAGACGGATACGGTTTTACCGTGGAGCCTTCTCCATGGATTCTGCCGTCTAAAGACCCTGATTTTGAAATTCATGAACGATACGGAATAGAAGATCCGCGCATAACGGTTATTGAAGATACCTATTACCTTACCTACACTGCATACGGTTTTTATGGGCCAAGGATCGGAATAGGGAAGATCATTGATTTTGTAGAATTTGAAAGGATCGCCATAATTGAAGCCCCGGATAACAAAGATGCAGTCCTTTTTCCTGAAAAGATTAAAGGACACTTTGCCTTGCTGGATCGACCTGGAGGACTTGGCGGGACGCATGGAGCCATATGGATAAACTATTCTCCCGATCTGATCTACTGGAGAAAGGCTGGTGTCATCCTTTCTCCGGAGCCGGGCTGGGGTCCTTCTAAGATAGGTATGTGTATTCCTCCCATTAAGACAGGCAAGGGATGGTTAGGGATATACCATGGCGTGAGAGAGACAGGTTCCGGCAGGATCTATCGTGTGGGAGCCATTCTTTTTGATCTTGATTGTCCCGAAAAAATAATTGGTTACACGCCCCATTTTATTTTCGGGCCAGAAGCATATTATGAAAGGGCAGGGGACGTCCCCAATGTGGTCTTTCCCTGTGGCGCGGTGATTGAAGAAGACGGCATGATAAAGATGTATTATGGAGCTGCTGATACCTGTATTGCTTTGGCAGAGGCCCATATTGAAGATATCATAAGCGGTTGCAC
>CAZQAA010000219.1:0-4219 GCA_964591255.1 uncultured Desulfobacterales bacterium | reverse complement strand
AATCGGAAGCTCTTACTGAAAAACTGAAAGCTCTTACTGAAAAACTGGAAGAAACAACCTTGGAATTACGGTCAACGAAACGCATATTGCATGAAATTTATAATTCAGAGGGGTGGAAATGGCTGACCCGATTCCGCAGGTTAAAAAGCAGAATATTAGGTCTCAGGATGTTTTCTTGGAGGACCAAAAAGCAAAAAAAACAGTCCTGTGGATCTGAAAGGCCTGTAGTTGCCCGCTTTGTCTCTGGTTTTATGACGGGTGGGGAAAAAAGGCTTGCTTTTTATAGGTGGGCGACACAGAGGATAAAGGGTTTAAAGAGGGGAGCTTCGGAGGTCGTGGTTCATGACGGTGAATCCGTGGCTACCACCCAGCGCATTCGGATATTACACCCGATTGAAAAAAACAGGCCCCTTGTCATTCATGCCATTGCAAATTTTATGACTGGCGGTTCCAGTCGTCTTGTTGCCGATCTCGTGGAGCATATGGGACATCGATATGAACAGGAGGTGATTACCTTCTATGCACCGTCACCACCCGCATTTTCCGGTTTTCCAATTCACGAGTTTCCCCGCTCGGCCAACAAGATCGCCGCATTTTTAAGGCATAGGAATGTGGATATGCTTCACGTGCATTACTGGGGCGAGTGTGATGATCCGTGGTATGCTGAGGTGTTTAAAGCGGTCCGAAAACATCGCTGTATGGTTGTGGAAAATGTCAATACGCCGGTGGAGACCTATATAGATGAGACGATTGATCATTATGTTTATGTAAGTAATTATGCCATGAATTTCAGTACGGTCATACCGGACCCTGCGACGGTTATCTATCCCGGCAGCAATCTGGATATGTTTAACAGGGGGGGGGCTCCGGTTCCTGATGATGTTATCGGTATGGTTTATCGGCTTGAAAAAGATAAATTACGTGAAGACTCAATCCAGGTCTTAATTGATGTGGTAAGGAACCGACCTGGAACAAAGGCCATAATTGTTGGTGGTGGCAGCCTTATGGCTCCTTATAAACAGCAAGTTACCGCCCAAGGGATTGCGGAAAATTTCGAATTTACCGGATATGTTCCATATGAAAAACTTCCAGAGTATTACCGCCGGCTGTCCATTTTTGTCGCACCGGTCTGGAAAGAGAGTTTTGGGCAGGTATCACCCTTTGCCATGGGAATGGAGATACCTGTGACAGGATACAGGGTAGGGGCGCTTTCAGAGATCCTCGGCAGTGATGAATGCCTTGGTGCCAGCCGAGAGGAACTTGTAGATATAATAATCAGCCTTTTAGACAATAGGGATGAAAGATTGAGAATAGGGACCCGGAATAGGGAACGTGCAATCAGCCTTTTTTCTTTAAAGGCGATGATAATTCGGTATGAACATCTGTATGAAAGCCTCATAAGAGATGGAAAAGTGGCAACTGTTTAGTTAATGGTTGATCACGAAGGAATGGTTATGAGATCACTAAAAATCCTGCTTCCGGTGCATGTGTTTTTTCCTGAACATTTTTACGGTACCGAAACCTATACACTCGAGCTGGCCAGGCAGTTTATTGTCCGTGGCCACCGGCCGGTTGTCCTGACAGCTACTCCTTATGGGGAAAAGGGTTCAGGAAAAGAATATGATTATTACGAATACGATGATGTGCCGGTCTGCCGTATTGACCTCAATCTGAAGCCTCACAACCGCTTTAAACATACCTATTACAGACAGGATTTGGCAGCACTACTGAAAAAGATCATTTCTGAAGTCGGCCCTGATATTGCCCATGTCACCCATCTCATCAATCATTCTTCAGTGCTGCTTGAGGTATTACGGGATTTGAATATCCCTGCAATTGCCACATTAACCGATTTTTTCGGTATCTGTTTAAACAACAAGCTGGAGAGATACGATGGTAGATTGTGTCAGGGGCCTAATCGCCGGAGCACTAATTGTCTGGCATGCTATTTTCGGGCGGCAGGTGCATTGAAATTAAACAATGGGATTGCAAAAATTTTGGAAAAGCATAGCTTTATTCTCCGCCTTGTCACTCCTGTAGTTTATCGGCTGGTCCAGTTGCCTGGTTTTCGTCAAACTGTGCTTGCCGGTCATGTGGGGGATGTCACCAGCAGACCCCGGATACTGCATTACCTCTATGGCACCTATGAAAAGATGATCGCGCCCACAGATTTTCTTTATGAGGCGTATGCCAGGAACCGGTTTTATCCGGAACGTCTGAAAAAGATCAATTTCGGAATAACATTAGACCGGGTCTCGGCCTTTGCAAGACAGCGGAAGATTAGTGACGGCAATATCAAATTCGGGTATATAGGCCAGATTGCCCGCCACAAAGGCGTTGATCTGCTTGTCAAGGCATATTCTGCCCTTAAAGGAAACAGCGGATCATTAATTATCTATGGCCCATTTGATCAGGATTATCTTTATATGAAGGAATTAAGGAGACTCGCCTTAGGCCGGAATCGGGTGGAATTCAGGGGCACCTTCCCTCAAGAGGAACTGGGCCAACGCCTTTCCGAACTGGATTTTCTTGTCATACCGTCCCGGTGGTATGAAAACAGTCCTCTTGTTTTGTTATATGCCCTTGCTACCAAGACCCCGGTCATCGTGACCGATGTAAAGGGGCTTAGTGAATTTGTGACAAATGATATTAATGGTTATACCTTCAAAAAGGACAGCTCCGAACATCTGCATTCAATTATGCAGAAAATAGTCAATGATCCTGTCAGGGTGGAACGGCTTTCCGAAAATGCGAAATATGACAAAGACGTATCGGATTATGCCGAAGAGGTTCTGGATATATACAGATCCGTTTTGACAAAATAGGACCATGAGCATGAGAGCCATGGTCAGGCATACTAATAGTATGACATAAGGTGTACGGGTGGATATTCTCAAAGGTTTTAGTATGCTGATCAGTATCCTTAAATCTTGAACCGATGAACTCAGGTATGAACATCTTATACATCACTCATCAATTTCTACCCCACTATGTGGCAGGGACCGAAATCCTTACTTATCAGACGGCAAAGGAGTTCCTGAACCGGGGGCACCAGGTTCACGTATTTTCCGGTCTTAAGATGCCTGCCAGGGACTTGGGGGAGAAATTCGATTCCTATTGTTATGATAATATTCCGGTTTATAGATACCGTTATCATTGGGATATGGAGGATGGACACAAGAACTTAATGAGAGAAGAGTATTATAATCCTGAGGTTGATAACTACTTAAGGGGTGTAATCGACAGACTGAAACCGGATCTTGTTCATATATATCATCTGCACCGCCTTTCGGTGGGGATTGTTGATATCTGCAAGGAATTGGCGGTTCCGATAGTTTTCACTGTCACTGATTACTGGCCTCTGTGCCCAACCTGTCAGCTTCTTTCTCATGATGGCCGATTGTGTTCCGGCCCTGATAGGCGAATGGCCAATTGTATAAAACATATGGCGGCTTTTGATAACAGGGGGAAAATCATCCGTTGTATGCCCGATTGTCTGATATCTCTTTTTGTAAGAAAAATGGGAGCATTCCCGTGGATCGATGGGCGCTACAGGAGCATGGTAGGGGCACTACTGGAAAGGCCGGCTTTTATCCGGAAACGAATTGAAAAGGTGGACAGGTTGCTGGTTGCCACTTCTTTCATGAAACAGTTGCTTTCCCGATTCGGTATAGACCATGAAAGAATTGAAAAAGTCCTTTTTGGCGTTGACCAGACCAGCACCAGAATAGATAGCCCAAAAGGTATAAAGAAGGAATTAAGGCTCGGGTTTATTGGCACCCTGCATTATCACAAAGGCGCCCATGTCTTGTGTGAGGCCATCCGTATTTTGCCCAAAGACATTCCGGTACTCGCAAAGATATATGGGTCGCAAGAGCTGTTTCCAGATTATGTAAAGCATTTGAGAAAGATAGCCGGAGAAGATTCCAGGATTTATTTCTGTGGGACCTTTTCGCCTGACATGATCCATGATGTCTTTGTGGATATGGATCTCTTGATTGTTCCGTCTTTGTGGTATGAGAATACTCCCCTTGTTATCTGTTCCGCCCAGGCGGCCCGGGTCCCTGTGGTGGCCACCGATGTGGGTGGTATCAGCGAGGTGATAACTGATGGAGAGAATGGTCTTCTCTTCGAAAGGGGGAATGTCGTCCAACTGGCACGGATTATAGAAAGGCTTTGCCGCAACCGTCAGACCGTCAAACAGCTCTCTGAAAACGCC
>CAZQAA010000218.1:0-2530 GCA_964591255.1 uncultured Desulfobacterales bacterium | reverse complement strand
AGTATGATTCGCAAGCCCCACAACCACACCATTGCGCAAGACTTTTTCCACGGGGTTTTCGACTCGTTTACGGGTCTGTTCATTGATAATATTAAACACCTCTGTCATACGCTTTCCCTTGGCCTCATCCTCCTTCCACCCCGTAAGCGCTTCCGCCACCGGATTCATGGACGTTACCAGGCCCTTGTCATCTGTTGTGATCACTGCATCTCCAATACTCCTCAGGACCGTTGCCAGCCATTCCTTGGTCTTTTTCAATTCAGTCTCGGCCCTGTGTCTGTAAATGGCCATCTCAATGGTGGAGTGCAGTTCACGCTCGGTAAACGGCTTTACTATATAGCCGAACGGCTCTGTTATCTTCGCCCGACTTAGGGTATCATCATCCGCATAGGCGGTGAGATACACCACAGGAATATCCAGATCGGACCGGATTCGATCCGCCGCATCAATCCCGTCCATATCCCCCTTCAACATGATATCCATCAGGACAAGATCGGGCCTAAACTCTTCGGCCTTTTTCAGGGCCTCCTCACCGGAAGATACCATGACAGGCACAATGTAACCCAAATTTTCAAGATTCACCTGTATATCCATGGCAACGATGGCCTCATCTTCCACCACAAGGATTCGTTTCTCAGACATATAAGCTAATTCCTCCTTACACCGAATCGGATCTTAAAAGCTGTCCCGTTTTTCCCGTCAAGCTCGATGCTACCATCCATCTGTTGTGTCAGCATCATTACCAACTGCATTCCCAACGACTTAGTATGCTGAAAATCGAAGCCATCAGGCAGGCCGATGCCATTGTCCCTTACCACCAATAAATATCTACCATCAGCTTCCTCGCATAAACGGATATACATCTCACCTCTTGCGTCATCTGGAAAGGCATACTTTAATGAATTGGATACAAGCTCGTTTACGATCAATCCGCATGGAATGGCCATGTCTATCCCTAAAAGGACATTCCTGACATCCATATTCAGTTCGATCTTTCCGGCAGACACGCTGTACGAGACAAATAGATTGTTTACAAGGTCTTTTAGATACTGATCAAAACCTATGCTTGAAAGGTCCTCGGAACGATACAGGCGTTCGTGGACCAGGGCCATAGACCTTATCCTGTTCTGACTCGCCCTGACAAGTTCCAGATAGTCCTTGGCCTCTACATCCCTGGACTGTAGATTCAACAGGCTGGATATCACCTGGAGGTTATTTTTTACCCGGTGGTGAATCTCCTTTAACAGGACCACCTTTTCATCAAGAGATGATCTTATACGTTCCTCCATCTGCTCCCGCTCAAGGGCAGTGGCAAACATTCCAGCCACTGTTTCAAACAAGACACGGTCCTGATGGAGGATCTCCCTGGGTGAAGTTCCTATAAGCTGTAATGTGCCCAGAAGCCTTTCATCTTTCCCCATAATCGGCCAGGATATGAAGGCACGGACCTCCCAGTTATCCAGGGCCTCTTTATGGGTCTGGTATATGGGGTGATCTCTTATGTCAGGAGCAAAAATCGGCTCCCGACTCTGTGCCATGACCGATACAACATGACGGCGATCATCCAGAGAATGGGGCACAATCTTTTTTTCATCCTCTTTATCCTCCCCGAATACCGCCACTGGTATCAATGTGTTTGTTTTTGCATCATAAAGCCTTAGAGATCCGCGAGCAAAGTCCAAAGTCTCGCACAATCCGAAAAGGACCATCCGACACAGGGCCTGGACATTTTCGGCATTAACGGCAGCATCCGCTATAAGCTGAAAGGCCCTTCGTTCCCGCCTGATTGTCTTCTCCTTTTCTTTCAGTTCGGTGATCACCACACCCTCAAGGGCTATGGCACTAATCCCGTTTTTCCCACTCAACATAGGCGCGCATGTAAAAAAAACCGGCAACTCAATTCCATCCTTGGTGCATGCCCTTATCTCCATGCGTGCAGTCTCCCCTCTACGCGCTCTATCAATCGACCGCCTAACCGTATCCTGAACATCGGGGAGGGAAACAAACCAACCGCACTCCCAGAACGGGACACCGACCACCTCATCCGTTTTGAATCCAAGCATCTCCAGGGCCTTCATATTCACAAACCGCATCCTCCCATCGGTATCCGCAATCCCTGCAAAATTGGACATGGAGTTCAATAGCTCGTAGGCGTTCCTCATCTCCTTCTGTGCCTCAACAAGCTCCGTTACATCCTGAGCCTCGGCCACAAGATATTCTACTTTTTCCTGTTCACCAAAAACAGGCCTCAGGCTTAATTGAGCCATGATAAATCCATCCTTGACGCGAATCTTTTCCTTGTAGGATACAGTCTTCCCGCCTGCGGCCTCGGATATGGCTGCCCTGAGTCGTTCCTGAACATGAATATCATAAGAAAACCAGTAGGTTTTGACAAAATGATGGTCGATCAAATCGACTTGCTCAAGACCCACAGCATCTGCCGCGGTCTTGTTAACCATGGTAAGTATCCCATTCGGGCTCAACCTTGCATTAAATGTTACAAGGTGATCAACATACCGCCTAAGTTCGC
>CAZQAA010000217.1:0-5327 GCA_964591255.1 uncultured Desulfobacterales bacterium | reverse complement strand
GTTATTTGTGTTGACGCACCATGTAGGCTTTGGTAGGAAATTGCATATATCTTTTTGCGAGGAGATGAAAATCTTGGAATTTACCAGCATAAAGGGTTTTAAAGACATCCTGCCTGACGAAATAGCATACTGGCAACAACTTGAAATTACAGCAAGGAATATCTTCCGGGCCTTCGGATTCCAGGAGATAAGGACTCCCATCCTGGAAAAAACCGAGCTGTTCAATCGTGGTATTGGTGAGGAAACGGATATCGTTTCGAAGGAGATGTATTCACTTAAGGACAGTAAGGGAAAAAGTTTGACTCTAAGACCGGAGGCAACTGCATCAGTAGTCAGGGCGTATATCCAGAACAGACTTTACCTGAAAAGTCCTGTTCAAAAACTCTTTACCATTGGCCCCATGTTCAGGCATGAACGGCCCCAAAAGGGTAGACTAAGGCAATTTCATCAAATAAATGCAGAATTATTTGGTGATTCAGGCCCAAAAAGCGATGCCGAAATGATTACACTGGCAATGGGTCTTTTTGAATCCATGAGACTAAATGATATTACCCTGCATATCAACTCCCTCGGATGCGATCAATGCAGGGAAAAATTCAGGGACGAATTAAAAAATTATCTCGGTCTACGACTAGATTTTCTTTGCAGAGATTGCCGAAGAAGGGCCCATACCAATCCCCTCAGGGTATTTGATTGCAAGATCGAGACGTGTAATCAAGCTATCTCAGATGCACCATCGATTCTCCAGTTTCTCTGCCAGGAATGTGAAAGACATTTTGAATCATTACAGGAATATCTTAATCGCATTGGCATATCTTTCGTCCTTGACCACAGGCTTGTCAGAGGCCTTGATTACTATACAAAAACCGCTTTTGAAATACAGACAGGAGAGCTTGGTGCCCAGAATGCCATTGCAGGCGGAGGCAGGTATGACGGTCTCGTGAAACTACTTGGGGGGCCAGATCACCCGGCCATCGGCTTTGCCGTGGGCATGGAAAGGGTTGTTGCCCTTCTCCAGCAGAAAAGGTTTGAAGCAGATCATGACAGGCCTGATCTGTTTATTGCCGCCCTTGGAAAAAAGGCTGAAGAGATATCATTTGATTGGGCAATTAAATGCAGAAGAGATGGCCTTTGGATCGAGATGGACTACGGTCCTAAAGGACTTAAGGCCCAGATGAAAAGGGCCGGCAAGCTAAACGCAAAAAAGGTCCTCATTGTAGGAGAAAATGAGCTGTTTTCAGGAAAGGCCGTCCTCAGGAACATGGATACCAAGGTCCAGGAGGAAATTGATCTCAATAATATTTACGATATCTTAAACCGTCTGGACGGCGGAGAGCAAAATTGCTAAGACATTTTAGAACAATCTGGAGATAAAATATATGACAGAAATTGAGGGAATGAACATTGATTTCCTGGATGACTGGAAACGTACCCATGACTGCGGGAGCCTCAGGGAGGATAACGTTGGTCAGGAGGCTGTGTTGATGGGGTGGGTAAACAGCCGGCGCGATCTTGGAAATCTTATCTTTATAGACCTGCGGGATAGAGAGGGGATCACACAGGTGGTCTTTGATCCCCAAATGGATCAAGACAGTCATAAAAAGGCCCACATCTTGAGAAACGAATGGGTAGTAGCGGTCAAAGGCATTGTCTCCCGCCGTGTTGACGGACAGGAAAACCCAAAACTTTCCACTGGGAACATAGAACTCAAGGTAAACGAACTCAGGATCCTGAATGAAACAGAAACGCCTCCCTTTCAGGTGGATGGGCATGTAGATGCATCCGAGACCTTGAGGCTGAAGTATCGATACCTGGAATTGAGAAGGCATGAGGTCTTTACCCTTTTTAATACACGACACAGGATTGCATCGTACATAAGGGAATATCTGAACAGCAAGGGCTTTATTGAGGTAGAAACACCCTTTCTCACCAAAAGCACACCCGAGGGCGCCAGGGACTATCTGGTGCCCAGCAGGGTCAACCGGGGCACGTTTTACGCCCTTCCCCAATCTCCCCAGCTTTTTAAGCAGCTTCTCATGATCGGCGGATTCGACCGTTATTACCAGATCGTACGCTGCTTCAGGGATGAAGACCTCCGGGCAGATCGCCAGCCCGAATTCACACAGGTGGATCTCGAGATGTCATTTGTGGACGAAACAGGCATAATGGAACTTTTTGAGGAGATGATGGCACAGCTATTTGAAAAAATCTTGGATTTCCATATTTCTCTTCCCATGCGGTGCCTGGAATATAGAGATGCTATGGACAGGTTTGGTACAGATCGGCCCGACTTGAGATTCGGTATGGAGATAAGGGAACTAACGGATATTGCTGGCAAATCTGACTTTAGAGTATTCAAGGGAGTCATTGAAAACGGAGGTGTGATCAAGGCGATCAATGTCAAAAATGGTGCATCTGCCTTTTCAAGAAAGGATCTGGATAAATTATCTGAAATCGCGGCCGACTCTGGTGCCAAGGGAATCGTGTGGATAAAGGTTACAGAAGATGGATGGCAGTCCTCCCTGAGTAAATTCTTCAAAGAAAAAGACAAAAAATCCCTTAACGAAAGGTTGGAAGGGGAGACGGGTGACCTTATCCTGATAATCGCCGACAGACGGGATTCGGCAAACCATGCACTTGGCATACTTCGCCTACAAGTGGCAAACAAGCTGAAATTAATAGATAAAGACAACTATGAATTTGTCTGGATCACAAAGTTCCCGCTGTTCGAGTACAATGAGGCCGAGCAGAGGCTGGAAGCGGTACATCACCCATTTACTGCACCTCTTGAGGAAGACATGGCTTTTCTGGACAATCACCCGCAAAAGGCAAGGGCCAAGTCTTACGACCTGGTGATCAACGGCGTGGAGATCGGAGGAGGAAGCATCAGGAACCATAATCCAGTCATCCAGAAAAAAATGCTCCAAATCCTGGGAATATCTCCGGACAGGGCACAACGTAAATTCGGCTTCCTTTTGGAGGCCCTGAAATATGGTGCCCCGCCCCACGGCGGGATGGCACTTGGATTCGACCGGCTTGTGGCAATCATGACAGGGGTAGATTCAATCAGGGAAGTCATAGCATTTCCAAAGACCACCAGTGCAACCTGTCCCCTGACCGGTGCTCCGTCCAGGGTAGACGATGAGCAGCTCAAAGAACTGGCCCTCAAACTGGACTAACATCAGGACGACTTTCTCCCGTCACCTTTTTCACCGGTTTATCTTGGGAGCTGTCTCCCTTTTTCCTGTATCTCTCAGGGCCTCCGATATAGAAGGTCCCTTTGTGAGCAACATCACCTGAAAGGGCTGCACAGTGATCTCAAAACCGGAGGGACAGGAATAAGGCTTTCGGATATAGATGGGGTACGAAGCGGAAGGATTAAACCCGGATTTCTTTCATTATATCAGAGAGTTCCCATAGGTCAGGCCTGTCGCTGTTAAGCATAAATACGCCTACCATATAATCCTCCTCTTTTGCATAGGCGGCCATTACTGAAAACTCTTTTCCCCTAATGGCAATAGAGGTAACAGGAAAAAATTTTTCCTGTCTTGTATACTGCTCATATACTGCACACTGGGAATTCGCAAGAAACAGATCAAGTTCGCAGAATGCCGAGGCAATATATTCACCTTCCTGTGGTATTTCCCCTCTTGAACCAATGATCTCTATCCTCCTGTTTCTATCTGTCGGTCTCCATGCACCACAAGCAGCAACGCCCTTTATCTTCATCAAATCATCAAGGGTTTTGGCCATAACAAACCTCCATCATTGCAAAAAAAAGCCGATATCAACCCTTCCCGGTTGATATCGGCCCATGTTCATAACCATGAACGATCAATATCAGAAGGCAGCCCTCGCAGTTCCAACCATGACCTTGGTACCACCGTGCTCGCCATATATCTCGCACAATACAAGCTTCTTGTCACCATCAACTTTCTTGTCAACGACTTTGCCCTTATAGGTAACTTCACCACCCCTTTCGACATGTATCTGCACCGGCGCTATCAATCTGATCTCAAGTCCTCCACCACCATACCAGGGAAGCGGATTTCCAAGCCAATTCACCATAAACTCGGAAACTCCCATTTCAGTCATAACACCAGGTAAGGCGGTAGACTCCTCTTGGATATTCCAGTATGACACGGACTTGGCCTGGCTGGGATCGGTATGCCAATTTGGCACCGACCCGATTACATCCATTATGGTATTCACCATTTCTTGAGTGAACTTACGTGTATATGGAGTAAGCTCATCACCAACATTTATATTATCAAAGGTCAATTGTTCGCTCATTTTTTACCCCCTTATATAAATTTTTAGTAGAGAGGACGCGGTCCCGCCTTGGTCCCAGGCCATTCTTTCAGCCACTGGGAACTATGAATCTTCCGCGCTACCATCTCGCCCTTCTGGTTGTAAATCTCAATCAGGAATGCGGCAAAACGCCTGCCTTTTGAAGATTCCACCTTGTCATGAATCCTGGACTTTATGGTCAATATATCACCAGGATAAATCGGGGCAAAAAAGTCAATGGTTGACCTGTTATGCATGGTCGGGAAAACAGGATTTGTATTGGCAGCCGTCAACAATACCTTCTCAAAATGGAAAATATTCAGGTAACCACCATGGGCACATATGGTCTCCAGACCTGCCGCCTTGGCTGCTGCATCATCAAAATGGATAGGATCTTTTGCCCCTATAACCTGGGCAAACATCATAAGTTCATTGGGTGTTACAGCCCAGTAATATTCAGGAAATCCCCAACCTTTCCACAAATCCTCCCACTTAAGTGTCGGCACTACTGCTTGTGGCATTATCTTCACCTCCTCATTTATTTGTTACTTCATACTACATTTCTATTCTTAAATAAAAGTTGTCTTCTATTCATAAATCTTCCCACACAAAATGGGTATCACCGCAATGGCATTCTTTCACCTCCTTATCCAAAAATTATATTCTCATTTAAAACTTGTTTGTAAAAAAGTCAAGCGTTTGTTAAAATAACCTTTTATTTACTTCTCAACCTCGTACAGCCTTTAAGGCTCGGATATTTTCCTTCAACTTTCCGAGCCCCGGCCTGGCAAGAGCTGTTTTTCCAAATGTCTCCCTAAAAGCCACATCTCCCATATCAAGAATCTCGTCTGTAGCAGGAAGTGCCATATATGTCGAAGACTCACTATTATTAAATGGGCACACCTGTTGACAGACATCGCACCCAAAAAAACAGTCATTTGCCCTTGCAGCAATACTCTTATCAATTTGACCTTTGTATTCCACTGTCAGATATGAGAGACACTTTGAAGCATCAACACTAAAAGGTGCCTCCAATG
>CAZQAA010000216.1:0-9625 GCA_964591255.1 uncultured Desulfobacterales bacterium | reverse complement strand
ATTCCGCTGGCCTGCCTGTGCGTGAACGCACGCAGACAGGCACTCCATAGCGGCAAGTGACCCTTGACGTTGAGACTGTCGAAAAAGTTCATGATTTATGCTTGAATAGTTGAAATAGGGCTTATCTCTGATAGACTGCACCTATCCTGCACCTATTCTGCACTTGTCCTGTAACGACCTGCCTGAAGGGGACTCATAGATGGCGAGATACAGGCATTATGACTACAGCCAGATGATGATAATGCCCGTGTCTCTGGAAGAACAGTTAATGCCAGGGACATTGGAATACGCCATCCATAATGTTGTTGAACAACGTCTTGACTTTAGCATTTTTACGATTTACAAGGGCATATCAAGGGCAACATTCAGTGGATGCTTTATTGCCTGGTTCACAATATTGAAAAAGATAAGGAAATAACTTGAACAACAGTTTTTCGACAGTCTCGTTATCTTGCTGGCTGAGGAGACAGATTACTAAGGGAGATAAGGCTTGATTAATAATGATTGAAGGTCTGGATAAGAAAAGCATGCGGGTCTTAATGTATTACAGTAATCACGATGTTCGTGTCGAGGAGATGTCTGTACCTGAAACAGATAGAAACGAGCTCCTTATGCGGGTCATTGCAAGCGGAATTTGCGGCAGTGACGTCATGGAGTGGTACAGGCGTGACAAAGTCCCCCTGGTCCTTGGGCATGAGGTGGCGGGGGAAGTTGTGGAGACAGGTGACGGGGTGGAAAAATTCAGGATAGGTGACCGCATTGCTGCAACCCATCATGTGCCATGCAATACATGTCATTACTGTCTTAATGGACGTCATACCGTGTGTGAAACATTATTAAGCGGGACCCATTTTGATCCGGGGGGATTTGCGGAATACATAAGAATCCCTGCCATCAACGTGGATCGTGGCGTCTTTCACCTGCCCGGAGAGATATCTTATGAGGAGGCTTCATTCATGGAGCCTCTTGCCTGCGTCCTTAGGGGGCAGAGGAATGCTGGCTTGAAGCCGGGGCAGTCGGTCTTGGTCCTGGGGTGCGGGATATCCGGCCTGCTCCATGTTGGTCTTGCCCGTGGACTTGGGGCCGGATTGATAGTGGCAGCGGATACCATCCCTTTCAGGCTGAAAAAGGCGGAAGAGATGGGCGCTGATCATGTCTGTGAGGCAGGGGATGATCTCATTCCCTTTTTTCGGGACGTAAATGAAGGGCGTCTGGCGGACGTAGTAATTATCTGCTTTGACGGGTTTATACCAATAGCCTTGAGTGCAGTGGAAAGGGGTGGAACCATACTTTTTTTCGCCGGGGCATCTGAAGGTGCTGTGCTCCCTGCATCTGTCAATGAGATTTTCTGGCGGACAGAGGTGACGCTCACCAGTACCTATGCAGGGGCACCATATGATTGCAGTATCGCCCTTAAGCTCATAAAAGAAAAAACAGTGCCGGTCAAGAAACTGATCACCCACAGATTGTCATTAGAAGATGCGGGTTTCGGATTCCGTGCGGTTTCCTCTCCAGTGGAACATGATTGTATAAAGGTGATTCTAGAACCTCAACGATAGATTTTTGTGGCGATTTTTTTATGGATACAGATCCTAATATCACTGAACGGCCACATTCCTGGGTCAAGGATATTGAAAAGGATGATAAGGTCCACGGGTGTTATCTTGTCAAGGGAAAAAGGCTTGGAACAACCCGGAAGGGATCTCTCTTTATCAGCCTGATCCTTTCCGACCGGACAGGGCAGGTGGATGCCAAGGTATGGGATGATGCTTCCACGCTTTCATCCATATTTAATGAGGGTGATATAGTAGACGTGGAAGGGATCGTGGAAGTCTATCAGGGCCGGCTGCAGGTAAATATATCAAGACTGGCAAGGGCAAACGAAAGCGAAACAGATTGGGGTATTTTCCTCGAATCTTCTCCTGTAGACCCGACAGAGATGATGGCCTCTCTCAGGACCATCCTGAAAGGTGTGAAAAATATTCACTTGAGGGCATTGAACGAAACATTTCTTGGTGACCCTGATTTCATGTTTCAATTCAAAAGGGCCCCATCAGCCAAGAATTTTCACCACAATTATATGGGTGGCCTGTTAGAGCATACCCTCAATGTCTGTAGAATGGCAATGGAGGTGTCCAGGTTATACCCCCATCTGGATGGAGACCTGCTGCTCACAGCGGCGTTTCTGCACGATATAGGAAAGATTAGAGAATTGGATCTCGACTTCAAGATAGATTACACTGACGAAGGTAGGTTGATTGGCCATGTGGTGATGAGTATGGCCATGGTGGAGGAAAGACTCCAGGGATTAAAGGGCGTTCCCTTGGATCTGGCCACTCGATTGAAACATATGATACTCAGCCATCATGGTGAGTATGCATTCGGTTCCCCTAAGAGGCCGAAGATCCTTGAGGCATTTGCTCTTCATATTATTGATGATTTGGATGCAAAACTGAACGGTTTGGCCCGCTTTATGGACAGGGACCAACGGGATGGTCCCTGGACCGATTTTAACCGCCTTTTTGACAGATACCTTTTAAAGGGTGAGATCCGACCTGTCGAGATGGAAAAAAAAGAGGACAGGCCCGGCGGTATGGATGGAAGCCAGTGTGCCTTCCCCTTTACCAGTGATGATGGTTGAGTCTGTCTCAGTCCATGGGTTCATTTTCAATAAGGGCCCATATACCGCAGGGACAGACCCCGGCACAAAACCCACAGCCGATACATTTTTCTGCATCTACCACCAGTTCGAATTCTCCACTATCTTTTTCCAATTTTGATATGGCTGATTGGGGGCAGATGGTGATACATATTTCACAATCGCGACAGGTGCCACATGAGGCACATCCTGAGGCACACTGTTCAAGCCCTTCCACATGCTCCGGACGCGGGTCAAAATACTCTACCTTGACCCTGGACAGATCAATTACCTGCCGTGTCTCCTTTTCAGGTTCTTTTCCGGCAGAGATGGCATCTATTGCCATGGCGGTTTTTCGGCCTGCACCAATTGCATCGGTCAGGAGTCCTAACCCAATTACGTCTCCAATAGCAAAAATTTTCGGATCTGTGGTCTGAAAAATATCATTTACCTCTATAAAACCATTCTTTGATTTAACAGTGTCCGGGAGAAACGACAGATCCGGCGCATCGCCTATGGATATTATGACAGTATCTGCCGGAATAAGTTCACCATTGGTAAGCCTTACACCTTCATCGGTAACCGACTCGGTAAAACAGGGCCAGCGGAATTTTGCACCTATGGCCTCTGCTGCTTTCCTCTCCTTGCCAAAAGAGAGCGGTTCCTGGATATCTATCAGGGTTATGTCTTTAGCCCCTAACCTGTGGGCCTCTGTAGCCGCGTCGCAGCCCACATTACCCGCACCGATAATTACCACCCTGGACCCTACATGTATGTCTCCGGCCTTGCTTTGGCGCAAAAAATCCAGGGCAGGTATCATTTTTTCCTGGCCCGGTACAGGCAGCTCCCTCGGCTTCTGGGCCCCTGTTGCAATTACTACAAAATCATAATCGAGCTTTAACTGTTCAATGTCATCTTTTTCCAGCCGTTGCTGAAGGTGAATATGTGGAATAATCTTCCTGACCCGTTCAAGCTCATCTTCCAGGATACTTTTCGGTATGCGGCTGTTGGGAATAACGGATTGGATTTTGCCGCCCAGGGTCTTATCCATATCATAAATGACTGCATTGTGACCCTTCAGGCGCAGTTGCCATGCAAGGGATATCCCTGCAGGCCCGCCACCGATCACTGCGACCTGTTTGCCTGATAACGGGGGAAATTCTGGTGAACCCGCTTTTGCACTTGCCTGTCCAAGTTGAGTGACGTCTACAGCTTTTATTCCCGCCGAGGCGCGTGTGCAAGCATCCATGCATGGATTTGGGCACAGATAACCGCATACTGTAGCAGGAAATGGGGTGTAGGCAAGGGCCAGGTCTACGGCCTCATCAATTCGTCCTTCCCGAATCAGCTGCCATCTTTCCTGTATAGGTATCCCTGTAGGGCAATTAGCCTGGCATGGTGCAAGATATTTCTTGTTCTCCCAGACAGGGATAAAGCGGCGTAAGTCCCCATTGGTTATTACGGGAATGGGGCTCATATCCAGTTCGAGCAGATCCCCTATCATTCCACCTTTTCCAAGCTCTTTGTCCCAGACCTCTTTTCTGAATGACTGCATTGAACGTCTTGACTGGGGTGTCCTTTCCTGGGGCGTCCTGGCTATGAGCAGCTGCCATTCTTCCCTGTTAGATAGTTTTGGAAGAATTTCAGGTGATCCAATATGGTCCAGAAAGACTTTGAGATTTTCAATAAGCCATTGCCAGTCATCCTCTGATATGGATATCGGTTTGGCATCGTGTCTGCTAAATCCCTTATGGGGCCCGCGAAAAAATATTTTTCCTCCTACCATGCCGACACACGGTCTGTAACCAAGGATGTTTTCCGGATCTTGAGGCCTGAAACCGCATATAACTGCTATGCCGCCTGCCATGAACTCTGCAAAATAGTCACCCACAGATCCCAGTACCCAAAGCTCAGGGGGGGCAAATTTTGGGTTATGTTTGGTCATAGTCATGCCCCTGGCGCCGATATTGCCGGCCACAAAGATTTTCCCCTGGGCCATGGCATTGGCCACCCCGTTGGTGGCATTTCCATGGACAGTGATCTCAGCTCCGGTATTAAGCCAGCCAACATCGTCAGATGAGGGCCCCATCACCTCGATATGGGTATTGGGGAAACCCATAGCTCCTACTCTCTGACCCGGGGAGCCGGTAATTTTTATGACAACCGTCTCATCACCCGCCCTCCACAGGCGTCCGCCGATTCCATGCTGTCCATAGGCCTCCACCTCTATATTTCTATGCCCGTCTCTTATAGACCTCTGGATTTTTTCTTCGAGCAGACGGGATTCAAGGCGTCTGCCGCCCTCTTTTCCTTTAATGATGTGAAATTTTTGTGTTTTACTCTTTTTTGTCAAGATCTGCTCCGCCTATATATTATCTTTTTGATATGCAACAAATTTGCCCATTCTTATACTACATACTTGATTTGGAGTCTCTCTGCCGCTGCACGATCATTTATACCCAGTGCATCTGACATCCCTATGGGAAGAGACGTGGATCTGCCTAACGGGGCCACGATCTTTTTTAGCTCCGTGTCAAATGCAAGATATATATCCACTAACCGTTCCGCAACTTTTTCAGGGTCAAGACGCCGGTATAGTCTGGGGTCCTGACTCGTAATACCCTTGGGGCATAATCCTATGTTGCAAATATTGCATCGGTCCGATTCTGATCCCAGACAGCCGGCAGCGGCCTGCATAATATATTTTCCAGACTGGACAGCACTGGCTCCCAGCATTATGAGTGCAGCTGAATTGGCCGCAAGGTTTCCATGTTTTCCGATGCCGCCAGCCCCGATCAATGGAATCTCATTCTGCATACCCACCTTTACCAGGTTCAGATAGGCATCCCGTATATTGCTTGCAATGGGATGTCCCATGTGATCCATAGATACATTGTAGGCGGCTCCTGTTCCGCCATCTTCACCATCTATGGCCAGGGCTGCTGCATATGGGTTTCTCGTAAGATTGTTTAAGACAGCCAGGGCCGTTGACGTTCCGGAGATCTTCGGATAGACCGGCACCCGGAACCCCCATGCCATATACATGGACTGAATCATTTTGGCAACCGACTCCTCAATAGAATACTTGGTCTGATGAGTGGGAGGGCTCGGCAGGCTTACTCCTGGAGGAACCCCCCTGATGGCTGCGATGAGCTTGTTCACCTTGTACCACATCAGCAAACCTCCGTCGCCCGGCTTGGCGCCTTGCCCATATTTGATTTCCACGGCACAAGGGTCTTCTTTCATTTCAGGAATTGCCCGGATGATTTCGTCCCAACCGAAATAGCCACTGGCAATCTGTAGTATGACATATTTCATAAATCTGGAACGTAGAAGTCTCGGGGGGCATCCTCCCTCACCCGTACTCATGCGGACCGGCATTCCCAACTCTTCATTGAGATATGCCACGCCCATCTGCAGACCTTCCCACATCGTGGGGGACAGCGCACCAAACGACATGGCTCCGATGATAAGGGGGTAGATCTCTCTGACGGGTGGTGCCCATCCTTGTTTACGTTCTATCTCAAGACTCTTTTCAGGAGGAAGGACCCGGCCCAATAGCGTCCTGAGTTCAAACTCATGACGGCCGGCGTCCAGTGCAGGATCAGTCAGCATTGAGATGCGAATAAACTTGAGCTGATCTAAAATGCCGCCGGATACGTTCCTGCGTCCACCCCGGCGCCGGGGCTGGCCGCCGAGATTGATGTGATATCTCAGCTTGTCGATTTCATCACCACGATAGGGAATGATACAGTCATTTGGACATACCAGGGTGCACATGGCACATCCTACGCATGCATGGGCAGGGTCGGTCTTTTGTGTGATGGCATAATAAATCTTATATATGCCAGAAGGAATGGACTCCAGTCCAACAGAAGAATCTATTAGTCTCTGGCGATGAACTCCCAGTTCAATTGCACGTACGGGACAGACAGATGTACATTTGCCGCAAAAAGTGCATTTGTCTTTTTGCCAATGTATCTGCCAAGGGAGATCCTTGATACTTAATGAAGAAGGTCCAATAAATCCGTTTGCTTGCATATTTTTATCTCCTTACGATCAGGAGGAATAATAGCCGTATCCAAATGCATGGGCTGAAATTCCCATTGCCTGTCCTTGGCTGGAATCACTGCATCAAGGCCGCATATTTCAGATGACATGGCAAGGAGCCCCGGTTTTCCTCCCACAATACCAGGTCTCAATTTCTTGCGGTCTTGGACCAAGAAAATCGTCTTGTCCGGAAGACAGCCTATAACGCAGTTAGGGCCGTCAATGATCATCCTCCTGCAGCTATATTTTAGCTGTTTCAGAAAAGACGCGTCAGGGTGACGCTCAAGGTCATCATCCTGGAGCGGTGTTATTATATGCTTATATGCCTCTATCCCCAATCCAAGCCGGTATAGGGTGAAATGGAGAATATGGGTAAAAACTTCCGAATCAGACTGATAGCCCGTGTATCCTGAAAATCCCCTTGACGACAGGAATTCACGGATAGGCACAAAAGCGGTATTTTCACCATTTGTCATGGTGGCTATACCCTGAATGAAAAATGGATGACATGCATAAAGATTAATGGCGTAATTGGTATTCTGACGGCCCTGGGCGAGCACTATCCTGGCCCTTAGCTCCTCTCTCCCAAGGTTCAGATATTCCGCCACTGTCAAGGGGTCGCCTATCTCCTTGATCATGATTACATCGGGCCAGAAACTATAAACTATCATGTCTCCTCTTTCCTGGCCCATTTGCCTCAAGTTGAGTCTGATCGTGAGTAACCTCTGGCGCATTTCTTCTTCATCAAGGCCCTCCCAGCTTTGGGGATAATCATACGCCCGAATAAGATACACATCCCGTTTTGGGGTTCCAGGAGGAGGACTTTCAGGAACCCTCAAAGATGTCCTGTACTTCGTCATAAAGCCGAGATCCATCATGAATTGATCAAGCTTTTTCAGACCTTCATTTGTGAAGATCCCGGACAGTATGGGGCTTCCTTTAAGCTCCTCAAATGCCCCTCCCAGGTCAGTCATAAAGATACCCACGCCGGAACCGTCATGTCCTTCCCTCATTACATCCAGCGCCTTTACAGCCACCATGGGAGAAAGAGGTTGTTCGCTGCTTACTCCTATTAGACGACACATAATATATTACAATCTCCCTTAATTTAATCTTTAACTTGTGAGTAACAGATAATAAATTAAATGTATTTCCCGGCCTGATAATATTGATAGCCGATATAATAATTATACGGGCTTGCCACTTTATATCTGCACTTGGGACTACGTGTCAAGACCATGAAACATGCTTCTATAGCATGTTATTTCGGTTGCTGATATAACTTCGGATTTATGTGATATTTTTTTACCTTATAGCTGAAAATTCTCTCCGTTGTCTGCAAGGCATTTGCTGCCTGTCTCATATTGCCCCTGCTGCTCTTGAGGGCATCAATTAGCATCTCTTTTTCAAATGTCTCAACTGCATTTTTCAGGGATTTGGTTTGCTGAGTCCCTGTTTCTTCTGCTGTTTGAAGACTTGGTGGCAGGTGATAACTTCGAATAACGTGATCCTCGCAAAGCAGAACTGCCCTTTCAATACAATTTTCAAGTTCTCTGACATTCCCGGGCCAGGAATACTGGACCAAGGCATCTATGGCAGGGGTCGATATCCTCTTTATTCCCTTGTTATACTCACGGGCGTATTTATCAAGGAAATAGTCGGCCAGGAGAAGTACATCTGCCTCCCTTTCCCTTAAGGGGGGAAGATAAATGGGATAAACGTTAAGGCGGTAAAACAGGTCTTCTCTAAACCTGTTTTCTTCTACAGCCCGGGCAAGGTCCTGATTTGAGGCCGCAATGAGACGAACATTGACCTTGACAGTTTTTGTTCCTCCCAATTTTTCAATTTCCCTTTCCTGAAGCACCCGGAGGAGTTTTCCCTGGCTGTCCAGGGCAAGGGACCCGATTTCATCAAGGAAGATTGTCCCGCCGTTTGCCAGTTCGAATTTTCCTTCTTTTTGACGGGTCGCACCTGTAAACGCCCCCTTTTCATATCCGAATAATTCGGCCTCCACAAGGTTGGCAGGCAGCGCAGCACAGTTAACCTTTACAATCGGTTTGGACGATCTGAGGCTGTTGTAATGAATGGCATTGGCCACCATTTCTTTTCCTGTCCCGCTTTCCCCCAGCAGGAGGACTGTGGCGTTGCTCTTGGCCACCTGAGTAATAAGATAAAAAATTTCCTGCATCTTACGGCTGTTCCCGACAATATTACTGAAGCTGTACCTTTTGTTGAGTTCTTTTTTGAGCCGCAAGTTCTCCTTTTTTAGCAGTTCTTTTTCTCTGTTTATTTTTTCAAGAAGAGCTGCTTTTTGCGCTATAAGACTGCTTATGATAGCGAGTAGCCTGACATCTTCTTTTAATGGAGAAGATCCTTCAAAAACGCGATCCACACTAAGCGCCCCGATTACTTTTTGACCATCTTTTATCGGCACACAAATAAAAGAGATCTTTGATTTGTCAATCCCCTTCCGGGCACCCATTCTATCAAGAAAAAGGGGCTCATTTCCTATCTTGGCCACTGCTATGGGTCGGCCTGTTTCTATCACTCGGCCCGTTATGCCTTCTCCCAGCTTATAACGTCCCCTGGATTTTGCAGCAGGCGATATACCATGAGCCACCTCGGTATGAATTTCTGAGGTGTCCGGATTCAATATTGCTATGGAGCCACGGTTCATCCCTAAATGCTCCGCCATCAAATCCAGGACGCTGTAAAGGGATCTTTTCAGATCAAGGGTGGCATAAATCGCGTTGCTGATTTCATACAGGCATGCAATTTCATTGGGTTTCGGGCTGGTTTTTTTCGTAACCATGGAACAAACTTTATGTTATAAGGTGAAAATTAGGATACCTTGTCCGGTGACAAAGGCAAATATCAGTCTTTATGATCCATTAACCGTAAGGCCTTTCGTACGATAGAGTCTACAGTAATCCCAAA
>CAZQAA010000215.1:0-9383 GCA_964591255.1 uncultured Desulfobacterales bacterium | reverse complement strand
TTTTTAAATCATCCAGGTCAACAGGTTCAAATCTCTTCTGATTATTAGTGTATGCCTTTTCCGTAAGGGCATTTGATTCGTAATTTTCTTTTGTGCGCCCTGCTATCCGTCTGAGCGACACTTCCTTCGGGCACCGTGTTTCCTGGATAAAAAGTGTCATGTCGTGCCTGGCTGCTACCTCAGCGGCACGTCTCCGTAAGGCCTGAGTTATAAAAGAGGCGTCCAATACGACACTTTTTCCCTTTTCGGACAACTCGTCGGCCCTTTTGAACATTTCATCATAGACGAGCAGTCTCTTTTTCATATCAGAGGCCACTTTTTCATCAAAGATGTCTTCGCCCTTGAGTAGTTCAAGACGGATAGTATCAGATCTTAGGAGATGGAAGTCGTGAAAGCGGGTTATCAGGGCGGTGGCCGAGGTCTTGCCGGAGGCTGGAAGTCCACAGGTAATCAATAGAGTCCTGGACAACGGCTCCTTTTTTATAAAATCTATAAAGGATTTGTGCATATGATCACCCTCTTGCTCTTACACATTATGTGATTTCAGCGTATGAGCAAGCAAGCCTGAAATAATCACTTGCCTTTTTGACAGCATCTTTTTTTTCTCGTTCCCCTATCCCTTCATCATCTATCTGAAAGCTGATTACTTTACCTCGAACAAAGGCCCTGTATGCTTTGTAGAATTTCAAGAGAGAATCCACACCATCTTTTTCTTCGGCAAGGTCTTTGTACTGTTTCCATAATATCTCCGATTTGTCTCTTCCTCCATGATATTCCAGATCCATCAGGAGAAAGGCTATATCTGCGACCGTGTCACTATAACGAAAGCGATCATTGAATTCAATGCAATCGATTATGGAAAGATCATCTGTAAGGCAAATATGTTCCATATGAAGATCGCCATGACAATCTCTGATCCTGCCTGTCTCTATCCTTGACATAAAAAGGTCCCGGTTTTCCCTGTAAAAGGCCTCTGTCCATCCTTTGAGGGTATAGAATTCGTTTTTAGGGATAGTTACCCCTATATACTTTTCCACCTGTTGAAAATTTTCATCTGTATTTATCTTAAATTTTTCAGGAGTACCGAATTCTGATATTTTAGGATTTGTAAGAGTACTGAGGTGAAAGGTGGAAAGTGCGACAGCAATCCTTTTCAGGCATTCAGTTGTAAGCCCTCCGGCCTTAAATACCGATTTCATAAGCTTTTCTTCGGGGATTCGTTTCATTTTTACTGCATATTCCACCACATCTCCCTGCCCCCTACCCAGGAAATGTCTTTTCCCATCAAACATAACGGGTAAGACTCCTATATAAATATCCTTTGCCAGTCTCCTGTTCAGCTTTACCTCCTGGTGACAGAAGTATTTTCTCTTTTCAAGGGTGGAAAAATCGAGAAAACCGAAATTCACCGGCTTTTTGATCTTATAGACAAACTCATCCCCAATAAAGACAACAGATATATGCGTCTGAACAACGGATATCTCTGTAGTGTCATCAGGAAAAGCCGAGCAATTCTGCAGATCATCAATAAGTGACATTATCGTTACAATCCCCCTTTAATTTAAAATAAATCCACCATGGACTAATGTTTATCTGCTTATTATTATGGGATATTAAATTGTTCCGCTACAGAGGACGGCACATTCACTGTGCCCATAATAACCGGTTGCTGGTGGCAGTCCGAACCACCAGTGACCATCAGTCCCTCTTGCCTTGCAAAGTCAAGATATGCCGAAACCGTACCTGAATCGTGACTTGAATGCCAGCATTCAACTCCGTCAATATGGGGAAGCATTCTCTCCCTTATTATTTCATGTTGTTCATTAAGGTTATTTGTGAGGGCAGTGAGAGAGGTCCCATGAGGATTGTTGGGATGGGCCAAGATCAATTTGCCCCCTGCCCCCCTGATCAGGTGAGATGCCTCTTCCAGGGTGACAGGCATCTTGGGGACGTTGCATTTTACAAGGTATTCGCTAAATGCGGCCTGTCTGTTGGGGACTATTCCTTTTTTTACCATATAATCGGCGATATGGGGCCTGCCAAAGGATCCATCCACGCTTTCCTCGATAGCTGTCAGATCCTTTCGGGTAAACAATGGGATTTTTTTTCTGGTGAATTCCATGTTGATCTTTTCGAGAATTTCCTCGGCCCTTTTCTTCCTGTATTCCCTGATCTGCCTGAGTTTTTGCAAAAGAGATCCGTTGGTTATATCGTACATGTAACCCAGCACATCAAGAGATACAGGCCTTGAATCATGGTAAGCTGGATGTGAAAAAGATATATTCAATTCCACCCCTGTTAAGTAGTGCATACCATATTCGGCAGCCAATTCCTCTGCAGCAGCCTGGCAGTCGATAGAATCGTGATCAGTAATAGAAATCACTTTGATTTTTCTGTGATATGCCTCTTTGAATATTTCGGCAAGCGGCATTTTGCCATCAGAACAATCCCTGGAATGAATATGCAAGTCAATTTTCATTTAATAGTACCCTGCTCCATCCTGTTTTGTGGCACAATAATATTCTTGTATGGTTGTCAAGACATGACGGGATAGTGTCATATATCCATTACCGGACGGGGGCTGAAAATTGACAGGAATATGATGGAAAGGGCCTCAAATCTTGAAGGCAGTAACAGTGGGCATGAGTTTCTCCGCCAGCATCCCGCATTTCGCAGAATCGGCAAAAGATGAAGGTTAAACATTGTTCACTTTTGTTGCAGTCATGACCTTTTTGTAGTAGCTGTAATATGTTAATACCTTCTTAACGTAAAGCCTGGTGGTTTTAAAGGGCGGGATGTCCTTATATTCCTTCACCTTTCGGCTCCCGGCATTATAGGCTGCCAATGCCAGTCTTACATCGTTATCAAACTGGCTGAGAAGTTGCTTAAAATACCTTACGCCACCATTAATGTTATTTTCAGGATTAAAGCTGTCGTCCACACCCATGGCCCTGGCCGTCGCGGGCATCAACTGCATCAAACCCATTGCCCCTTTGCTGGAGGTGGCACGGGGGTTGTAAGATGATTCAACCATTATGATAGCCTTGATAAGGGCCGGATCGACTTGGTACTGATCGGCGGCCTGGAGAATGGCATTGTTGAAAAGGGCCTGAGTCCGCCTGACATAAAAGAAATACCCACTTTCTTCATCAGGATTGACAAAAGATGCCTTTTTTGGCAAGTGAGGGATATCTGTATGCCATAGTGGTCGTACCTTGTCAATACAGGTGTATATGTTTCCGTTTTCCTGTTCTAACCCACCAAAAGAACTAAAAATTATCACGCTTGCAAGCAAGAACCTGAAAAGGTGAAGCCTGCACCGATAAATGAATGATTCCGGATCCATCTCCTTTCCCCTTACCTCTTTCCAAGAAAGTTTAATACTACAGACTATTAAAAAAACATACTATTGTCAATATTTTTTTGGGATTTGAAGAGTTATTGAATCAAGATGGAGTAACTCCATTGACTTTTTTTACACTCTGTCCTAATTGAAACAAAAAGACGTTTTTCAGGAGTTATGTAATGCTGAACATGATAAAACAGAGTGCCGATTTCTTGGCATCAAAAATTTCTGAATCTCCTCAAGTAGGCATGATAACCGGCACCGGTCTGGACTCCCTTACAGGTCATTTGACCGTGGAACTGCGCGTTCCTTATAACGAAATTCCCAATTTTCCGGAATCCACTGTCGAGGGTCACAAGGGCACACTGGCAATTGGCAGATTGGGCAACAGGTCCATAATGGCCATGGAAGGGAGGTTTCATCTCTATGAGGGATATACCACTGAAGAGATAACATTCCCTGTGAGGGTAATGGCGATGCTGGGGATTAAGTATCTGCTCATATCCAGTGCAGCAGGTGGTCTGAACCCTGAATTTGAGACAGGAGATTTGATGGTGGTAACAGATCACATAAACATGACGGGCAGGAATCCCCTTGTTGGCCCTAATATGGAATCATTAGGCCCCCGCTTTCCTGATATGAGTGATGCATACGACTCCGAAATGGTTGCCCTTGCCTCGAAAAAGGCGCAGGACCTGGGGATTACCCTTCGAAAGGGTGTCTATGTTGGGCTTTTGGGTCCCAGTCTTGAAACCCCGGCCGAGATACGTTTTTTAAGGATGATAGGGAGTGATGCGGTAGGCATGTCCACTGTATGCGAGACTATTGTGGGGGTTCATTGTGGCCTGAAGGTGACGGCCATAGTCGTTATCACCAATATGAATCTGCCGGACCGCATGCAGAAAGTCTCCTCCATAGAAGAGATTGTTGCTGTCTCCCGGAATTCCGGTCCCGTGCTCATGACGTTATGGAAGGATATCATCCAGGCTCTCCCAGAATAGGTATATTATGCAACATTATGATATGATAATAAGAAATGGTACCATAATGACAATGGACCATTATGGTACGATGATTGAACACGGCCTTGTCTGTATTAGTGGAGATACCATTGTACATGTCGGAACGGATGATGACACCTCATTTGTTGCCACCAAGACGATAGATGCTCTGGGCGGGCTGATTCTGCCAGGCCTTATAAATGGCCACACCCATGCGGCCATGAGCCTCTTCAGGGGGCTTGCGGATGATCTTCCATTGATGGAGTGGCTTAACAATTATATATTCCCGGCAGAGAGCAGAATGGATTCAGGGTTTGTTCATACAGGGGCTGTTCTTGCTTGTGCCGAGATGATTCTGTCAGGTACCACCATGTTTTGCGATATGTACCTGTTTGAAGATGAGGTTGCACGGGCGGCAAAAGAGGCCGGCATGCGATGTCTGGTGGGAGAAGTCCTTTACGACTTCCCGTCTCCCAATTACGGGCCTGTTGAAAAGGGCCTGGAATACACCAGACGGTTGATAAAAAAATGGCAGGATGATCCGCTTGTAAATATCGCCGTGGAACCTCATTCCCTTTTTACATGTTCTCCTGAGCTCCTTATATCGGCAAATGAGATTGCGATCAGCAATAAGGCGCCTTTGATTATCCATGTGGCCGAGACATCGAATGAGCTGTCCCAGATACAGGAAAAATATGGCTGCAGACCGGTGGAACACCTTCAGTCCATAGGTCTTTTGGGTCCGCATATTATCGCCGTCCATTGCGTTCATGTATCAGATTACGATATCAGATTATTGGCCCGGCACGGTGTAAAGGTCATTCATAACCCGGAGAGCAACATGAAGTTGGCATCCGGGATCTGTCCGGTGCCTGAGTTGCTTGAAGAGGGAGTTATTGTTGGGCTGGGGACCGATGGGTGTGCATCCAACAATAATTTGGACCTTTTTACAGAAATTGATATGGCGGCAAAACTGCACAAGGTTAAGGCCATGGATCCCACAGTGATGGACGCGATCACGGTATTAAAAATGGCCACAATAGAGGGTGCCCGGGCCCTGGGGATGGATGAAATGATAGGTTCCATTGAGGTGGGCAAAAGGGCTGATATGATCGTGCTAAACCCCTCCGGGCCGCATCTTGTTCCCATGTACAACCCCTATTCAAATATTGTCTATTCGGCGACAGGAGGTGATGTCAGCCACTCCATAATTAATGGCCGGCTTGTTATGGAGGAGAGGAGACTGCTGACCCTCGATCTTGAAAAGGTCCTGTCAGATGCCAAAAAGAGATCAAGCAAGGTCAAGTCTTGGCTTTCAGAGAGAGATGTCCGGTAAAAGGCCCCGGTTTGTCGCCCTTGGAAGCAGGCTGCAGGGGATTCCCGAGGTTTATACCCTTGGTGTTCGGCCGAATTTTCTGGACTATACAGAATATGAAAGGGAATTGATCCTTGATTCAAGACTCGTCCTTTTTCCTACCCTTAACTATGCGCAGTTCTTAACAACCTTGGGCAAGTCCATATTTCCCAGCCTCGAGACCCATCTTTATTCCGATGAAAAGATCAAACAGACCACCCTTTTCTACATGTTGGGGATACGGCATCCCCGTACCAGAATATATTACCATCTCCACCATGGCGATATCCTGAGAGATTTTTCTTTTCCCTTTATTGCAAAATTACCCAGGGGATCTGCGCGCGGGAGGGGGGTATTTATGATACGGAATTCCGATGATCTTGAAACATATCTGGCTCTCACGAACGTCGCCTACATTCAAGAGTACATGCCCCATAATCGGGACCTCCGGGTGGTGCTGGTTAACTACGAACCTGTATTGGCCTACTGGCGGATTCCGGCAAAGGGAAGTTTTAAGACCAACATTTCCCAGGGCGGAAGGATCAGTTTCGACCATATTCCACGGGAAGGGGTAGAGATTGCCCGGGAAGCTGCAAGAAAATGCAGGTTCGATGATGTAGGTATGGACCTTATCAATTACAATAATAAATGGTACGTGATAGAAGCGAATATGAAATATGGACGAAAAGGATTGATAATGAAAGGGATTGACCTGAAACAGGTGATATGCAGCAAACTTTTTTCTGGAGATTTTTTTAAAGAATAACATTAACATGTTTATAAAATTAATTAAATTAACTGGTTATTTTTGTATAATCTTATTTTTCATTGCTATCTGCTTTCTGGGGTATGTTTTTTATGATGTGACCCGGGATGCCTCTATGAGCATTGAAAGAGGAGCAATCGACCGGGTTATTGCATCGGAAAGCCGGGTCTTTTATGATGATGGCAAGACCCCCATCGGGGTCTTTTTTGAAAAGACCCACCGTAAATATGTCCGCTATGACGAGATTCCCAAGATATTCATAAAGGCCCTGATTGCTGCCGAAGACAGTCGTTTTTTTGAACACCCTGGTTTTGACATAAGGGCCATGTTGCGTGCCTTCATTAGAAATATGGCCGTAGGTGAGGTGATTCAGGGAGGGAGCACCATTACCCAGCAGACAGCCAAGAATGTATTCAGGAGGGAAAGGAGGTCTTACAGGGCAAAGCTTAAGGAACTGATCCAGGCGGTTTTGCTTGAGAGAAAATATTCGAAACAAGAGATTCTGGAGATGTACTGCAATCAGTTCTTTGTAACCGGTTATGGCAAGGGACTCAAGATTGCGGCCGAGTATTTTTTTGGAAAGGAACTAAAAGATCTTAATCTGGTGGAGGCGGCTTTTATTGCTGGCTCGGTAAAGGCCCCGAACAGGTATAATCCGTTTATAAAAAAGAGTGATTCAGAGAAGAGAAAGGCGGCCCGACTGGCGAAACTGCGAAAGGATTATGTGCTGTCCAGGATGCTGCGGATGAACTTTATCACGAGCAGACAATTCAATAAGGCAATAAATGCAGAGATCCCATTTAAGGAAGGGAGAATTACATATCGGCTTAATGTGATTCTTGACTATATCCGTGGCCAGCTTGAATCTGATTATTTCAGATCTATCCTGAAGGAACAGGGAGTGGAGAATGTGGCCACATCAGGAATCACTATTTATACATCGATAAACAAAAAAATAGAGGAAGGCGCCCTGGAAACTTTACGGAGGCGGTTGCAGTTGCTTGATGTGGAACTGGCCGGTTACCGACCTGTCCAAAAGGCTGGTCTGGAAAAGAAACTGGCTGAAAACAGCTTTAAAAAATCGAAAAGCACCCTCCCCTTCCTGGCGCGGATTACCAATATCGAGAATGCCAGGCGCTGCCGTCTTGTCGTATCCTGGGACCATGGAGGAGGAATTATAGATTCTGCAGGTCTGATACCCATATGCAGGGCATGGGTAAAGTGGAAGTTTGGAAAATGGGCCGTGTTCAAGTCAAGGCATCTCTCCATGTTTCTGAAAAATTTTCATGTAGGGGATGTAGTTGCAGTACAGAACATACCATCCCGTGACAAAACCGGAGCCACAAAATTGATGCTTGCCCTTATTCCTGAGCTTGAAGGTGGGATTGTAGTGCTTCATGACGGGATGATAAAGGCAATGGTAGGCGGATTTTCAAACTCCTTTTTTAACCGCGTGGTGGATGCAAAACGCCAACTGGGATCCATTTTCAAACCGATCGTATATACGGCGGCCCTGCAGCTCAAGTGGAATACCCTTGATTCCCTTTTAAACAGGAGAGATGTATACCGGTTTGAAAATACATTTTATGTGCCGCGGCCGGATCATCCGCCGAAAAGTGAGCATGTATCCATGGTCTGGGCTGGTGCCAAATCGGAAAACCTTGCCACTGTGTGGCTTTTGTACCACCTTACCGACCGCCTGAATATGGATGAGTTTCGCAATGTGGTACGTATCCTGGGTCTCAACAGGAAAGAAGAGGAATCATACGATGAGTATAAGAGCAGGATCCGGGATAAACATGGGGTGGTGGTAAACAGTGCTGCCATAAAAGAAGCGGCTTTTGAGGAATCCAAAAAAGAGGTGGAAACAGATGTCATCTTTGATGGCCAGGAAGGGATAATTAATAATATAAAGAGGTTACATTACATCCTGGATAAGGATAAAATATACCGTGACAAACCTGATAAATATGCAAGGCATATCCTCAGGTTCAGTTTCCATAGGCTTCGTCGGCTTAACCAGAAGATGAAGACGCAGTTAGAGGCCGTCAATCAGCTTATTCAGGAATTAACCAGGGAAAGAAATCCTGCCATACGAAAAGTACTCCAGGTGAGATTAAAAGATTTTTACCGTGCTGATGATGGTGGAAACCATCTGATATATATGGAGGATAGACCCGATTCCGGCAGAATGAGGCCCCTTACTCCCGAATGGGCAATAAAAAGGCATGCTTTTTTATCCCCCAGGAATATCTGGATTGACGACCTGGTCACATCTCATGCTGTAGAGCTTCTGGATAGGTATACCAAAAAAAATTACGATAGACTGGCAAAGGTCAGGGGATATGATCCCGAGGTGTTATACAAGATTCGAGACTTTAAGACCCTTGTCAACCTCTCCTACGTCGTTATGCTTTCCAGAAAGATGGGGATTTCCACCCTTCTTGATCCGGTGTTATCCTTTCCCCTGGGTCCAAATTCAATAAGTATTATTGAAGCTGCCTTGGCCTACCAGACTATAATGTCCGATCAGGTCTATCCCCTGGGAAATGACACATCTCCTTCCAACGCCCCGGTTATCACAAAAATTACTGACAGGGAAGGAGAGGTCCTGTGGGAATACCGGCCTGCTCCACGAAAGGTCCTTACGGGCAGGGTCTCCAGACTGGTAACGGAGATATTGGGAAAGGTGGTGGAACTTGGCACGGGCAAAATGGCAAACGGGGCTGTGAGGCTTATGCTGAATGAGGACGGGGAAGAAATCGGCCTGCCCATTCCGGGTTTCGGCAAGACAGGGACATCCAACAGGTTTACCAACTCGAGTTTTGTGGGTTTTATCCCCGGATTTAATAACAAGAGCGGCAGGCTCGATATCCGGAAAGGATATATCATTGCGGCCTACGTAGGCTATGATGA
>CAZQAA010000214.1:0-7028 GCA_964591255.1 uncultured Desulfobacterales bacterium | reverse complement strand
CAAGACAAAGATATTCAAATAAAGGCATTTTTATTCTCCTTTTGTTAATGTACACATCCTCCCTGGCGACCATGCCCGGCGCATGTCATGTCCATGGTAATCTCTGGAAGCTTTCCAGATTTAAGAAGCATCAAGTTGTCGCTAACCGTTCCATCTATGGCCCGGTATACCTTTATTCCAGCAGAATTCAACTTAAATAAGGCACCGGCACCAATACCGGCTGCTACAACGGCATTGATCGGTTTGCCACCGATAGCATTCAAGGGCTGGCATTGACCATGTTGATGGTGAGCATCCTCATTAACAACCACCTCAAATGAACCGCTTGAATCGTCAACAATGATAAAGCTGGGCGCTGACCCGAAATGTCCATACAAGGGACTATCCATTCCCCTCTCCTCCTGGGTTGGAAAAGCTATTTTCATGGTCACCTCCTTGGGCATTAGCATATCTTTTTATCTTTAATATTTTAATATCATGTTAAGAAAAAAGGGTTAACCCCGCGATCATGGGTGAACCCCTATCTTGTTTTGGTAGCGGGGGGCGGATTCGAACCACCGACCTTCGGGTTATGAGCCCGACGAGCTACCGGACTGCTCCACCCCGCGACACTTTTAAAATAATATACGAGTCTATCTTTTCTGTCAAACGGAAAAGTCTGCAAGCAACAATTCTCGTAAAAAATTCATATATAATATGCCATTTTTTGGATACCGTTCCATGGTAAAATTTAATTTTAACAAGAGATAAAGGGAAGTTGCAACATATCACAATGAAACATCAAAAGAGGATAATTATATCCAAAAACATCTGTACATCTGGACCTGACAGATGGAGAAGCCATATTATGACATCAAAATCATTTAAAAAATTTTAACAAAAATTTAATATTGACTCCATTGACATAAACCCTTAAAAAGAGGCCAAATCATGATAGGAAATAATGTAAAAAGGATACTGAAAGAATTGCCCCACGGGGTACAGCTCGTTGCCGCGGCAAAGACCAGGACACCTGAGGAAATCCTTGAGGCCGTTGAAGCGGGCATCTCGATTATAGGGGAAAACTATGTCCAGGAGGCTGAAAGGGCCTTTCGTATTGTGGGTAATAAAGCAACCTGGCATATGATTGGACACCTGCAATCCAACAAGGCAAAAAAGGCCGTTCTTATCTTTGACATGATTGAAACAGTTGATTCCTTGAAACTTGCAGGGGCAATCCACAGGGCATGTCAAAGGGTAAACAAGATAATGCCCGTCCTGATCGAAATAAACAGCGGAGAGGAACCTCAGAAGGCAGGCGTAATGCCAAACGAGGCTGTCTCGTTGATAAAAGAAATATCCGGGTTAAAAAATATTAAGGTCATGGGACTCATGACCATGGGTCCCATGACCGGCGATCCAGAGGATGCTCGCCCATACTTCCGGAGGACAAAAGAACTCTTTGAAGAAATTAAACTTATAAACCTGCCAGAGGTGGAAATGCAACATCTGTCCATGGGGATGTCAAACTCTTATCGAGTTGCCCTTGAAGAAGGGGCCACCATGATCAGAATCGGTACGAAGATCTTCGGGGAACGAGATTATCACGTATAATTAAGGATGATCCAGACCATTGATGTATGCGGAGAAAGAACTAAAACGCCTCATGGGAAAGGCGATTTACAATCATAACATGATTAAAGAGGGTGACCACGTAATGGTAGCTGTTTCAGGGGGCAAGGATAGCCTTGCGCTTCTGTGGCTTTTAAGAGAAAGGATAAAACGGGTGCCTATTAAATACAGGCTTACTGCCGTACATGTGGACCCGGGTTTTGGGGGTGACTCGGTCGGTCAAATGGAATTATTTTTGTCCTCACATAACTTTGACCACATTATTATCAATACCAAAATCGGGCCTACGGCCCACGGACCTGAGAACCGGGAAAACCCGTGTTTCTTGTGCTCCCGATTGCGGAGAAAAACACTTTTTAAACTGGCCGCAGATCTGGGATGTAATAGGATCGCATTCGGACATCACAAAGATGATATAATCGAGACCCTATTTTTGAACATCTTTTATGGGGCATCCATCAGCACTATGATGCCATCACAAAAATTATTCAAAGATGCCTTGACCGTGATCAGGCCGTTTTACATGGTTGATGAAGATATGATACGGCGTTATACCGTATCAATGAAATGGCCGGATATTGACCTTGGCTGCCCTACAGCAGGGTCTTCAAAAAGGCGAGACATAAAAAATATGCTCAACAGGTTTTACAAATCTAATAAAAAGATAAAAGGGAACATCTTCCACGCCTTACATAATGTAAACTCAGCATACCTGCCCTAAGCATCACCTCGTAACTTTCTCAGACCTATCTTGCAACTCTTAACCCGTTTCACGCATATGCTGCCAGATTTTCATTGAAAAAAGGGGCTGTTTCGGGTAAAAGAATCGGCCAAACATGCCAGCTTCCAGTTTAGGAGGGTCCTATGGTAAAAGTGATTGTTGCCGGTGCCGCCGGCAGGATGGGAAAACGGATCATCCATATGATTCATCAGGACAGGAGAATTAGTCTTGCAGCGGCCTTTGAACGACCGGATCATGCAAGCGTTGATAATGATGCCGGCCTGGTTGCAGGAGTGGGTGAGCTGGGGATCAAAATATCCGGTTCTTTCGAAAAGGCAATAGACGCCGGGGGAGATGTGGTAATTGACTTCACGGCCCCAGAAATCACTATGAAAAATCTTAAAACAGCTGTGGATCAAGGACTTGCAATGGTAATCGGCACTACTGGGCTCACGGATGCAATGTTAAGAGAAATTGAGGTGCTTGCAAAAAAAACCAGATGTGTTATGGCCCCCAACATGAGTGTTGGTGTCAATGTTATGTTCAAAATTGCAAAAGAAATGGCCCTGATCCTCGGAAATGATTATGACATGGAAATCCTTGAGGCTCACCACAGGCTCAAGAAAGATGCCCCAAGCGGGACTGCAATGCATCTTGCTGAGATACTGGCTGAAGCCACGGGAAGAAATATAGAACAGGTAGGTGTTTACGGGCGCAAGGGAATTATCGGCGAGAGACGGAATGACGAGATCGGCGTCCAAGTCTTGAGGGGAGGGGATATCACCGGCGAGCATATGGTCATGTTTGCCGGTACCGGCGAGAGACTGGAGCTGACACACCGGGCCCACAACCGTGACAATTTTGCCCGCGGGGCCGTAACCGCGGCCCTGTGGATTGTAAAACAGTCCAAAGGCCTGTATGATATGCAGGATGTGCTGGGGCTTCGTTGATATCTGAAATAAATATAAACAAGGAGATTAATATAAAAGAAATGTTTGAAAAGGCAGAAAGATTACAAAAGGTCCCGCCCTATCTTTTTAAGGAACTCGACCGCAAAAAGGCCGAGGCCAGGGCACGGGGAATTGATATTATCGACCTGGGAGTTGGAGACCCGGATCTCCCTACACCACCACATATTATCCAGGCCTTAAAAAGGGCTGTGGATGACCCGGCTAATCACAGGTATCCATCCTATTCGGGGATGAACTTGTTCAAAGATGCAGTCTCAGGATGGTACAAAAAGAGGTTTGGGGTTGAATTGGATCCCCAGTCAGAAGTAATCTCTCTCATCGGAAGCAAGGAGGGTATTGCACATCTTCCCATGGCATTTATCAATCCTGGTGACATAGCCCTGGTGCCTACACCGGCCTATCCTGTTTATAACATCGCAACCCTTTTTGCCGGTGGGGAATCGTATTTTATGCCGCTTTTGGGCGAAAACCGCTTTCTGCCCCGCCTTGATGACATTCCTTATGATATAGCATCAAAGGCCCGTATAATGTTTATCAATTATCCAAACAACCCCACATCTGCTGTGGCCGACCTGGAATTTTTCGACCGGGTGGTGCAATTTGCAAATGAATACAACATCTTAATATGTCACGATGCCGCGTATACAGAACTGGCCTTTGACGGTTATCGCCCACACAGTTTTCTTGAGGCCAAAGGCGCAATTAATGTGGGTATAGAATTTCATTCCCTTTCCAAAACGTATAACATGACGGGCTGGCGGATCGGTTTCGCCGCGGGTAATCAGGAGGTGATAGCTGCGCTGGGCACCGTTAAGAGCAATATTGATTCAGGTATTTTTCAGGCGCTCCAGTTGGCTGGCATCGAAGCGCTCCAGGGGGATCAGTCATGTGTGAAAGATATTATACAGATCTATACTGAGAGACGGGATCTGATGGTCAAAGGGCTTAGGAAAGTGGGTTTTGAAGTAGAGTCCCCCAAAACAACCTTTTACCTATGGGTCAAGGTCCCAACAGGTTATACCTCCGAAGGACTTGCAAACCGCTTGCTGGAGGATTCAGGTGTAGTTGTAACCCCAGGCAACGGATTTGGAGAGCCGGGTGAAGGCTATTTTAGAATAGCTCTAACGCAAGAAAAAGACAGGCTTCTGGAGGCCATACAAAGGATTAACCAGCTGGCATTATAGATGAATTTTCATCTTTCTGACACAGAGAAGACAGTTTACATAGGCATTGGTTCAAACCTTGGGAACAAGGTGGAAAACTGTCGCAAAGCCATCAATCTGATAGAAAAAATGCCAAGCCTGACGCTCAAAGAGCAATCCCCTCTTTTCCGGACCGAACCCGTCGGTGTCTCCGGACAGGACTGGTATGTTAATTGTGTAATCTCACTGTGGAGTGAAATCCCGGCCCACCAGATCCTAAAGCAGCTTCTCTCCATTGAGACAGCAATGGGCCGAGAAAGAAGACGCAAATGGGATCCGCGTCCTATTGACCTTGATATCCTGCTTTTTGGAAACAGGATTATCCATGATCAAGATCTCCAGGTACCGCATCCTCTCATGCATCTCAGAAAATTTGTTCTGGTACCCATGGTTCAACTGGCCCCGGATATGATGCATCCGATTATAAACAAAACCATGAGGGAACTTCTCAAAAATCTTCCAGAGGAAGAGCAGTCCGTGGTTCCGATTGCAGATCCTGGATTAGACTGTTCCCGAATTCACCCAAGCCCCTGTGCCAGACAGGTATAAGGAAGGTGTGTATAATCTTACTTAAACAGGTATAAATTGCAGATGCGGCTCATTATACTGGCTCTATTAATATATATACTGTATCGTCTGGTACAGGTGTTTTTCAGGACCAGCCAAGTATTTAAAAAAACAAAGAGACATGAAGGCGGGAATGCGGTCATCAGTCAAATGGTCCAGGATCCTTATTGTAAAACCTATATTCCCGTAAAAGAGGCCAAAAGGAAGGTTATAAAGGGAAAAGAGTATTTTTTTTGCTCTGAGGAATGTGCTGAAAAATTTAAGGACAACTAAGTAAAATTATTGCAATAGATGGAAATAATAAGGAGGAATCATGAAATTTTTCATTGATACGGCCAACATAGATGAAATCAGAAAGGGGATAGAACTTGGCATGGTTGACGGTGTGACAACCAATCCCAGTCTTGTATCAAAAGAAGGACGGGAATTTAAAGGTCTCATAAAAGAGATCTGTGAGATCGTAGACGGCCCTGTCAGCGCCGAGGTCGTCAGTGTAAAGGCGGACGGCATGATACAAGAGGCCAGGGATCTGGCCGGTCTGGCCGATAATATTGTGGTGAAAATTCCCCTCATAGAAGAGGGACTGAAGGCGGTAAGAGTACTGGCACGTGAAGGGATCAAAACCAATGTGACTTTGTGTTTTTCTTCAGTACAGGCATTGATGGCGGCAAAGGCCGGGGCCACATTTGTCAGCCCTTTTGTGGGAAGGCTCGATGATATCAGTAATCGAGGTATGGATATTATTGAAGAAATCATCACTATCTATGACAACTATGGTTTTGAGACCGAGGTGATCGTGGCAAGCATCCGAAACCCAGTTCATGTACTCGATGCTGCCTTGCTTGGCGCAGATATTGCAACAATACCGTTCAAGGTAATTCAACAATTGATAAAGCATCCGTTAACCGGAATTGGCCTGGACAAATTTTTAGCTGACTGGAAAAAATTGGGATAAAATGTCTCGTGTTGTGATATTGGTGTGGCTGGGTTGTTTACTAATAGCTGCCACTCCGGCGGCTGCCGATATATATCGCTATATAGACAAAAATGGGGTCTGGCATTTCACCAATATAAAAACAGATAGCCACTACAAACTCTTCATCAGTACCCTCAGGAAAAGGCCGGCAGAATATATCAGGGATTATGACTGGATCATTGTCCAGGCATCTGACCGGTTCGGGGTGGAGCCCTCTTTAATCAAGGCAGTTATCAAGGCGGAATCTGACTTTGATCATCAAGCAATTTCCTGTAAAGGTGCCCAGGGGTTGATGCAGCTCATGCCTGAAACGGCGAATGACATGGCCGTAGAAAATCCTTTTGATCCGGAGGAAAACATCCTTGGCGGTACCCGTTATTTAAGTCTCCTATTAAAACGTTTCAACAATAATAAGACATTGGCACTTGCTGCCTATAATGCGGGGCCAACAACTGTGGATTCTTACAGGGGCGTGCCGCCCTTTCCGGAAACCCATGCCTTTATAAAAAAGGTAATAGAGTATTACCGGGCCTACATTACAGGCAGAAATTAAGCCCGCATTGATCTCCCCCAGGAACACTTCCCTCACCTTTATCCAGCGCCTTAATGAAAGACCGACTGTCTAAACTCCTTCAGCACAACGGGCTAATCAGAACCTAAGATCTGGGAATAGATATAATTGTTATGATTGCGTGGGTTGTAAAATTCTTCAAGGACAAAAAAATAACAGCAAAAGATATCAGAAGCATTCGACAAAGAGGTGTTTTGTGGCAGGGAGCGTCAATTTTATGACAGGTAAAGGGAATTTTTGGCGGTTATTATGTTATATGGAGGACAGGGCCTGTTTACTATCAGGCATAATTCTTCTTCATTATGGAAATAAGCCTTTTCATGCGATGGCAGTATGTATGCTCATTTAGGACACGACGATAACCATCATGGGCAACATTGTTGTAAAACTCTTTGTCCTCTATTAGCCG
>CAZQAA010000213.1:0-3274 GCA_964591255.1 uncultured Desulfobacterales bacterium | reverse complement strand
CCGCAGCATTGCCTCGTATGTCTTAGCCATTATAGAATAACTCCTTATATATCATTATTTGTCAGGAAAACTGCATATTACAGGTAATGACAATAACGCTTCCACATCATTTGGTGTCTTAAGTCTGTGATCAAAAGATTCCAGAACAAATGGCAAACATATAGCGATAAAAAGCCCAAAGAAAACAGAGAGAAAAAGGAATAATAGCCTGTTTGGATAATCTGGTTTTTCTGGAATATGTGCCCTGTCAGCAATGCTAATGTTGGCCAAATTTCGTTTGGCACGTTCTGCATAAATTCGCGCATCCTCTGTCTTAGATGCATACAGCATATAATTGTTTTTATAGAGTTTAACCTGTCTTTCCACTGCTTTCAGTTCTTTCTCTTTCTGATCAAGATCAATCGCCTCCTGTTTCAGCCTATTGATCCTTTTTTGGAGAGATTCCTTTTTCGCCTGCAGACTCTCCAGTTCCAGCCTGTCAGTATTAATCGCCTTTTCTATCTCTTTCCTTATTTCGCTACGAAGCGTCTCAATTTGGTTATCAATCTCCCTGTATTCCCGGCTTGTAATAGTATATGTTTTCCTTATCTCACTGCGTTTCACCAGCAAAGGGACTATGGCCTTTTCCAATTCCACAATAGCGGGAATGATCCTCATCTCTTTGGTTATAACAACACTTTTTTTGTTTTTCGCCAAGGCACTTTGTAATATATTTATCCTGCTTGCAGCTTCATCGTAGGATATTTCCATATAGTTAAGCCTCTTGGTCAATTCTCCAAGCAGTTCTATATTAGTCTCATTCTGTACCCTAAGATTTACGATACTGCTATTTTTTTGTAATTTTTTCAGCCTTTCTTCAGCTTCTCTAAGATTTCTATCATACTCTGCCGATTTTTCGTCAAAAAACTGGACTCCACCCTCTTGGGTAAAGACCTTGTTGTGATATTGTACATATATGTCAAGCAGCCTGTTTAATACTATTGCTGTTGCCTTTGGATTTTCACCCCACAATGTAACAAATATGATATTCGAATCAGGTGTGGATTCAATTTCCAATGAATCCCTTAATAGTTCCACTTTATATTCAAATGGAGAAGGTGGCCCCGGCTTCAATCCAATAATGACGAGAGCCTTATTCAATATAGTCTTAAAGAAACCTATTACAATATCAAACGGTCCCTTGTCTTGTGCCTCAAGACCCATCCCGCTGTCTTCAAAAGATTTCACAGTATCTCTTAAAACGTTATCACTGCAGATCAACTCCATTTCCGTGTTTACTTGTTGCTCAGAGACGGGTAAGATTTGTTGCCTATCAATGCCTGCAGAGATAACGGATTCTTCACTTGTGCTGGGGAGAAGTACTATTTTAGCTGAGCTCTTATATTTGGGGGTACAAGTATAGGCATAGAACATCACAAGGCCGACAATGACAAGAAAAGCAATAACGGCTTGTGCCTTCCAAAAGAACCAGATCCTGAAAAAATCCCGCGGTGATTGTAATTTTGTTATTGGCATTTATGGTCTCCCATTTTTTAATCAAATAATCTCGGTTAAAGCTGATACTCTAAAGGCCCATAGAGTCTAATTACTTTTTTGGACCTATGTTATCTGCTACCTTGTTTATTTAATCCTCTATCATTTAATCCTCTATCAATGGTTCATTTTGAAATAATGTTCCCCCCAAATTATAATGCGTACGTACCCAAACAGGTAAAATTTTACTCAAATATTGATCAACCCAGAGATCAACCTTTGCAATCCTTGTTTTTGGAACAAACACCACATCATATTGCCTTAATAATAGATCTTCTCCAAGATTCCCTTCTTCTAATATCTTCTTGATATTTGCCACTCTACCTACAGGATGATTTTCTTTATCCCGGGTAATAACAAGCACAGTTCGTCTTTCCGCAGTATCCAGGAATCCCCCTGCCATTGATATGGCCTGAGTAACAGTAATTGGATGTTGCATAAGATACGAGTTGGGCTCTTCGACCTCTCCCATAACATAGACCAGGTTGGCCTTCATTACCTTCAGAATTAATGATATAGTCAGATTATCTATCAGCTTGCTGTACTCTTGGCTCGCTATCTTGCGCAGCTGTGGAAGGGTCATCCCTTCAGCCTTAATATCCTTAATAACCGGAAAGGATATATAGCCATCCGGACGTATTGCCGTCAACTTGCTTTGCCCGCGGGGGGCCGTCGTTATCGCTTTTTTAAGATGCTCAATGGCCCGGTTGTACTGAACCATGGTAATAGTCACCATGGGGTCTTTAAAATCATCACTATATAGCTCTGTAATCTTTTTTCTTACCTGGGAGGGAGTAAGCCCTAATATGATCACATCACCCTTACGGGGCATAGATATCTTACCATCAGGCCGGACAGTGAGTTGCCGGTTTATATCCTTATGATACTGAAATTCCACTTTAATAATATCCCCTACGGCTAAATGGTATTCCCGTACGTCCGGTTTGGGCGAATAGTGATATACTATTTCGATAACATCGCCAGGCCCCAGAAGATATTCATATTCTTGTTCAATCATAGGAGGCTCATATACGGTATCTTTTCTTATAGTAACCTTTGGATCTGCACAGCTTAGAAGAATTAAGCAAGATAAGACAGAAAATATCCAGGGGTTTATAGTTTTCATCTTTCTGCTCCGGTTATTTATTATGTGTAAAATTAATTTTTTTTTAGTTAGAAGGAACCCATAATCTTGCAACAATTTTCCACTTTCCTTCTTTTTCATGAATTACGCGACTGAAATATAATATTTTAGTCCCCTCATCTTCATATATCTCGGATTTATAGGATTGATGAAAGTAGACTGTAGCCATGTGATGATTTCCAGGATTTATCAGACAGACCGGATCAGATATAGATAGCTCAATTAATCCGCTCCTTTTTAACACATTCTGCTTAATTGTCAATAATTCTCTTTTAGAATATACAACCGGTTTGGCCTTGTCCAGAAAATATGTGGTGATCAAGTTGCTATAAAAATCCATCAGATCTTTTATCTCTTTGTTTTTCCATGCATTAGCCCATTTATGAACAATATTTCTCAATTCAATTGTATCCTTAAGCGAGGAATCTTTTTGGTCCTTTCGGCAGGAAACGGCCATAGCTACAAAATCGTCATCAGAAATATCAGACAATTTTTGCCAAAGATCAATATCCATAGTGCTCACCATGTCCCAAAGGAGGGGAAACTGACCAAAACCAAAGAGGAACGGATGACCTTTGTATTTTACCATAACATATA
>CAZQAA010000212.1:0-13051 GCA_964591255.1 uncultured Desulfobacterales bacterium | reverse complement strand
TTGCCATGTCCGTAATCGGATTTGTTCCATCCCATTCGAGACCGATCCAGAAGACGCCCTTACCTTCAGCAAAAGTTTCGTAAACCCATTGATTTTCGTCTGCATCATTGATCGTTACAAGATGCCCGCCTTGGGAAACGGCAAATGCTTCAGCGTTTGTCCATGACATGCTTTCGTCAATAACCGCGTACGTGTGGCCGTTATGAATGGTATAATCTGTCAGCGTGGCCGCTGCTGCGCCGGTCGCGAAAAGCAGACATCCAGTTACTGCCAAAAACAAGGTAGAAAATAGTGTCTTCAACTCTCTTTTTTTCATTATTTCCCTCCTTTTTCCAGGATTGGATATATATTTTATTTATCCGAAGTTCACAGAAGAGTCAGCAGGCTGGTCTTTTTCTGCGGCCGCCATTGCCGAACCAATCCCCAGAGTCATTGCCATTAATAAAACCAGAATTGCCAGTCCGGTTACTCTTGTCTTCATCTCTTTTCCCTCGTCTCGGTTGTTAGTTGTTGCCTTGTTTCCGCCTTGAAATTTTTATCCGGTCCACGGCTTGCAACCGCGAGCCGCCCGAAAAAAATGGCCGGGCGCCTCTGATACAGGCAACCCGGCCGTCTTCATGATCCGTATTCAAAAACAATAAGCGAACGACCCGCAGCTTTCCGAACCAGCCTTGCTGTGGACTTTGAATTATTCTGTATTACAGCCTAACAGGTTGGGTATGGCAATGGCAATACGAAGAAAGTATTATTTTTTCGTATTTTCAGCTTTTTTTGCCATTTTGGTTGGCAGAGAGTGCGGACGGGTCAAAGGTCCGGAAGGCGGGGCAGGTGAGGGGTTAATTGCCGGAAGCAGAGAGGTTGCGAAGCATTCCCAGGTTTTCCCTCGCCCATAGTGAGGCCTCGATGCGGTTTTTGACCCCTATCTTCCTGAATATGTTGTAGATATGGGTCTTTACCGTATGCAGGCTGATGAAAAGTTCATCCGATATGTCCTGGTTGGATGCGCCCGATGCTATCTTGAGGAGAATCTCCCTTTCCCTGCTGGTCAGCAGGCCTATCTCCCTGTTGCAGGAACTGGTGTGCCCGGAATTTTCCAGGGCACACCTGGCAAGGGTCTTTCTCGGATACCATAGTTCGCCGTCCAGGATGGCGGGTATGGCCTTGCGGATGATTTCATAAGGAGAATTGCTGAAAAAGATACCGCGTATGCCATACCTGAGAAAATCTGTTTCCTTCCCGTTTTGGGGCGGCACGTTGAACAGGCATACGGAACAGCCCATTAATGAATGGACAGGAACGACATTGAGCGCTCCTGACTCTCCAAACGGGTCCATGTCCTGGCAGTCAAGCAGGAGGAGCACATCCCTTTCTGACACATCCCATAGCGCCTCGGATATTTCCCTCCTGCAGATGTACTCCATGCCCGGATCCTGCTCCTCCTCAAAAAACGAGACCAGGAGCTGGTTCTGGAGGTTGTTTGGCCCCACAATGCAGACCAGCGCTTTTCCTTTTTGATCAGGTTCCCTGTCCATGTCTCTTTCCTTTGTCACTTGTTGGACTTCAGATTTGCCACCTTGCCCGGAGGCCGTTCATGGTCTTCTTCTCCTTCCCTGTTTTCCAGTGTCACCTGGAGGTGAGCCAGTTCCTGTACTATGCCTTTAAGGAGTTCAAGAACAATTACATCACGCCTGCTCCTCATATCCTCGAGTCTGTTTATCTGCTGTTCCAGGGCGGTCAGCCTCTCCCCGATCAGTCCAATTTTGTTTTCCAGGAATTCGGATACCCCCGTGGCGCTCCCGGAGGCATCGTCCGACCCTTTCCTTGCAGTCAGATCCGGGTTTGTGGTTATATCCTTCCTGTCCTTTATCACGTTATCGATGATATCCCTGTCTATGACCCTTTTTTCATCGGCATAGCCGTATACCAGCGCGGTGTCACAAAGGATGTTTATCAAACGGGGAATGCCCCGGGAATGGGAATGGATCCGGTCCATGGCCTCCCTGTCAAAGATGTCAACTTCCTTTGCCCCGGCAATCTGCAGCCGGTGCCTGATATAGATTGCGGTCTCTTCCTCGCTCAGTCCCCCGAGATGACAGTGTACCGTGACCCTCTGGGCGAACTGCTCAAGTCCCTTTTCCTGGAGTTTTGCCCTGAGTTCGGGCTGTCCCAGCATTATGATCTGTATCAGGCACTCTTTTTCGGTTTCCAGGTTTGAAAGCATCCTGATCTCTTCAAGGGACTTTTTGGGCAGGTTTTGCGCCTCGTCAATGATAAGGACCACCCGTTTTTTTGCGGCAAATTCCTGCACCAGGAACTCGTCCAGCCTGTCCTGCATGTCCGCCTTGTCCATTCCCTTTACCGGCAGTTCAAATTCCTGGCATATCATCTTCAGCAGCTGGTCCGGAGGGACATCGGTGCGGTTTATGAGTCCCGCATGAACCTTCTGGCCGATCTTTCCCAGGAGATAGTTCACAAGGGTCGTCTTCCCTGAACCGATCTCCCCTGTTACAACTGCAAAGCCCTTGTTTTCCGTAATGGCGTAAATGAGGTGGCTGTATGCCTGTTCATGCATTTCGCTCATATACAGGTAGTCCGGGTCCGGATGGAGACCGAACGGTTTGTGTTTCAGCCCGTAAAAAGAGGTATACATGGCCCTATTCCCTCACCTTGTTAAGGACAGTTCCCACTATTTTTCTCCCTTCCAGGAGTTCCATGGCCCTGCGAAGTTCTTCCCTTGATGTGCGTTCTGCCTCCACCACCACCAGGACACCGTCCACAAACCTGGCCAGGACCAGGGGATCGGCGGAGGTGAGCAGGGAAGGGGTGTCAAAGATAATGGCCCGGTCCGGGTAGCGTTCTTTCATTGCCAGGACGAGTGCCTCCATTCGGGGGGCTCCCATGAGTTCCGATGAGTTCTGGACAGGCTTGCCGGCAGGGAGTACGGTGAGCTTGTTTATGCCGGGATTGACAAGAAGATCCGGAACTGCCCTTTTATCCTTGAGATAGTCCGAAAGCCCGGGGAGATCGTTCAGTCCCAGATATCTGTGGACCGCAGGGTTTCTCAGGTTGGCATCAACCAAAAGTACCGTCTTGTCCAGTTCCTGGGCAAGGCTCACCGCAAGATTGACGGCCGTAACGGTCTTGCCCTCACCCCGGTTCGGGCTGGTGACAATGATGGTCCTGCCGCCAAGTTCCCCCATACTCTTGAGGACCTCGGTGCGGAGGATCTTGATCTGATCCGCGGTCCTGTCATTGCTGCACATGGAGACGATCCTGTTTTTCCTGAGAATGGCGGGGTCAACATCGAGTACCCGCGTGTTTGTGTAGGCGGGATTCACCTCCCTGCGGACTCTCTCCCGGGTCTTGTGGGGTTCCCCGGACCGGTCCGCCCCCTTTGACTGTCCTTCCTGCCATTCCATAAAAATGTCATCCCCGGTCCCCCGGTCCATCTTTGCCTTGTCAAGTGCCTTTTTTATCTTGCTCATGGTTTTTGCCTTTACACCCCCATCCTCAGCGTTATCCGGTGCTGTATCTTTATCCAGAGTATGTCAAGAGGCATGACATATATGTGGACCAGTATGAGCGTTACCGCCATTACCCCGAGTCCGGCCAGGGAAAAGGCCGCCCTTTTGAACAGTCTTGCCCGCCTTTCTTCTTCCGTTTCCATCATGGAGATTGTGGAGAGGACCGGCGCCCCTGTCAGCTCATACAACTCCTCCCTGCTCTTGACAGACATGTCCATGCTTTCCCTGAGTGCGGCCAGGCCCACACCCGCCCCCAGGGCAAGCACAAATCCTATAAGCATGATTGCTATCCGGTTCGGCTTGTACGGCCTTTCCGGGAACTGGGCCGGGTCTATGATGGTGAACCGTTCGCCACGCTGTGTCTCTTCCATGCCCTGGGCCACCTTTGCCGCCATGAGTTTGCTCATCAGTTCATCATAGGCCGCCTTGGCATTGTTGTAATCCCGTGTCATCTTGCTGTATTCCATCTCCACAACCGGCGCATTGTCGATCCGCTGCTCATATTTCGCCATTTCCTGCCGTATCCTTTCCTTTTCCCTCTGCAGGCTCTGGAGTTCCAGCTCTGCAGAGGCAACCTGGGTCTTCAGATTGATAAAGGCGGGGTTGTCAGGCTCTTCCTCGGCAATGGCCGATGCCGCCGAACGGGTCTCACCTGTCCGGACCTTTTCTGAAAGGATCTCCACCTCTTTTGTCAGGGCTATCACGTCCGGATGTTTGGGGCCCAGTGTGCCTTTCATTTTTGCGAGTTTTCCCTCAAGATCCTTGAGCCGTTTTATCTCCAGTGCGCTCTCATCGGTCTTTCCCACCGTTGCCTCCAGTTCTTTTATCTCCCTCTTGATGTTTTTCACATCAGGATGCCTGTCAGACAGGACCGACTGGAGCCGAATCAGTTCAAGGCGGAGATACTTGAGACGCTCCGCGGGATTCATCATGGTCTTGCCGTTTTCCGTGACAACCGGCGACAGGGGTTCCACGCTGGAGAGCTGGCCCTCCAGGTAGACTTTCCTCTCCTCAAGGGAGCGGATCTGCATGTCGATGTTGCTAAGGTCCCTGTTCAGCCTGTTTATTGCCTGCATGTTGATGGCAGAGTATTCGGGAAGCTCCCCTATATGTTTTTCCTTGAACCTGGAAATCCGTTCCTCCAGTGATTCGATCTGCTTCTTCAGACTGTCAAGCTGGTCCTGGAAAAAGGCCGTGGTGTTGGATGCGCTTTTCTCTCTGGTCGCCAGGTTCTGTTCAAGATAGAGGGATGCCAGTTCATTCGCCACCTTTTGGACCACGGCGGGATTTTTCCCCTCGTAGGAGACCGTGAACGCAATGGTTGCCGGACTTGGGCGGCCTGATCTCTTGTTGGTCACATCGGCTATGATGGTCTCCATCTTGATGTGGTCACGCACCTTTTCAATAATGTCTTCGGTGGTATAACGATCCCGCATATCAGAGAACAGTCCGAACTTGTTGATAATGTTAAGCAGGTTAGCCCGGCTCATGATCTGCTGGGTGATCATCTCGAGCCGTTCTTCCACATAGCTCGTAACAGTGCTTTCCACATAGCCGTCGGGAATCTGCTGTCCTTCTATGAGGATCTTGGCCTTGGAGAGATATACAGGGGGGAGGGCAAAGGCAGTAACGATTGCCAGCAGCAGTACCAGAACAAATGGGATGAGGAAGGCCTTCCTTCCGCGCCTTATCACGCCCTTCAGATTGATGATATTGTTGTTGATCATGTTGTTGCTTCTTTCTTCCATCGCCATCTCCGTTTTTCCTGAAACCTGACACGCCGCACCGGCGGCCCTTATACCTAAAACCCCTTGAAACGAAATATCAGTGTCACCCAGATCCTGTTCCTCTCCGCTGTCCTGTCAGAGACGAGCCTCTTGTCATAGTCCCGTGAATAATTGTAGGCTAACCTGAGGGAATGATCCTCCGTGATCCTGTATTCCAGGGAAGGAGTGATCTCGTAGTAGCGGCTCTCTTCATCCCTGATATTGCCCTGGGATTCCGTCATGTAGAAACTCCCGGCAATCCCCATCTCCATCCGGGGGGTTAACTTCCTGCTTGCCTTTCCATAGAGGCGCTGGGTCTCTATGGACTCCCCGTAGGAACTGTAGGTGAGGTCGCGGGAATAGCCCACAAGCCATGATGATATCTCCCCCTGGCCGGTAAGGGAAATATTCGCGGTGCCACCCACATCGTTATCCTTCTCCTTTTGGCTGGAGAAGTAATAGACCAGAAATCCCGTGGCGGGATCGATGGAGATCCAGGAACGCATCATCCTGTAATCGCTCTTGGTGTAGCGTATCCCCACATAGCCGTCGAAACGAAGCCGTTCGGTGAAGGCATGGGCAAGGCCGAAGGAGAGCCCGTAATTCCTGATCTTGCTTACATCCGACCTGGTATTGCTGTACATGGACTGTACGGTGATTATGTCCCTCTGGTCATTCAGCGTGTGATTGTAATAAATGATGGCCGTATTGGACCTGTAATCCACATAGTCCTGGCCCTCGTATCGGGTGCTTGAACGGTAAAATTCCATGCCGAGGTTTGAGACCTCGTCCAGCCGATAGGTTATTCCTCCTCCACCTGTAAGCCTCTTACGGTCTTCTCTCCCGACCACAAGGCCCGTCTCCTCGAGCTCGGATTCGAGGGTCGTATCCTTTGTATAAGAAAAGTTCCCTGACAGGCTGTATCGCTCCGTGATCTGGTAGGATCCGTTCATGTTGCAGCGCCTGGTTGTCGTGTTGAGATCACTCTCATCCATATAGCCCTTGAAATCAGCGCCCAGGGTGGAATCGAATCTCACCAGTTCCGACCTGTATCCAAAGGTGAGGGCAGGGCTGGCCGTGCCGATAAAGTCATCCTCCTCCACCTTTCTCGAAAAGGTTACATTGTCGTCATATTCTCCCCGCAGCTTCAGGGAGGGTATCAGGGTAAGGTCATAGCCCCATGCTGTCGCACACCATAAAAAGAGAATGGAGTATGACAGCCCGGCCCGGACAATCGGGAATAATTTGTCGTATTTCATCATTCTACCTACGGAACCACCACCACGTCGCCCCTCTTGAGGACGATATTTTCTTCCAGGTGTTTCCCCTTTTCCACCTGCTTGTAATGAAAGGGAATCTTTATGCTCTTCCCCTCCTGTTGCCGCAGGATGAAGATGCTGTTCGGCGAGGCAAACGGGTTCAGCCCTCCGGCCATTGCCAGGATCTGCATGACATTGGTGTCCAGTTCAATGGGAAACTGCCCGGGGTTGTTTACCTTTCCGATCACGTACCCTTTCAGGCTGTTTATCTGCACCAGCATCACGGTGACCGTGGGATCAGGAAAATAGTCTTTCAGCTTTAATGCCACTGCCTCCCTCAGGTCCGGGACCGTCATGCCGGTGACCCTTATATCCTCGATCAGGGGAAATGAGATAACCCCGTCGGGAGGGACTATCACCTGCCTGCTGAGGCTTTCATCCTTCCACACGGAAATCTCGAGCACGTCCCCCGGGCCTATGTGGTAAGACATGTCTGCCGCCGGAGCCGCCATGCTCCAGACAAGCACAAGAAATGATGCAACGGATATGTTCAGATACTTTTTCATTTGTCCCTCCTCTAATTCAGTCCCTCCAGCACCATCAAAGCCACATCCTTTCCCGGAAAATCCCTTTCCGCGTTTATGGCCATATCAAGGTATTTCCGGGCCTGGTTTTCTTCACCAAGCCTGTAACAGATCATGCCCAGGTGGTAGTTGATCACCGGCAGCAGCCCTTTTTTGTCTTTCAGGGAGGCGAGGCGCTCCTTGGCGCTCCTGTAGTCCCCCATGCGGTAATCCAGCCATGCCATGGTGTCCAGAAAGTTGGGATTGTCTTTATATTTTCTGAGGACAGGTTCCATAAGCTCCCGGGCCCTCTGGAGATGCTTTTGCGTGGGTTCGTAATGCGCATAGTAAAAGGCGAGGTTGTTGGCTGCAATGGGAAGGTCTGGATTGAGATCCAGGGCCTCCCTGTAATATCTTGCAGACATTGCATGATCTCCCTTCTCCTCGTAGAGGGCGGCCAGCATGAGCAGGTAGCCCAGGTTCTCCGGCCCTGTCTTTCCTGTCTTTACGCGTTTTTCATATCTAAGGATGGCATCGTCAACAGAACCTGCACCCTTTTCCGTTTGAACAAGGGCGGTTATAACCGTCCGGTTTTTGGGATCCAGTTCCAGGGCCTTTTCCAGGGTCCTTACGGCCCCATCCTTGTCCTTTTTGAAGTACTGGGCATTTCCCAGGATAAGATAGAGTCCGGGCGAGGCCTTTGACCTTGCGATCTGTTCTTCACATATTTTTATTGCCTCATCCGCCTTTCCCCGGGCAAGAAGCAGTTTTGCAAGATTGTTCAGTGCAGGGAGAAAACCCGGTTCCTTCAGGAGGGCTTCCCTGAACAGGCCCTCTGCCTCATCTTTACGCCCCTCTGACAGCCTTACCAGGCCCTTGCCGTATATGGCGCGGCTATATGAAGGGTCCAGGTCCAGTACCCTGTCAAAGAGCCCTTCGGCCTTTTTTACGTCCTTTTTCAGGATGGAGATCTCTCCAAGGGCCAGCATGGCCCGTTTGTCGTTTGGATCCATCTCAAGGATATGCTCAAGCTGCTTTTCCGAACGGTCTATTTTCCCGGTGTTCCTGAGGATTTCGGCCAGGCCGAGGCGTGCCTGCTTGATTTTGGGATTCTTGTCGATGATATCCTTGTAGGTCTGTTCGGCAAGGGAGATGTCGCCATTCATGCGGTGTGCCTTTGCAAGCTCCAGCGCCACGGGGATATTGTTCGGATCATCGTGCAGCGCCACCCTGAATTCAGCTATGGCGCTCCCGAAATCACCCTTTTGCATCATGGCCATTCCCTTGAGTATATGGGCCTTGAGATTCCGGGGATTCTCTTTCAGGACCTCTTCCACCAGTCGGAGCCCTTCATCCCTATCCCCTTTGCCGAAAAAGATCCTTGCCTTCATGAGGGAGGCGGCCACAAAATCCGGGCCGGTCCCGACCTTTTCCATGAATCTGTCCAGCACGGAGAGGGCCTTTCCATACTCCTTCCTGTTCATGAGGTATTCCGACATGATCCTGTAGGCATCGAACTCTTCGGGAAAGTCGCTGATGGCATTCTGCAGCACTTTCACCATCTCGTCATACCGCGATACCTTGGAATAAAAACTTGCAAGGGCCAGGCGATACCCCTCTTTGTCCGGAGCGGATTCCACGAGCCCTTTGAGAATTTCCTCGGCCTTTTCCGGCCTGTGCGTACGCCGGTAAAACTCGCAGGCAGCGAGCTTGATCCGCGCGTTCCCGGAATCCTCCTGCATGAGGGTATGATACTGTTCATCGGCCCCTTTTATATCTCCCTTTTTTTCAAGAATCTCTGCCAGCATGAGACGGGCCGTCTTGATGGAGGGATCCTGTTCAAGCAGGGTCTGGAGCAGTTTCGCCGCCCCGGCAGGATCCTGGTGTCTCAGCCGGATTCCCACCAGCATGAAACAGGGGTCCGGCATCTTTGGGTGTGCCTGCATCAGGTCATTCAGGATGGGTGCCGCCTTCTCCTCCTCTTTCCTGGCCAGGAGGCAGGATGCCTTTAACAGCAGGGCCTGAGGGTCCTGTGGTTTGTGGGACAGGACAGTCTCTGCCTTTTCCATGGCCTTTTCCTCCTGTTTTGCCATGAGCAGGATACGCCCGAGATTGATCTGGGCATCAAACAGGCCGGGATCGAGCTCCACTGCCTTTGACAGGGCGGAAAAGGCCTTTTTGATATCCTTCTTCCTCAGTTCCGTCATGCCTAGCATGTAATAGCCCTCTGCAAATTTGGGATCCACCTGGATGGCGTTCTTGAATTCCAGTCCGGCCCGTACATAATCTCCCTTTTCATAAAGCGCCTTGCCCTTTTCGAAAAACTCCTGTTTCCGCGCCTCGGGTCCGCCGCAAGCGGCCAGTATGGCAAGACAGGCCACAAGACAAAGAAGGATCCCCCTTTTTCCATGTAATATGTCCATATTATTTATCCTTGTTCTTTAAGCTGTACTGTTTATATATATAATACTATTCTAATACTAATTTCCTAAGTCTTTTTCTATATTAGCATAATTCATGCCATTAGGTATGCCTGAAATTAATAGTGTCTTTTCAATGTATTAGCCTGGCAAGTGTTGCGTTTTTTCCGGTAATGTATGTAAAACGCTTCATATTTATGTAAATTCATTCATAATTTTCTGGTCCATGTTAATCGTTTTCCGGTCTGTTTTTACTGTCTGACAGCTTTTCTCCCTCTTTTGATGGTTTACAGAAATCCCTTTATCCCCACCAGCAGGAGGGCTCCCATAACCTCCCACCCAACCGTCTTTACCCTTCCCCTCAGCTCGCCTATAAGCACCTCGTAGCCGAACAGGAGTGAAATGATCTCCGCTGCCAGGACCCCCATGTGATAACTCCGGATCTGGGCATCCGGCAGGTTTGGAACCACGATGGCAATAAAAAATATAAGGAAATCAGAAGGCGTGGTCTTGAATCCGCCTTTCCGGTCAGTGAACTTGAGCGTCAGTATGGCAAAGAAGACCACAAGGCCGAAGGAGAGGTAGAAAAACCTTGTAAAACCGTCCAGGAATGTCATCCCTTCCGTCCTGCCCAGATAGGCTATCACCGGCACAAGCATGTAGAGGCTCACGCGGATTGCTACCTGAAGCCAGCCCTTTTTGAAAATTATGCCCAGGGCCAGAAAGGCCGAGAGGGCCAGGGCAAAGATGGAGATATTCCTGGGGCAGGTGGAAGGAAGCATGCAAACGGCAAACAGGAGGATTGGAAGCCCCACCCGTATTGTCCTGAAGCATACCCTGATCATGACCTTCTTTTCCCTGAGCACACGGAGCTTTCCCTTTATGACCTTGTCGATAAAATGATATCTCCTGAACCTCCAGCCCTTTTTTTCAGCCATGGCAAAGGCAAGAACCACCAGGGCCGCACAAAGGAGGAAAAACAGGGCGATAAACCCGTCCGTGTAGTACCTGAGGACAAATGCCGATGAAACAAAGAACGCCTGCAGCACATACAGGATAAAGACCGCCTCAGTATGATATAGCCCGAGGCGTATCATCTTGTGGTGCATGTGATTCATGTCTGCCACAAAGGGCGATCTCCCGGCCGAGACACGTTCATACATGACGGTCAGGGTGTCGATAATGGGAAGGCCGAAAAGGAGCAGGGGCAGCATGGGGCTAATGGCACAATGCTCCTGTGTGAGGCCCAGGGCCGCAATGGCGCCCAGAAAACCGATGAACTGGCTTCCCGCATCCCCCATGAAGAGGGTCGCAGGATATGTGTTGAACCTCAAAAAACCGAATATGGCCCCTATCATGGCGGCCGACAGGATTATTACCCGGCTGTTTCCGGACTGAAATGCCAGGTAGCCCATGCACACAAAGCTGAGCAGGATAATGCCCCCGGCCAGTCCGTCAAGTCCGTCAGCCAGGTTTATGGCATTGGTAATCCCCACGATGAAAAAAACGGTCAGCGGAACGGCTATCCACTCGGAGAGCATCGTGTCACCCGGCATGAGCATGCCGAGGGTCTGTATCCGTACTCCCCCGAACAGGACCACGATCAGTGCGCAGACAACCTGGACAGCAAACTTTGCCTTGTATCCCATCTCTTTCACGTCGTCCACAAATCCGAAAAAGACCAGCAGCCCGGAGGCCGCAAGGATACAGATCATGTGGAGATCAGCATGGAGCCAGATCAGTACTGATACAAAAGTGCCAAGGGTCATGGCCATGCCGCCGCATTTGGGCCTGGGATAGGAGTGGACCTTCCTGTTGTTCGGCACGTCCACGGCATTAAAATATAATGCCACCCGTTGCATGGGGGGGACCATCACCACCGTAATGAGCATGGCTATGATCAGTGTGGAAAAGAATACCATGATTTCAGTTATAATTCCGGGTAAGAGGTATGAAGTTCAATCCAAATCATCTTGGCAGGAATCCTGCCAGTATCGGCACAATCTCCCTGACAAATTCCTTCAGCCTCCTGTCCGCATCTTCAACTCCCTCTTTTTCATATACCGGAGTGATAACACGCACCAGGGCGCCGTCAGTCCTTTGCCTGGTCAGGGCATCCCAGAAATTGTAAATTTTTAGTTGATAGGCGTTAGTGAGGATACGATTCCTTTGCGGGAACCAGTAATAGGAGATTTGGCGGTATGCCCCCTTTTGCATGTATGCGCGTCTTACTGGAATTGATCCGTTATGGTACCCTGGGGTGGGAATCCGTATTTCTCCGGCCTGGTTGAATATCCAGCCCGAACCGGGCAGGCAGGTGGCTGGAGAATGGATCGATTTTCCCTTGCTCTGGCTTTCGTAGTAGGCAACGTAGAAGTTGATGGACTTGCCGCCGGGGTCTCTGTAATCAATAAGCAGATAGTCACTGAGATCCAGGCTGTTGATAATTTTCTGCTCCATTGTCTCCCGGGTGCCCACCCATTTTCCCACCCTGAGCGGGAATTCTGAAAAGGATCTGCTCATGGGAATCTTTTCCCGGAATTCGACTCCCTGGGACAGGACAAGTGTGCTGCCAAGCAGAATAATGGCAACAATAGATTGAGGGAATAAAATAGACCCTCTATCTTGGACTTCCAAATTCTTAATACCCTCTTTTCTCTGCTCCTTTTTCCCCGGGCTTTTGTCTTTTGCCCTCGTACTTGAGACACAAGACTTAAAACGTAAAACCCTCATTTCCAATAACAGTATCAGAAATGAGAACATAAAGATAAACCACCCAGAGAACCCATGGAAAAATCCCTCTGCTACCTCTGCTCCCCAGAATTCGTACAAGATTCCCGTAAGGGCAATACGCAGGCCATTGGTGATGATCGAAAGAGGAATAGTGGATGCCACCAGTACCAACTTTTTCCAGGGCCTGACATTCCAAAAATAGGCAAGAAGCACCCCAAGAATAATAAGCGGAAAGAGGTATCTCAGCCCGCTGCATGCATCCACCACCTGTAGCTGTGTAAACCCGAGATCAATAATATTTCCTTCCCTGTATGCCGACATCCCCCATGTCTGCATCAGCCAGACGCCAAACTGGGAGGATATAAGCTTGAGCTTGAGGGTTATCTTGGTGTTGAGGAATTTGGGAAGGGGAAACATGGCAGGTATCATTACAAGGGGAAACCATATTACCTTCAGTTTTTGCCATCCCAGATGAACCCAGCAAAGCCCAACTGCAACCAGCCAGAAGGATATGTAGAGAGTAAGATATTCACCCCCCAATTCCCCGACCCAGAAAAAAAACAGCCCCATAATCAGGGGGAACAACCCCGCCCATGATGGAATGGAATCAAGAGATATCAATTCATCTCTTTTTTCCCATAACAGGTAAAGGACTATGAAGGGAATCAAATAACAGTAAGTATAATCGTCCCTTTTCCACCATGAGATCATGACGTGAAGAGAAGGATAGAATAATCCTATTAATAATATAGAAAAAATACCTATCTGAATGAGAAAGGAAGCCTG
>CAZQAA010000211.1:0-57987 GCA_964591255.1 uncultured Desulfobacterales bacterium | reverse complement strand
ACAGCACTTGTAACCGGTTCTGCAAGCGGTATTGGTAAACAAACTGCAATGCGTATGGCCGAAAATGGGGCAAAAATCGTAATAAACGATATTATCAGTGATAAAGTGAATGAGACCGTAAGGGAATTTAAAGAAAAAGGTCTTGATGTCATAGGCAAGGTTTGTGACATCACCAACAGGGAAGATGTGGAAAAGATGGTTTCCGAGATCAACGATGAATTAGGCGGAGTGGATATCCTGGTTAACAACGCGGGGATGGAAAAAGCAGGCGCATTACGGAAACTCAGTGAAGCTGATTGGGACGTCACCATTAATGTAAACCTAAAGGGGACATTCCTGTGTAGCCAGGCCGTACACGGACATATGGTGGAACAGGGATTCGGACGTATAATAAACATCGCTTCACGCGCCTGGCTTGGAGGTCCTGGTCAGGCGCCTTATTCATCGGCCAAAGCGGGTATGGTGGGACTTACCAGGGTTTTGGCCCTTGAACTGGGTAGGAAAGGAGTCACATCCAATTGTATTGCTCCCGGCCTAATCCATACACCGTTATGGGATGCCCTGCCTGAAAAAAATAAAGACTTTCTGCTTTCCAAACAGCCCACGGGAAAACTCGGTGATGTGGATGACATTGCCAATGCAGTAATGTTTTTTGCAGATGAAGAAGCGTCATATATTACGGGACAGGTCCTTTATGTTTGTGGAGGCAGGAGCCTTTTTTCAGGTTAGAAAAAAATATATTGATGCCTACAAGGACAGGAGAGCAAAAATGGCTGAAAAAGGACTCACTGACTCATTGAGTGACGTTAGGGTTATTGATTTCACGGGGGAACTTGGTCCATATGCAGCAAAACTGTATGCAGGGCTTGGTGCCGATGTCATCCATTTAGAGCCGATAGCTGGAGATCCTTTAAGGAAGCGTGGGCCGTTCTACAATAACGAACCTGGTATGGAAAGAAGCCTACAATACCTTTATTACAATGCCGGCAAGAGGGGAATGGCCCTGGATCTGGAAAAAGAGGAAGGAAAGGACCTGTTTTGCAAACTGTGTGCCTCAGCCGACATACTGCTGGAAAGCTTTGTTCCCGGATACCTGAAAGCCCTCGGGCTTTCTTATGATATTTTGAGCGCCCATAACCCAAGGCTTGTACATACATCCATCACTCCATTTGGACATATAGGCCCATACTCGGAATTTCCCGGTTCGGATCTCACGTGCTCGGCCCTGGGGGGGTTCCTCTTTCTGGCGGGCGTGGACAACGATAAACCTGTGAGGGCCTGTGATAATCAGTCTTATAGAATGGCTGAGGCATATGCAGCGGTGGGAAGTGCTGTAGCACTCTTGTTTGCGCGAAAATCTGGTGTGGGACAATTTATAGATATATCTTGTATGGAAGCAGTAGGAATGGCCCTTGAAAATGCCATTCAGTATTATGATTTAGAGGGAAAAAACAGGCGCGGAAGGGGCAAGGAGGCGGGCACTGCCACCGTCCATCCATGTAAGGATGGCTATGTGGTCATCGTTGCAATTATGGGAAAAAACAAGGGAATGTGGGACAGATTTGTAGCCTGGATGAAAAACGAAAATGTGGCAGAATGGGAAGTCTTCGACGATGACAAATGGATAGAACCCGCTTATCGGTCATCGCATGAGGGATATGAGACCTTCTGCAGGATCTTTGAGCAATACACAATGAAACATGACAAGCTATATCTTTATGATGCGGGCCAAGCAGCCAAAACGGCTATTTCACCTGTAAGCAACGGTAAAGACCTGTTTGAAAATCCACAGCTCAGGTCTCTTAATTTCTGGCAGACCCTCAATCATGAATCCTTAGGCGGCGGAGAAGTGACCTATCCCGGGCCCCCGTATGAATTCGGCAATCTTAAATGGCGCCTGGGCACTCCGGCGCCCACCTTTGGCCAACATACCGCCGAGATTATGGAAGAACTCGGATATACAAAGGATGAAATTGATACCCTGTCAAAAGAGGAGGTTATCCATGTCGGGAAATAAATGGAAAAGGGCACTGGAAGGAATCGTTGTTTGTGACTTTTCCTGGGTAGGAGCAGGCCCGATAACCACCAATGTTCTGGGTCAGTGTGGTGCCGAAATCATAAAGATCGAAAGCAAAAAAAGGCCGGACATCTTGAGGCTTGGAGGTCCTTTTAAGGACGGAATAGCGAAGGGTATGGAACGAAGCGGATATTTTGCCAACCGTAATCCTAACAAAAAATGTATAGCCCTCAATATGGGACATCCAGAAGCCCGTGATATAGCCGTCCGGCTAATAAAAAAAAGCGACATCATCATCAACAATTTTCGAGTCGGGCAGATGGAAAAATGGAGGCTTGGATGGGATGATGTAAAAGAAATTAACCCTCGGATCATATATGTCACCATGAGCCTGCAGGGAACAAAAGGTCCCCACAGCTCCTATATGGGTTTTGGCGTCAACCTGAATGCCCTTTGTGGCCTTACAGAGCAAAGCGCCTTTGAGGGCCAGAGGCCTTTTGGTACAGGAACCAACTACACAGACCACGTGATGGTCCCGAGCCATACTATTTTTGGGATAATAGCGGCATTGCTGAATAGAGAAGTCACGGGAAAGGGCCAGCAGGTGGCGGTTTCCCAGTTGGCGGCTTCAATAGCCATGAAACCTATGGATGTTATGACATATGCCGCAAATGGCGACATCCTGGGACCGATCGGTTTTGGCGATCCCGATGCAGCGCCTCACGGAGTATACACAACCCTCGGTTACCGGAAATGGATTGCGATTGCTGTTTTTACCGAAGACGAATGGTACGCGTTTAAACGGGTCATGGACAATCCCTCATGGGCGGATGATCCAAAATTTTCGACGCTGTCAGCCCGCAAAGAAAACGAGCAGGAATTAAATGACAAAATAGAAAATTGGACCCGTCTGCAATACGGTAAACAATTGATGGAGAAGTTAATAAAAGGGGGTGTCAAGGCCGGGCTTGTAAATGATGCACGTGCTGCGATCGAAGACGAACACCTGATTGAACGGGGGTTTTGGGCATATTTGGAGCATCCAGAGATGGGAATCAGCAATTACAACAGGGCGCCGATTCTTTTTTCCAAGACGCCTATACAAATGAACAAGGCTGCACCGCTTCTTGGTGAACATACCGAGGATGTATTGACGGACTTTTTGGGTTACACGGACAATGAAATCTCAAAACTGGTGGAAAAAGGGGTGTTGACCTGATTAAACGGCGACTTGTGAGCACACCCAACTATCCGCCTGCAATTTGACATGGGAGTTGAAAATGGATTTCTCCATACCTGAAGAATATATGATGTTGAAAGAGGCAATGAGGGAGTTTGTTAAACGGGAAATGATGCCCCTTGAAAAGGGACTTCTCGATCGAGAGCTAAGCCTGTGGACAGAACCCGGTCCCCTTATTTCTGAGGAAGATCATGCAAGATTATTGAAGGCAGCGAAGGAACTCGGGTTTTGGGGTCTTGAAGTTGAGGAAAAATACGGCGGCCAGGGTCTCGGCATGCTGGCCAAGACTTTGGTAGTAGAAGAGATGTGCAAGTGCCTGGTAGGATTCTCACATCACGGTTTTACCCTTCCCCCTGATGCACCAAACCTCTACTATCTGAAAGAGTGCTGTAACGAAAAGCAGAAGGAAAAATATTTTGTTCCCTATTGCAATGACGAGATTGATTCTGCAATGGCAGTCACGGAGCCAGATGCGGGCTCCGACGTGAGCGGCCTCAAAACCAGGGCTGTTAAAAAAGGAGACAAGTGGATAATAAACGGGACAAAGACCTTTATAAGCAAGCTCGATTATCCAAACGTCTTCTTCATATTGATTGCCGTCACAGATCCCGATGCTCCCGCCAAGGACAAGTTCACTGCGTTTCTAATAGACAGGGATCATCCAGGTCTTCGTAAGGGCCGGGAGATCCCGGTTATCGGGGCAATGCCCGTATGGGATTTAATACTTGAGGACGTGGAAGTTGACGATGATGCGGTTCTTGGAGAGGTAGGGAAGGCATTCATCCCCCTTCAGAATCGATTTGGAGTGCGCAGGATCGAATTGGCCGCGCATTGTACAGGAATGGCGGAGCGGCTTATACAGATGATGATCGAGCAGGCCAACAACAGGGTTACATTCGGGAAACCCTTGGCCGAGCGACAGACTGTCCAGAACTGGATTGCAGACTCCACTATGGAACTCGAGCAGACAAGGTGGCTGCTCTACTACGCGGCATGGAAATCAGACCAGGGATACAAGGACCTGCGTGTTGAAGGAGCAGCTGTAAAGGTGGCTGCAACCGAGATGCTGACACGCGTAGCTGACAGGGCAATCCAGCTCCACGGCGGGCTGGGAGTCTCAAGGGAACTCGGCATCGAGTATGTAGCTCGGATGGTACGGATATGGAGAATCCTGGAAGGACCATCAGAGATACACAGATGGTTGATTGCAAGACAAATTCTGCGATCAAAAAAACCGTATGATCCATTTATTGTAGAAAAGGATTATTAGGAGGAATTAACAATGGGCGTTGATTTTTTAAGAGAAGGGCATGTGGCGTATATCACACTTAACAGGCCTGAGGCCATGAATTCATTAGATCCTGAATCTCTTGAGCAGTTGAAAAATATATGGACTGAAGTCAGGGAAGATCGTGAAATTCGCGTTATTGTACTGACCGGAGCAGGAGAAAAGGCCTTTTCCACAGGGACGGATATGAAGAAGACCCCTCCCCCCAAGGAGTGTATGGCTGCAACCTACCTGAATGAGGGTATGCCGATAATTCCATACATGAAAATGTGGAAGCCGATAATTGCGGCTATTAACGGGTATGCAGTGGGCGGCGGTCTCGAGATGGCCCTTGCCTGCGACCTCAGGATAGCCTCTAAAAAGGCCAAGTTTGGTTTGACCGAGGTAAAGGTGGCAAGTCTTGCCGGCCTGAACGGAACCCAGTGCCTTCCCCGGGCAATTCCTCAGGCAATTGCCATGAAGATGCTCCTGACCGGAGAGATGATCGATGCAGAAGAAGCATATAGGGTTGGACTTGTAAGCGATCTGGTAGAACCGGATCAATTAATGGACCTTGCAAAGAAATATGCTGAACGTATCGCGGCCAACGCGCCCTTATCAGTCAAGGCGGCAAAACAGGCTGCTGTCCTCGGGCAGGACATGCCTATTGACCATGCAATCCTCTTCTCTCATCTTATGTGGGGAATCTTGAGAGACACAGAGGACAGAAAAGAGGGATTTACGGCATTTGCCGAGAAGAGGGCCCCTGAATACAAGGGAAATTGATCGGTTTTCAGGGCCGGTCTGAATAACCTGGGAGGTGCTACCAATGCATATTGCAGTATGCGCTAAAGTCGTACCCGATTATGAGGTGCCTGCCGCCGACTTTGAGCTGGTAAATGGCAGGGCACATGAAAGATATACACGAATGATCGGGCTTTATGATGAAAATGCCGTTGAAGTGGGGGTGCAGATCAAGGAAAAATATTCCGCCCAGCTGACAATCATATCTTATGGCAGGGAAGATGACATACCCGTTTTGCGGAAGGCCATCGCCATGGGCGGAGACAAGCTGGTCCTGGTTATTGGAAGCTCGGATGACCCCAATATGATAGCGGCCAATTTGAAGATGGCGATTCAACAGCTTGGTGATGTAGATCTCGTTCTTGCGGGCAGACAATCCGCAGATATGGACAGAGGTGTTGTGCCAGGAATTCTGGCCGGGATGTTGGGGTATACCTTTATTCCACAGATAAGCCAGATAGAGAACATTGATGGCAACTGGAAAGTAAATCAGATAACAGAAAAAGGGTCAAGAGAGATGGAATTTGCAGGTAAAGGCGTCATTTCCATCACTGACGACACAAGCAACGTTCCACGCATTCCTCCGGTTCGAAGGATATTGGCGGCCAAGAAGATGCCTGTGGAAAAAATTCCCGGGATAGATACAGATCCCATGCCTGCAGAGGAGATATCCGTGGAGATCCCAACCATAGAATCTGTTTGCGAGTTTTTGCCTGTTGATGACATAAACCAGGCCGCTGAAATGCTCCTGAACAAACTAAAGGAGGAACGTTATCTATGAAGACACTCATCGTGGAAATCGTCGATCCAAACAGGCTGGGGGAATTGGTTACAGCAAGCAAGGTCTTCGGAGACACACCCGATCTTGTGGCCATTGGTGAAGGGGCCGTGCCCGGGGGATTTGGCAAGGTCTTCCAGACAGAAGAGACCATAGGGGCGAATATACTTCCATCCCTTGTGGATCTCATAAAAAAAGAAGGCTATGAGATTATTCTTTTGACTTCCACCACAATCGGGGGAGGTATTGCAGCCCCTCTTTCCGTGCACCTTTCTGCACCGATCATGTCGGAGGTAACGGGAATCACACCTGATCTTGTACTGGAAAAACCCCTGTACGGCGGAAAGAGTGTTGCAAAATACAAGATAGAAAAAACACCGGTTGTGATTACTATAAGACGCAATTACTTTGAAAAAGACCCTCTGGAAGGTACCAGCGAGACACTTCAGTTGGCCATTGAAAAAAAGGCCGTCACGTTTATAGCGGAAAGGGAAGAAAAGACCGAGGGGATTCCACTTGAAGACGCAGAGGTTGTAGTTACCGGCGGGCGTGGTGTAGGCAGCGCTGAAAATTTCAGCATGCTCAGGGAAATAGCTGACCTCCTCAAAGGGGCAGTGGGGGCATCAAGAGGGGCAGTGGACGAAGGCTGGATGCCTCCGCAACTCCAGGTAGGCCAGACGGGAAAGATAGTGGCGCCTACAATATATTTTGCCATAGGTGTCTCAGGTGCAAGCCAACACCTGGCAGGAATAACCAATGCAAAATGCGTGATTGCCATAAACAGGGATGAAGAGGCAAACATTTTCAAGCGCGCGAGATTCGGTATTGTGGAAGACTACAAGAAAGTCGTTCCGATCTTGATCGAGACGATCAAAAAGGCCAAATAAGATACGGAGAAAACCTTATGAAATCGGTATTGGCGACAGTTGGAGTAATCCTGTCCCTTGGCTATTTCACATACCGGGTAATCTATCTGTTTAAGTTGCTGGCCATAGGCAAGGAAGAAAACCGTTTCCAGCAGCCCATAAAAAGGCTCTGGACGACGATAAAACAAAGCATCCTTCAATTTTCTCAGTTCCGTGTTCCCGTAGCAGATTACACCTATGCCGGGATCATGCATATATTTATTATATTCGGATTCCTGATCCTTCTTCCCGGCGAGATTGAGTTTGTCCTGGGAGGCATTATTCCTGGCTTTGATTTCTCCTTTTTGGGATATCCCATTTTCAACATCTTCCTCTTATCTCAAGATATATTTATAGTTGTCGTTATCCTGGCAATGGTTATGGCATTTTTCAGGAGATTTGTTTTAAGGCCCACGCAAATCAACTACCATCTGACCGCTTATCTGATACTGGGTCTCATCTGCATTTTAATGATCACCCTCCTGGGCATGAACTCCCTGCGCCTCGTCAATCCGGAAGAGAGAGGGTTTTCAAGCATTGCTGCAGACTGGATGCCGTTAACTCACCTTTTTGTTAACATGGCCGGTATTCATGACTTCAACCATAACATGTTCGAAATTATGTGGTGGGTACATCTTGTTGTGCTGCTATTTTTCCTGGACTACATTCCAAACAGTAAACACCTGCATGTATTTACGGCAGTACCGGCCAATTTTTTCAGACATTATCCCCCGCCTCTTGTCCATCTCCCTATGATCGATTTTGATGCAGAAGAACTGGATGTCTTGGGTGTATCCAAGGTAGAAGATTTAAGCTGGAAACAACTCTTTGATGGATATACATGTACCGAGTGCGGCCGCTGTATGGACCAGTGTCCTGCAAACAGTACCGGCAAGGCCCTATCTCCCAAGGAAATCATTCTCTCTATCAAGGAAAATCTTTTTGCTAATGGTCCAAGACTCCTTGCTGCTCCACAAGAAACATGGAATGAGATAGAACGCATTAATCTCATTGGAGATTCAATCTCTGAGGATGAACTCTGGCAATGCACCACCTGTGGTGCCTGTGCCAATGTCTGTCCTGTAGGGAATGAACACCTCCGCGATATCATAGAAATGAGGCGTTATCTAATTATGGAGGAAGGCAGAGTCCCGGAACTGGCCGGCAAGGCAATCAAAAGTCTGGAAGCCCGCGGCCATCCCTTTTTTGGTACCGGAACAGGAAAACAAGACTGGCAAAAGGGACTGGATGTGCCTATATTTGAAAAAGGAAAAAGTGAATACCTGTTATGGATCGGCTGTTCTATCATATATGAAGAACGGGCACAGAAAATTGCAAGGGCCATGGTTGATATCCTTCACAAGGCCGGGGTCTCCTTTGGGATCCTAAAAGATAGCAGGTGTACCGGTGACCCTGCAAAACAGATGGGAAACGAGTTTCTGTTTAATGAATTGGCCCTCCAAAATATCGAGGATTTTTCAACTCTTAACGTTGAAAAAATTATTACTATGTGTCCCCACTGTTATCATAGCTTTGTCCATTACTATCCTGAGTTGGGGGGAACATATGAGGTCATTCCCCATATAGTTATGATCAAGCGCCTGATGGAAACCCACAGGCTTGAAATCAATGACGGTTCCAGCAAGATTACTTTTCATGATCCATGTTATTTTGCCAGGCATAATGATATTCTGACTGAACCACGCAACATTATCTCTAAGGTGGGGAATCTAACGAAAATGCCTCGAGACGGAAAGTCAAGCTTTTGCTGTGGGGGCGGCGGAGGAAACTACTGGGCAGAAGAAGAGGGAACAAGGATCAACAGGGCAAGGGCTCAAGAAGCCCTGGCGACAGGGGCAGACATGATTGCCACTGCATGCCCCTTCTGTCTTCTCATGATGACGGACGGATTAAAGGGCTTTACTGAAGAAGAAAAAGTGTATGATATAGCAGAAATTGTCTGCGCTCATATGCCCAGTGAAATATGAATAAAAAGGAGGAAAAAAGATGTCTAAAAAAGTAGGTGTACTATTGTCAGGATGTGGCTTCCTTGACGGGGCCGAAATACATGAGGCCGTGCTGACCATGTTATACCTTGATCAAGCGGGGGCAGAGATTATTTGTATGGCTCCTGATATTCCTCAAGCCCATGTTATCAACCACCTTACGAATGAGGAAACGGGGGAATCACGAAATGTGCTTGTGGAATCTGCCAGGATCGCACGGGGTGATATTAAGGATTTGAAGGATATAAATGCCGATGATATTGACGCCTTGATCCTGCCCGGTGGATTCGGTGCCGCCAAAAATCTGAGCGATTTTGCTTTCAAGGGCCCAGGATGTGATGTTAATCCGGAGGTAAAAAGCTTACTCGAAGAAATGTTGAAAAAGCATAAACCCATATGTGCCTTTTGCATTGCGCCCGCAACTGTGGGAGCAGCATTAAAGACCCATTCACCCGAGGTAACCGTTGGAAGCCATGAGGAAACAATCATGGCATTAAATGCTCTTGGGGTTAAGCACACTGTATGCGCAGTGGACGAAATTGCAGTGGACGAAAAAAATAAAATAGTGAGCGCTCCTGCGTATATGCTTGGCCCGGGCATAAAAGATATTGCAAAGGGGATTGAAAAGGGTGTGAATAAACTCCTTTCCATGATCTAATATTATTAAAAATAATTCGATCATATCAGCCCAATGACATTCTGCTGGCGACTCTCCTTTTTAAGGCACGTATCCCACAAGTTGGCACTGAGGGTCGCATGAGAAAGATTCTCTCACCCCTTTTTATTGGGCTGTTAACTTCAATTTTTGGCTAAAAATCGCCAAGGATAATGAGGAGGCAAAGAATGAGGCAGTATTTTGAAGAAATGGAACCTCTCGGGAAACCGATCACTTCTGAACAGAAGGAGAATATGAAAGAAAACGTTCTCAAGATCAGGGAGGTGGAAAAAGAGGTTGCCAGCGCTATAAAGGCTGTAAGGAACGCCGGAATTCCTGATGAGAAAATCAAGAAAAGGGGTGAGATGACAGTATGGGACAGGATCGAATATCTTATAGATCCAGGTAGTTGGTGTCCTCTTCACACCCTTTATAACCCAAAATTCAATGAGGAGGGAACCACAGGTGTTGTGGACGGCCTGGCCAAAATCAATGGCAAATGGGCCGTTGTAATTGGATTTAACAACAAGGTCCTGGCAGGAGCCTGGATTTCCGGACAAGCGGAAAACCAACTCAGGGTAACTGATATGGCCAAAAGACTTCGTGTGCCCCTGGTCTGGATCGTCAACTGCAGCGGCGTAAAGCTCACAGAACAGGAAGAAGTATACGCAGACAGGAGGGGAAACGGTACCACCTTTTTTCGCCATGCCGAGCTGGAAAAATTGGGAGTACCTATTATCGCCGGCATATATGGAACAAACCCAGCTGGTGGCGGATATCAGGCCATAAGCCCTACCATACTTGTGGCCCATAAGGATGCCAACATGGCCGTTGGAGGTGGAGGAATTGTGGGAGGGATGCGCCCAAAAGGGCACTTTGATCTTAAATCGGCGGAAGAACTTATCGAGGCTACCAAGCACTATAAGGAACTACCACCCGGAAGTGCAAATATCCACTATAACAAAACCGGATTTTTTAAAGAGGTGTATGATACTGAGCAAGATGTGCTTGATGCCATCAAGAAATATATGTCCATGGTGCCGGCATATGATCTCTCTTTCTTCCGGGTTGCCGAGCCGAAAGAGCCTAAATTTCCAGGAGAAGACCTGAACCATATTATTGAATTCAACCAGAGGAGGGCTTACAGGTTCAGTGAAGTGCTTGCCCGTGTCGTTGACAATAGCGAACAGATGGAATACGGGCCGGATTACGGACCGGAAATTTATACTGGCCTGGCCAAAATAAACGGTCTATTGGTAGGGATCATAGGAAACAGGCAAGGTTTTTTGATGCAAAATTATCCGGAATACACCTCATCCTATATGGGTGTGGGAGGCAAACTTTATCGCCAGGGACTGATAAAGATGAATGCCTTTGTCACCTTATGCGGTCGTGACAGGATCCCTATTGTCTGGTTCCAGGACACAACAGGCATTGATGTGGGAGATGAGGCGGAACAGGCGGAGCTGCTTGGTTTGGGTCAATCACTTATATATTCCATTGAACAGACTGATGTGCCGCAGATGTGTATTGTCCTGAGAAAGGGTACGGCAGCTGCCCATTATGTTATGGGTGGACCTACAGCCAACAATCACAATGCCTTTACCCTGGGAACGCCGACGACCGTGATAACTGTCATGTATGGGCCAACAGCTGCAGCGGCAACTTTCGCGAGAAGGCTGGTGAAAGAAAAGGATGCCGGCCGACCACTCGAGCCGGTTATCGAAAAGATGAACGAACTGGTAAAGGATTATTTTGAAAAATCAAGTCCGGTTTATTGCGCAAAAAAAGGATTCGTTGACGAAGTAATCTCTTTTCCCGAAATGCGAAAATATATTGTGGCCTTTACTGAAGCTGCCTATCAAAATCCAAAATCCATATGTCCCCATAATCACATGTTGACTCCCAGGCTCATTATGCAACGTGCCCGGGAAATAAATGTACGTCTGGCACCACTCCAGGGATAAAGAAGGCCAGTCTCTCTATAGCATGATAAATTCCGATTGTGCTTTTTTTCAAAGGACCATCGTGGTATAAGTTAAAATAACTATTAAGAGGAGGTTTTGTTGTGGGTGAAATTAGGGCTCCCATGGGGGGAAAAGTGATCGAGGTAAAAGTAAACGTAGGAGATACCATCAATGCAGGAGACGAGATAGTCATCCTTGAGGCCATGAAAATGGAACTGCCTGTAATTACGGAATCAGGCGGTACAGTGACAGAAGTAAAGTGTAAAAAGGGTGACACAATTGAGGCAGATGCCATATTAATAGTATATGAATAGGATATACCTTTTGCCAGCCTGTTCTTCATAAACAGGTAATGGATTGAGGAGGGAAAGCATGTCTGCCGTGAAGACTATTATCAAAAGAAAGGTGCCCAAGGGCAAAGAGGCGGAGTTGCTCCCTCTCTTAATTGAGTTGCGGACTCTTGCAATAGCGCAACCTGGTTATATCTCCGGAGAAACTCTGAGAAATCTCGACGATCCAGAAGAATTCGTGGTGATAGGGACATGGAAGTCTTTTGATGACTGGAAAGCCTGTGTAAATATCAAGCGCAGGATTGAATTGGTACGCGAGATTGATGCCTTATTGGGAACGAAAACCGAATACGCAATCTACCAATATGCATGATTCCGGTTTGCCTGTCTGTGAAATTATCACCATAGGCAGCGAGCTTCTTTTTGGTCAAATTACTGACACGAATACTACCTATCTTGCCAGGGAATTAGGCAAAATTGGTGTGAACGTCCGGTTCAGGACAGCGGTAGGAGATAGGCTTGAGGAAATAATACAGGTTATCCGTTTAGCGCTTAAAAGATGTGATATAGTAATTACAAGCGGCGGTCTGGGTCCTACCCTGGATGACATGACCCGTGAAGCCGTTGCCCAAGCCGTAGGGATGGATCTGGAATTCAGGGAAGACCTGATGGAACAGATCGAACATATATTTCGGCGCTATGGATATGACATGCCTGATAACAATCGGAGACAGGCTTATGTACCTGCCGGTAGCCTTGTCATCAATAACCCCATCGGTACAGCTCCCGCCTTTATTACCAACGCCGGTGGACCCCAAATCATATGTCTTCCCGGAGTGCCAAGAGAGCTGAAATTTCTATTGGACAAGGAAATTATACCGTGGATCATACAAAGATTTAATCTCAACGACCGGGAGATAAAATACAAGGTATTAAAAGTGATCGGTCTTGGTGAAAGTAAGGTGGATCGCCTAATCGGCGATCTTATCAGGCCCGGTCAAGACCCTGAAGTGGGTATCCTGACCTCTGAAGAGGGAATAAGGATACGGATTACCGCCAGACCAAGGGAAGGGCAACGGGCCGATACCTTTATCAAGCCGATTTATGAAAAGATTCGGTCCAGGCTGGGCAACAAAATCTTTGGAGAAGATGACGATACACTTGAAAGTGTAATCGATTCCATGTTGACTAAAAAAAATTTTACCTTCGCAATAATGGAGACCTTTTCCTGCGGATTGGCGGCACAGAAATTTTACCAACTCCCTTCACATCAGTTGTTAATGAGCATGGTTACCCCTGACAAGACACGTATTGCCCAATATCTATGTAAGAACGACATTGATCCAGATGAAAAATCTGCTATTGAACTCGCACGTAAAACAATGGAACAGGGAAAGGCAGACATAGGGCTTGCCATCTTGGGATTTGTACAAGAGAAGAAGAAGGACTATGCGGTGAATGCACACGTGGCCGTTATTGGCCATGATATAGAAAAAACATTTTCTTGGACAATGGGCGGCAGCATAGCTGCTATAAGAATAAGAGGATCCGTAATAGGCATGAATACCTTGAGACTTGCCCTGTCTGATGCACCCTGATCCAGAATCGTTACCGGATGGCTGGTAAAGCCAATTGCTGTATGAAATAAACTACATATTTATATACATATTATAACCTTCACTTCACAATTTATCATATATCAGCTTTACTATCCCTTCATTAACTATTTGAAATTTATAAAGATATATCAAAATTACAAATCGGCACGCTGTTTGCATTCAGTTAAATTCATATCTTTATCCTCGGGGGAGATTAAAATATGAAAAGACGTAGCTGGGAGCAAGAAAGGCAGGAGAGAGAAAAACATGCGTTAAATGAGCATGCCCGTCTATCTGCACTATTTAAAGAAAACAGGTTCATCTTTGAGCAAGAAAGAAGAAGAATGATAGAAGAGGTTATTAACAGTGCAAGGGATGAAGAACAGAAAAAAAGGCTGAGGGCCTTACAGGAATCCTGGGATAAAAAGATGAAAGGAGCCGGATCAGTCCATAACAGGTTTGTCCTTGCGCAAACCATTTTTTGGGAACATTTTCACGAAGTCTGGCATCCCACCATAAAAAATCTAAATTCCACTCTCAATGGAACCCCGAATCATAATAAATAACAGATTGATGAATCTTTAACATCTTCCTCTTTTGTCTTTGTCGCCATATGGAGGGTTTTATCAACCAACAAGGCAAATTCAGATCCGGTCTGCCCGGCCCTGGCAGCCTCAAATGCTGCATTTAATGCAATAAGCCTTTTCCGGGAAAAATCATGGTCAGATGTTTTATTATCCGGCTCTACTAAAGGCTGATTATCTTTTTTCACTCTCTTAACCGTCTCTGTTGTCATATTGCCACCATGTTTTTATATATTATTTAAAAACCCTGCTACCGGAAAATTTAAAGCAAAAATTATACCAAAAAGAAACTTGCCATAAAAACATATAATAACAACATGTTACACAAAAAATTAATTGTACTGTATTTATAAAATTGGCCCAGACTTTACCTCATCAGTCAAATTTTTGACCTGTTACCCCGACTCTCCCGCCTGTTCGACTCGTGCATGCGCAATACTATTTCTTGAACGGCAACATCTATCATAGTATAATCTTCATGGTATGTTATAAACGGAGGGTATTGTATGAGAGGAAGTGAAAAAGTGGGTTTTATCGGTGCCGGTAACATGGCGACGGCCATAATCAAGGGACTTATTCAAAGCCGTACATATCTGCCGGATCAGTTGGCTACCTCAGACAATAGTGATAAGGCCTTGAAAATCATATCCGATAAATTCGGTATCAAGACCATGTCTAACAGGGATCTTGTGAGTGCATGCTCAACAGTGGTACTGTCAATAAAGCCTCAGAATATGCGTGAAGTACTTGAAGAAATTAGAGAAGAACTCACTGGAAAACATCTGGTTATCTCTATTGCCGCAGGAATTCCACTCAAGATGATTCACTCCATCATAGGTCGAGATATCCCGTTAATCCGGGTGATGCCGAATACTCCTGCCCTTGTTCAGAAGGGCATAAGTGTCTTGGCCCGTGGACAATGGGCAGAGGATGAGCACATGTCTACAGCAAAAAACATCTTTAATGCCGTGGGAAACACTATAGAAGTGAAAGAAGACCTGATGGATGCAGTAACCGCCCTGTCCGGAAGTGGTCCCGGATATGTCTTTAGAATAATGGAGTGCATGGTGAGTAGCGGTATCAATATCGGCCTTGATCCTGATACGTCTCTTAGGCTGGTAATTCAGACCTTTTTGGGCGCTGCATACCTGGCAAGGGAATCGGATCTTCCCTTGTCCGGACTGCGAGAGATGGTTACGTCTCCAGGGGGTACAACTGCAGCCGGCCTGGGTGTTTTTGAAGATATGGGTCTTGAGAATATGATAAAAAAGGCAGTTAAAGCAGCATATGATAGGGCCATGGAACTGGGCAAGGGCTAAGGGAATAAGTACGTTCAGAAAGACATACTAAACCATGGAGGATGATTATGGCGCAAAAATTCAGGGTGCTGGTGGTGGAAGACAACAGAACTACCCGGGAGCTTTACATGAAAATCCTGAAATCACTTTCAGAACTTGAGGTGAGGGGAGCTGGAAACGGTAAAGAGGCCGTGAACCTGATCAAAGACTGGATCCCGGATATCATAGTATCCGACCTGATGATGCCTGAGATGGATGGCCATGAGCTATGCCGCTATATAAAATCCGACCCCGATGCCGAACTTTCCGATATATATCTTATTATAGTCAGTGCCAAAGAGGCAAAGGAGGATAAGATAAGGTGCATGAACGAAGGTGCTGACGACTTTCTCCAAAAACCTGTTGATCCAGATGAACTGCTGGCCAGGATCAGGGTTGGGGAAAGGATATCTTCGCAGATAAGAAAAACAAAGCTGGAAAGCCAGAGAATGTTTAATGAAATCGACGTCCTCCTTATCCAGGATGGCGGCTGCGCCCCTGGATACAACCCTGTTACCGCCTTTATCACTTATCACCTGGAAGGGATCGGCAGAGAAGTGTATGCAACACGTGAAGGTTTTAAGTCTCTTGTAACAGGTAATGATGACGATTTTGTACGGCTTGTTTATGATCCTGAACTGTTTAAGAAGTTAGACCATGTCCCGGGCGTGTTTCATGCTGCTCCTTTGTCAGAATGGCGTGGAGCACAACTTAGAACCGAAAGGTATAAGGATTTTGTGAAGGATGAAATAAAGAAAAAGGCGGCACAGACCATTAAAAGAAAAAATGTAAAAGCCATAATATCAATAGGCGGTAACGGTACGTTTAGAGGAACCAAGGCCCTCTGTGATCTCATATCTACCTCCATACAGGTGTTTTTTATACCTGTTACCATCGACAGCGATATTGCCGGCACCGAATGCATAGGTGAAAATACCGGCATAGAGATGGGTTCTGAAAAGATCAGATGTTACATGGCCGATGCCAGGACTCATAAGAGAACCTATATAATAGAGATGATGGGTGCGAGCAGTGGCTTTCATGCCCTCCATTCCTGCCTCGGTTCCAGGGCCCATTTGGCCGTTCTTCCCAACACCGATATTGACCATAAAAAAGTGGTGGAGGCCCTAAACAGGCGTGATGAATGTGTAATTGTTGTAGCCGAGGGTTACAAAAAGGATGAGAGGAATGAGAAGGGGATAAAGGATAATGCGGCAGAATATTTTTACAAAGAACTTTTGGCAACTGGCATAAAAATAAAAAGGAAGGTGGTCTGTGAGTCATTTTCCAGGGACATCAGAGGGGCTGCCCCCAATAACCAAGATATAACACTGGCCCAGAGAATGGCATACAATGTGTCCGAATATCTAAAGGCGGGAACATCACGGCTTATGCCGGCTGTAAGCTCAGGACGAGGTTATGCGATCCCGTTTAATGAAATACGGACAGACAATATGGTGGAAAAGGATCTCCTCGTGCTGTCCGATCGTCTTACAACAAATGGTTAAGAAATTTTCCAAGGATACAGGACTGTTAACCGTTCCGATAGCTATTTCGTAAGGCCTTTTTGGATATTTTTCCCGAGCCGGTTTTTGGCAGGGCATCCAGGAATTCTACGCTCTTGGGTGCCTTGTAGTGAGCTAGGTGTTGTTTGCAAAAAGATATAATCTCATCTGCTGTTACACTGGAACCTTCCTTTAGTACTATACAGGCCTTCACTGCTTCGCCCCAGTGATTGTCAGGTATCCCGATCACTGCTGCTTCTAATATCCCTTGATGCCTATAGAGCACATTTTCTACCTCGGTTGAATACACATTTTCTCCGCCGGTCAGGATCATATCTTTTTTCCTGTCAACAATAGTGACATAGCCTTCCCGGTCCATTACGGCCAGATCTCCGGTATAAAGCCAGCCATCTTTGATTGCCTTCTGGGTCTCCTCTGGCAGATTCCAGTATCCTGGAGTCACAGTGTCTCCCTTCACAATAATCTCTCCAACCTCTCTGTTGTCCCTTGCCACATCTTTTCCCTGCCTGTCCACTATCCTAAGGTTTACGTTAATAAATTCCCGCCCCGTTTTAATCTTGAATCCGATCCGTTCTTCCCTGGGCAGGGACATGAGATGTTTCTTGAGAATGGAAAGTGTAAGATACGGGCTTGTCTCTGTCATGCCATAGGTCTGTATATAATCACATCTGAATACTCCCATGACCCTGCGGACCAGTTCAGGCGCTATAGGTGCGCCTCCACTCATCAGCACACGCAAACTCGAGTAATCATAATTGCCAACTTCCGGATGGTTGACCATCATATTAAGCATCGTGGGAATAAGGTTTGTTATGGTCACCTTCTCTTGCTCAATGGCCTTGAATATGCCGGATGGTTCAAAAAAAGGAATAATGACATGCTTCCCACCGACCCAGGTAACAGCAAAGGTGGCCCATGCATCGGCCAGATGAAAAAGAGGCGCAGCATGTATCCAGTGGTCTCCATCGGTCAGTTGAAGCTCAGCAATAGCACCCAGAGAATGGGCCTTTACGTTTTTATGGGTCAACATCACACCCTTTGGTCTGCCGGTGGTCCCACTGGTATAATACAGGTGAGCCACGTCTGTATCACGGATATGGATATGGACCGGCGGCGTTTCGGATTCACCTGCTATAATATCCTCATAATTTAGACCTTCGGGCTCCTCCTCTCCAGCCCCTGACTGTGTCCAGATAATTTCCTGAATCTTCCGGGTATCGTCTATAAATGCCAAGACCCTGTCCTGAAATTTTGCCTGTGCCACCAGGATACAGGCGCCACTGTCCCTGAGTATTACAGACAGTTCCTCAGGTGCAAGCCTGATATTTAGAGGCAAGAGTATTAAACCAAGATGGGCGGCGCTGAAATAAAGCTCAAGAAATATGTGACAGTTTTCATGCAGTACGGCCAGACAGTCTCCCTTTTTTATACCCAAATGCAACAGTCCATTCGAAAGACGCCATACACGTTTGGAAAAACCTTCATAATCCAGCCGTATATCCCCACAAACCACCGCCTCCCTGGCGGGATACAGTCTCACAGCCTTTGGTAAGAGCTCATTAAGTGGCATTACATTCATCACCTTAGAAATAACTTCTTTTTCTTATAATAATAAGTTGCAGTAAATTGAGTCAATCCTATTTTCCGTATCTTTCCATGACATTTTCCCCTTCCTTTTCTATCCAGTTCGTATTATTCTTGATAAACATCTATGGGCTTTTCCTCTTTGGAACCATTTCAAAATTTCAACATAAAATAGAATCATATCAAAGGGACTCGACACAATGACTACGGCCTACTTGGATTGCTTTTCCGGTATCAGTGGCGACATGTTCCTGGCCGCCCTTCTTGATGCAGGCCTTTGTTTTAAAGAATTAGATCAGGCTCTTCATACGCTTCCTGTTACCGGTTATCGGCTGGATATACGCAGGGAACTCCGGAAAGGAATTTCAGGCACAAGACTGTTGGTCATTCTTGAAAAAGTCGGGAAGGAGCCAAACACTCTTAATTCTATCCGTGACATAATTCTGAAAAGCGACCTTGATGTCGGGGTAAAAGATACAAGTCTCAAGATATTTGAACTGCTTGCGGAGGCTGAAGCAAAAATACACGGTTGTTCACTCGAAGAAGTCCATTTTCATGAGGTAGGAGCAACAGATTCCATTATAGATATTGTTGGGGTAGCTTTTGGCATCCACCGCTTGGGGATTACAAAGATAGTAGCTTCACCCATTCCGCTCGGCTCAGGATTCCAAGATATCTCCCACGGAAGGATACCTCTCCCTTCTCCTGCGACCCTTTCCCTTCTCAAGGGCATACCGGTCTCGGGTTCTGGTCTTCAAGAGGAGATGGTTACTCCCACCGGAGCCGCCCTTATAAAAACCCTTGTAAGCGATTTCGGAGCAATGCCTCCCATGGTGATGGAAAAAACTGGTTACGGAGTGGGAAGCAGAGATTTATCCGACAGGCCCAATCTTCTGCGAATTATTATAGGGAATGAACAGGTTGAAAAAGAGACTGAAACGGTTGTCCTTATCGAAACCAATATAGACAATACCAATCCTGAGTGGTTGGGCTATTTGATGGATAGATTGTTTGAAGCCGGGGCACTTGACGTGGCTTTTTTTCCTGTTCAAATGAAAAAAAATCGGCCTGGAATCCAGATCCAGGTCATGGGACGTCCTGATCAGCTCGACAACTTGATGGATATGATATTCCTGGAATCCGCCACCCTTGGAATACGATACCGATATTCACAGAGGAAGATACTAAAACGATATGATACTAATATAGAGAGCCCCTGGGGCAAAATCAGGGTCAATAAAATCGTACAATCCAACGGTATCTCTTTGATTATGCCTGAATATGCCGCCTGTCGGGAAATAGCCATAAGGAACAGGCTTCCACTCAGAAAAATCTACGAATGGGTCATGGGTGTTAACAAAAAAGTAGCCCCATGATTTCAGAATTAGGTTTTACTACGGAAAAATTATTCCCTGCTTGATATCAAAATCTCAGTCTGATAGTTTATTGATATAGTAACATTTCCGCTCTTTCTAAGACTTCCTGTCTCATCGGGTGAATGATGATACCCTTTCTACAGTAACTGTCGGGAGGGCGCCGTTTTTTCCAGGCTTATTCAGTGGGAGAAGCCGCAGCCCTGCGCTTGTCAGAAGGAATGCGGAGCAGGCAAGTTTCCCCTGCTCACAATTCTGTGAAAAGACCGGTCCGGGAGACTTGGAACCAAGGAAGGGCATCATCTATTTGCTTTCAAACAAAGACCTGGCTAACATAATTATGATACGGGATGTCTTCCGGAAATCCTCACTATCCGGAAAAATTGCGCTGGTGTTGTCTACGTGGTTCGGCACCGGTCTTTTTCCGGTGGCACCTGGCACATGCGGTACAATTGCAGCAATCCCTGTTGTCCTTCTGTGCTGGAAATTCAGCATAATCTCCAGGATATTATGCCTGACCATAATAATAGTAACCGCTATCTGGGCATCGGATCGTTCTCAAGCCATGTTGACACTGCCAGATCCCCCGGCAATTGTCATTGACGAGGTTGCAGGTTTCCTGCTCGCCGTGTCTTTTCTGCCGACTTCCTGGTCGGTCATTTGTCTCGGCTTTATCTTTTTCCGCTTATTCGATATCATAAAGCCGTTTCCCATAAAACAGGCCGAACGCATGTATGGAGGAATCGGCATTGTAATGGACGATATCCTGGCAGGACTATACGCCTGGGCAGGAGTTGTTATCACCCTTCATCTGTGGAATCTTTTTTAAGGAGGGGAAACAGAATGAAGACACCCTGTGAAATTATTACCATAGGGAGCGAACTTATTTCGGGCAAGACCCTTGATTTGAATTCGTGTTATGCCGCTGACAAGCTCACGGCGCTGGGCCTGAATGTAACCAGAATAACCTCCATCGGTGATGACCATAAAATGGTTTCCGAGGCCCTGAAAAATGCCCTGCAGGATTCACGCGTTGTGATTGTAACAGGAGGTCTTGGTTCAACTGAAGATGATATAACAAATGAGATCGTGGCAAAAGCACTGGAAAGACCTCTAACCCTGCACAGAAAAATTCTTGAACATATCAAGAATCGCGCCCAATCCATGAACATGAAAATGACCGCCTCCCTTGAAAAGATGGCATGGATGCCTGAAGGTTCAAGAATATTAGACCCTGATGGTGAGGCATGTGGATTTTCCCTGGAAAAAAATGATGTTTTATTCTACTTTCTTCCAGGGGTGCCGGATCAGATGCAATATCTTATGGATCGGTTCGTGCTGCCAGAAATCATAGGTTTATACGAAAAATTACCCTTTGTCAGGCAAAGAATTCTGAAGCTGTATGGATTAAGCGAACCTCAAATTGCAGAAACATTGAAAAGTCTGGCTGGAAAGACAGGGGATGTTATACTGGGTTTTTATCCCCACTTTCCTGAAAACCACATCACACTTACACTGAGCAAGAGTGATGAGACAGAAGTTGAAAAGGAACTAGAGAAAATTGAATCCGAGATAAGGGATCTCCTGGGACCATATATATTTTGTAGTGGAAACGCTGAGATAGAAGATGTAGTAGGTGCCATACTTTTGTCCAGAAATCTAACCATCTCCGTAGCCGAATCGTGTACCGGCGGGCTTATAGGATACCGTTTGACTAAGGTTCCCGGGAGTTCGGGATATTTTCAGGGTGGTGCTGTAGTATACAGCAACCGCTCCAAGATTTCCCTTTTAGACGTTCATCCCGATACACTTAAAAACCATGGGGCCGTAAGCGACAAAACGGTTAAGGAAATGGCTCATGGTATAAGGAAGAATATGGAAACGGACTTGGGACTAGCCGTAACAGGTATAGCCGGCCCTGATGGTGGAAGCCACGACAAACCGGTTGGGACTGTCTATATCGGTCTTTCCTCAAGCGATGAGCTGGTCTCTTGCAGATATCTATTTCGGGGAAACAGAAACAAGATAAGATTAAATGCATCAATGATGGCCCTGGACTGGATCAGAAGGTACCTTAATGGGGATTCGTTCCTTCTTAGCATTTGAACTGACAGAAGATATCAGGGAAATTATTTTCCGCGTTGTTCTCGAAATAAAGAGACTCTCTCTGGATATACGCTGGGTAAAGGTGGAAAATATCCATCTTACTGTGGTATTTATGGGAAACATAAAGGAAGAAGATATTATACCCATAAGCAAGGTATCTGAAAAAATATGCAGAAATTATGCTCCGTTCCGTATAGCCCTAACCGGGGCCGATATCTTCGGAAAAAGGCATAATCCACGGGTCCTGTGGTTAGGGCTAAATGGTGATACTGAGAGAATGTCATATTTCAGGGATGATTTACAGAAAGCACTAATACCGTTCGGCATCAAAGAGGAAAAAAGACCGTTCAAACCACACCTTACTCTTGGGAGGTTTCCAACAGGGCGTGGCAGAAACAACAACTTGGCGGATATTCTGGAGAGATATAAAAAAATTACCAGTCCTGTTTCTATGTTAAAGGAACTTTCCCTGTTCAGAAGTGACCTGAAAAAGACTGGAGCAGTCTACACCAAGCTCCACGCGTGGCCTCTTATAGGACAATGATTTACAATTCTCTCTTTGGATCGCTATTATATCACAACCCTGAATTTTTATAACATCCTTATTTGGGAGGAAAATCCATGGATAGAGATAAAGCCGTAGACCAGGCCATTTCCCAGATCGAAAGGCAATTCGGTCGGGGATCCATTATGAAAATGGGGGAAGAACGCGTAATTGACGTCCCTGCCATCCCCACCGGCTCCCTTGCCCTGGATATCGCCTTGGGGGTAGGAGGAGTTCCAAGGGGACGAGTGGTGGAGATATTTGGTCCCGAATCCTCCGGAAAGACCACGCTTGCCCTTCATATAGCCGCTGAAGCCCAGAAAAAGGATGGGATGGTTGCCTTTATCGATGCCGAACACGCCCTCGACATCAGTTATGCCAAGAAACTTGGAGTGGATGTGGACAGCCTCCTCGTTTCTCAGCCCGATACGGGTGAACAGGCATTGGACATTGCCGAAATTCTTGTCAGAAGTGGTGCCATAGATGTGCTGGTAATAGATTCCGTTGCTGCACTTGTACCGAGGGCCGAGATCGAAGGCGACATGGGAGACCAACATGTAGGGCTCCAGGCCAGGCTAATGTCACAGGCACTGAGAAAACTTACTGCGACCATCAATAAATCCAGGACATGCGTTATATTCATCAACCAGATCAGGATGAAGATTGGAGTCATGTTCGGAAATCCGGAGACGACCACAGGTGGCAATGCCCTCAAGTTTTATTCTACGCTGCGATTGGATATTCGCCGGATAGGGGCCATTAAGGAAGGAGATCAAATGGTAGGGAACAGGACAAGAGTGAAGATTGTCAAGAACAAGATCGCCCCCCCGTTTAAAGAGGCCGAATTTGATATCATCTATGGCCATGGGATATCCAAAGAAGGAGATCTTTTGGACCTGGCCGTATCATTCGGGATAGTGGAAAAGAGCGGGACATGGTATTCTTTTGGAAACGATAGGATCGGCCAGGGAAGACAGAATGTAAAAAAGTTTCTGGCTGAGCATGAAGATATTATGGAAAAGATAACAGCTATGGTTATGGAAAAATCAGGACTCAAACGGGTGGAAGAAAAAAACGAGTAGCAGCAGGTTATAGCCACTATGAATTCCAGGGAAATAAAACGGACATTTTTGCAATACTTCAAGACCCATGGCCATGAGATCGTGGAAAGCTCCTCTCTGATCCCGCAAGACGATCCCAGCCTGCTTTTTACAAATGCCGGTATGGTCCAGTTCAAAAGTATCTTTCTGGGAAGGGGTAAGCGGCCTTATACCAGGGCCGTAAGTTCTCAGAAATGCATGCGGGCTGGAGGAAAACACAATGATCTTGAAAATGTAGGGTATACACTCAGACACCACACCTTTTTTGAAATGCTTGGGAATTTTTCCTTTGGCGATTATTTCAAGGAAGAAGCCATCATATGGGCATGGGAATTGCTCACCGAGATATACAAGCTTCCAAAGGATAAGTTATATGCCTCTGTCTATGAAGATGATGACGAGGCCTACAGAATCTGGGAGGATAAAATTGGACTACATAGAGACAGAATAATTCGCCTGGGAGAAAAGGATAACTTTTGGGCCATGGGGGACACCGGACCATGCGGGCCCTGTTCGGAGATCCTGATTGATCAGGGCCCGGCCGTCGGGTGTGGCAGGCAGGATTGTGCGCCGGGATGCGATTGCGATCGTTATCTGGAAATATGGAATCTGGTTTTTACCCAGTTCAATAGAGACCTGGACGGAAAACTGATTCCCCTTCCAAATCCAAATATTGATACGGGCATGGGCCTTGAAAGATTGACTGCCGTAGTACAGGGCGTCACATCCAATTATGATACCGACATTTTTAAGGGTCTTATTGCCCTGATAGAGGAACTTTCCGGCAAAAAATATGGCAATAATGAGAGAGAGGATGTGGCCTTTCGAGTTATATCGGACCATGCCCGTGCCTTAACCTTCTTAATTGGCGACGGGATAATACCGTCTAACGAGGGAAGGGGCTATGTGCTGAGGCGAATAATCAGAAGGGCCATACGCTTCGGCCAACTCCTTAAGATTGATGGTCCTTTTCTAAATTCTGTCATAAGCAAAGTTGTCGAAATTATGGGAGAGGATTATAGTGAACTTATCAGATCCGAGCACTTCATCAAAGGTGTCGTAAACAATGAAGAGAAGAGATTTGCCGACACCTTGCATTATGGCATGACGTTGCTTGAGGAAGAGCTGAAAAAGCTAAGAACCACAGGGGGCGATACAATACCAGGGGATGTTGCCTTTAGACTATATGACACATATGGCCTGTCTCTTGATATTGTTCAGGATGTGGCCCGGGATGAAGGCCTAAAAGTCGATATACCCGGCTATAAAAGGGCCATGTCGAAGCAAAAGGCTATATCACAAAAATCATGGAAGGGTAGCGGTGAGGCGGAAATTCCAGATATTTACCGATCATTGATGGACCGTGGTGTTACTACGCATTTTATTGGTTACCATAACCTCTCTTCCACAGCAAAAATTGTCGCTCTGCTGGTTGACGGGAAGGAGACCTCCTCGCTTCAGACAGGAGTACAGGCAGAAGTGGTGCTAGACCAGACCCCGTTTTATGGTAAATCAGGCGGACAGACAGGAGATACCGGCTGGCTTATGGATGGAGAAACAAAGTTCAGGGTGACGGATACGCTGAAATTCGGCCATGGGTTTGTTGTCCACAACGGACAGATGGAATCGGGAGTCCTTTCTTTTGGCGACAAAGTAGAGGCGATAGTAGATAAGGACAGGAGAAAGGCCACAGAATTAAACCATACCGCAACTCATCTGCTCCATGCCGTCCTGCGGGAAGTTCTGGGTCAGCATGTTAAACAGGCTGGATCTTTGGTTTCTTATGACAGGATACGCTTTGATTTCAGCCACTTTACCCAGGTCTCAAGGGAAACCCTGGAAGAAATTGAAATTATGATAAACAGGCTTATCAGGGAAAATCTGCCGGTAATTATTGAAGAAATGACCAAGGAAAAAGCTATGAAGACCGGTGCCATGGCCATATTTGAAGAACGATATGGTGAAATCGTGAGGCTTGTTAAAATAGGTGATGGTGTTAGTATGGAATTATGCGGAGGTACCCATACCGCCCGTACCGGGGATATCGGGCTGTTTCGCATTGTAAATGAGAACGCAGTAGCCGCAAATGTACGGAGGATTGAAGCCGTAACCGGCGAGGCCGCTATCAAGTTTACCTTAAAACAGGACAGTGAACTAAAACTGGCTGCATTACTCTTAAAAGTTGCTTCGGACAAAGTGGGAGAACGTATTAAGCATATACTAAAAGATTACAGAAAGATTGAAAGAGAGATTGAATCCCTGAAGGCCAAGTTGCTCACAAAAAAATCGGAAGACCTTATATCCGCTGTCAAGGAGATAAACGGGATAAAGGTATTGGCTATGGAAACAACCGCAGAGTCTCCTAGTGACCTTCGAGAGGCCGCCGACCGGATAAAGGACAAGCTGGGTTCATGCATTATACTCCTCGGTGCCAAAAAAGAAGACAAGGTTATGTTGGTGAGTGTTGTTACACAAGACCTGACGGAAAAATTCAAGGCGGGAGATATCATAAAAAGGGCGGCACATGTGGTTGGCGGAAGGGGAGGAGGCAGAGCTGATATGGCTCAAGGCGGTGGAAACAGACCCGAAAAACTGAAAGATGCCCTATATTCCTTATATGAATTTGTGGAAGATACCGATATTTAAGGAGATTCGTCTATTTCTCTTTCCAATGCCTTTGGCCTTCCATGTCTGATGCGCTCGCACGGGTGACAGATATGCGACTCTTCTTCTTGGAGCAATTCAGCCTTTGCAAGATGGGATTCAACCCCTTTTTGGGCAAGTATTACCTCACACCTGCCCAGATACTCTATAGCATCGTGGTATTGGCCAAGGTCAGGATAATTCCTTAGCAGATATCGATATCTGGCCATGGCCGCCCGATATTTTCCCCTGTTAAAATAAAAATTGCCCACATACAACTCGTTTTCTGCAAGATTCACGTAACATCTTCTTATATTCCAGAAGACCTTTTTGGCATATTCGGAATTCGGGAATCTCTTGACCAGCCGCTCAAATTCTTCCTTTGCCAAAAAGGTATGGTATTGGTCTCTATCAACCGTATCAACTCTGCTATAATGGCACATCCCTTTTTGATAAATCACATAGGGGATATTCTTGTTCCTGGGATGCAGCCTTTCAAACTCCCTGTAGGCCTCATACGCCTCGTCATACCGCCCCCTCATATAAAAGGCATCTGCCATCTTGAGCTCTGCAGGAATAACAAATTTGCTATATGGATATCTGTCTTTTATTTTCTGAAAGATTTCTACCGCCTCGACATAGTATTCATCCTCAAGATCTTTCATGGCCTGTTTCATTAGCCGGGCAGGTTCTGATTCTTCTTCCGAACGCATCCTTTCAGGCGGAGGCGTGCAGGCAAAAAGGAGACAGGCGGCAATAATAAAGCCCCCTAACAACTTGAATACACCTAACTGGTTATATGTATTCACTATCTTAATCCTTCAAGATATTTTTCAGCCGCAAAGGCCGCAGTGGCTCCGTCACCCACGGCAGTCGATATCTGTCGAAGGAGTTTTGACCTTACATCTCCGGCGGCAAATACTCCGGGTACCGATGTTTCCATCTTTTCATCTGTCAGTACAAAACCTTTTTCATCAAGGTCCAGCATTCCTTTAACCAAATCGTTATTGGGGACAAAACCTATAAAGACAAATACACCCTGTACCGGGAGATAATTCACTTCGCCAGTTATGACATTTTTTACAGCCAGACTCTCCACACCGGTCTCCCCTTCTATTTTCACAGGTACGGTATTCCATACACACTCTATTTTTCTCTCATGCATGGCCCTGTCCTGGAGCAGTTTGACCGCTCTCAACTCATCCCTGCGGTGTATGAGATAGACCTTGCTGGCAAACTTGGTCAGAAAAATAGCCTCCTGTACGGCAGTATCGCCACCGCCCACCACAGCCACCACCTGATCTCTATAAAACGGACCATCACATGTGGCACAGTAGGAAACTCCCTTGCCGGTCAAAATCTGCTCTCCATCTATTCCGAGCTTTCTCGATGTGGCACCACACGCGAGGATCAATGCCCTTGACTCTATACGGCCCTTATCGGTTAAGACGACTTTTTTCTCCGAGGCAAGGTCCAAGTTGCTGACTTTCTGGTTTATAATAGTTGTCCCAAAGTCTTCGGCCTGCCGTTTCATCCTGTCTATTAGATCAAATCCGGAAATTCCTTCAGGAAATCCGGGATAGTTTTCGACCCGATCAGTAAGCAAGACCTGTCCTCCAGGCACCATGTTTTCAATAATAAGTGTGCGGAGACGCGCCCTTGCGGCATAAAGCCCTGCAGTTAGACCTGCAGGACCGGCACCAATAATAACAAGGTCCTCTACAGAGTTTTTTTCATTTCTGGTCAAAGCCCTATCTCAACAGCTAAAAATTACAACAACTTATTCAGTGCCTCTTCAAGATAACTTTTTGGTTGGGCACCAATAATTGTCTGTACCACTTCGCCACCTTTGAACAAGATCAGTGTGGGAATATTCCTGATGCCGAATCTGGCAGGAGTCTGACGGCTTTCATCCACATTCATCTTGGCAACCTTTATCTTACCCTCGAATTCCTCGGCCAGTTCTTCCACCACAGGACCTACCATCCTGCATGGACCACACCACTCCGCCCAAAAATCCACCATCACAGGAATATCGGAATTGATAATCTCTTCATCAAAGTTTTCATCCGTTACATGTAATAATTCAGACATACTCTCCTCACTCCTTTCGTAACAAATTATATTTTTGAAACAGGCAATAGTGTTTTCCGACCCGACAGCATGAGAATGGTTTATAATAACGCACTATATCAATCTCTTCTATTAAAAAACCAGGTCTTATTTTTCCATTTGAGGTATAAGATCAAAGACCCCCAATAACATCTTTACTCACATCGAAGGGTCTAGCACCAGTTCCGAGCGAAATTTAAGAGTGGACGATTGATGACAAGAAACTGCTTGTCAACTGTTCGTGGAAGGTTCTTCCAGAAGAGTCTTCAAACTGTTTATAAGCGTAACCGGCACCGGACCGGATTTGGCATAAAGATTCAAAAGGTCATGTGAAACCTTTGTCTTTTCCTCAACCGTTTGCCAGTCTATGCCTTTCTCTTCCACCTGTTTCATAAGCAAAACCAATTCATCAGATTCCATAGCGAGCCTCCTTATTCTTTCTTGCATTGTCTAAGATCAGGGGGATATATGAATTTAGAATCCATTTCATAAGTCCATGGCAGACCCCACCACTGCCATCCATAGTGACGTCTTTGGTTAAGACCGTAGACGTTATTCCTTTTTGCCAGTTGCCTATAGAATTTGTCTTTGTTTCTATCCTTAAATGATGGAAATAATCGCCCTTCAAAACCATCTTCCACATCGTACACATTTTTAAAACCGGCATTTACAAGGTCGAGAGCAGCAAGGGCACTTCGGGTACCGTCGCGGGAAATAATGAGCAGATTATCGGTTTTCTTGAATACCTTGTTTATTTCCCCGATAAACGCATCATTTTTAAAATCAAACCTATAGACAAACTTTTCATCTATTAATGTGAAATCATTACTCATAAACATGTAAGGGAACAGATAGGCATTAACGGGATGGCCCACAAACTGGTATTCAGCCCTTGTCCTGACGTCAATCAGATATGTGTCTGGAACGGTATTAAGCATATCATACGCTTCGATGCTAAGCATCTTTTTCGGCTCCTGGGCAAGGACCATTGACCAAGACGCAAGAAGGAATAATTCAGTAATAACTGCAATCAAAAACAAGGGTCTTGCTCTGTTTTCCATAATCCTCCAATAAAAACTGACAGTTACCCATGGTAGATATTTTGAGTCATTGTAACCAAGTTTTCACCTGTGAACAGATTCTAATAATCAAAGTCTGCCGGATTTGTCAATGAAAAACAGGGGCATTGGCCCCCTAATCGTAGAATGTAGTTTTCAGGTACAGGCTATTAACCATTTGACGCAACAAAATCTTTTGCCTATTATTAATTAGCGGATAAAATAAACAAAAATGGAGATAAACCCCGTTTAAAAAGGGAGCACTGGTGACTGGTAACGATAAGGCGAAAATTCTCAGAAAAATTCCGGGAGTAGACCGTTTACTGATGACCCCACGGCTGATGGAAATTTCAGATACCTATCCCCGCGGTCTTATCCTAAAGGCTATAAACCAGGTCCTTGATGAACTGCGCACCAGGATAAAAAACGCAACCGGGCAGGTAGAATCTCAGCTTAGCCCTGAGGACGTCTCATTAAAGGTAGTGGAAAAACTTGGAGAAATCTCCATGCCAAGTCTAAAAGAGGTCATCAACGCTACAGGAGTTATAGTTCACACTAATTTAGGCCGATCCATCCTGGCCGACAGGATCTTGAAAAGACTCAGGACTGTGGCCGGGGGCTATAGTAATCTGGAATATGACCTTGACCGTGGAATAAGGGGAAACAGATACACTCATATAGAGGGGATCCTCCAGGAACTCACCTCTGCCGAGGCAGCAATGGTGGTAAATAACAACGCCGCTGCCGTGCTTATTTCTCTTGAGACACTGGCTAGTGGACGTGAAGTGGTGGTATCAAGGGGACAACTCGTGGAGATAGGGGGTTCTTTTCGTATACCTGAAGTAATGCGAAAAAGTGGCGCCAGGATGGTAGAGGTAGGAACCACAAACAAGACACATCTTATGGATTACGAAGAAGTCATGGGCCCGGACACCGCTCTTCTGCTGAGGGTTCACAGGAGCAACTTCGAAATTGTCGGCTTCACGGAGGAACCCTCTGTCTCCGAACTTGTGGATCTTGGACGACGATACGGTATTCCGGTAATGGAGGATCTAGGGAGTGGATGTCTGATAGATCTTTCACAATACGGTGTACATAAGGAACCTACAGTCCAGGAGGTACTGGCCCAAGGCGTGGATCTAATTACCTTTAGTGGTGACAAGTTGCTGGGCGGTCCCCAGGCAGGAATAATTTTAGGGCGAAAGGAGATAGTTGACGCAATCAGAAAAAATCAGCTTAACAGGGCCCTGAGGATTGACAAGTTGACACTGTTGGCCCTGGAGGAGACCTTAAGGCTTTACAGGGATGAACAGATCGCAATTAAAGAGATTCCTACCATGAAAATGATATGTCAGACGTATAGCTCATTGGTAAAAAAGGCGCAGAGGCTCCTTAAATTGATTGGAAAAGCAGATACCCTGAATTTTTCCATCGAGCTGACGGACGGGAATTCAAAGGCAGGCGGGGGTGCCCTGCCGTTATCCGAATTGTCAAGCCGTCTTTTGTGTGTGGTCCCCAAAAAACTATCGTCCCAGTCTATTGAAAGATGGTTCAGATCCTACCACCCGCCAATCATAACAAGGGTCGAGAAGGAAAAGATTCTCTTAGATGTCAGGACGATACAGGAAAAAGAGCTGAGGACGGTTGCAAAAGCCATAAACGAGCTTGCCGCCCTAAAAGTTGATATGGCAACACAATAAATATCAGCAGGGCAATATATTTGAGAAGATAATTAAATGAAGGCTATTATTGAGGAAATCCTAAAAGACAGTCAGGAAGTAAAAGGGGCGTTTATCCGTGAGAACACCCCCGAGCTCATCCTCCTATCCGAAAAGATCGCCTCTGCCTTTACCGGCAATCACAAGCTACTATTGTGCGGAAACGGCGGCAGCGCAGCCGATGCCCAACATATTGCAGCGGAATTTGTCAATCGGTACACTATTGAACGGCGACCCTTTCCGGCCATAGCCCTTACCACCGACAGCTCAGTGATTACCAGTATCGGAAACGACTATTCATTTGACAAGATATTCTCTAAACAGGTACAAGCACTCGGAACTGAAGGAGACGTGCTCCTGGCCATCAGTACTAGCGGAAACTCGGAGAATGTATTATCGGCTGTCAAAGATGCCCGCAGCAAGGGCATATATACCGGGGCTCTGCTGGGCAAAGATGGTGGAAAGATAGGAGAGGTGGTAGATCTTGCATTGATTGCAAGATGCGACCAGACACCAAGGATCCAGGAGGCACATATCCTTGCAGGACATATCGTGTGTCATCTTGTAGACCATATCATTTTTCAAAGGCATATAGCAGAATAACAGATCCAGACATGAAAGAAGTTGCTCCCATATCATTAGATAAAGTAAACCGTTATTCCCTAAGAGATAGGGAAAGCAAAATAAAGATAGAGCATTTTGGCCATTCCTGGAAAAAGGGGGGATCAATGATCCAATGGCTGGAATCCTTGCCCGGGATATTGGCAGGAAATGATCTGAGAGAGATTGCAGGCCGGATAGTACGGGCTGCTGTTTTACATAAAACCATTGTCTTGGGTATGGGGGGGCATGTCATAAAAGTTGGGCTTAATCCCATTATCATAGACCTTATGGAGCGCGGCATTGTCACAGGCATAGCCATGAACGGTTCCTGCATAATTCATGATACAGAGATTGCCATGGTCGGGCATACCTCTGAAGACGTGGCGGCAGAAATAGGTGAAGGGAACTTCGGCATGGCGGAAGAAACAGGGAAATATCTGAATTCCGCCATCTCGGAAGGTGCAAAGACAGGTCTCGGACTGGGTAAATCAGTAGGCGCCATGTTGACAAAGGAAAATTTTCCTTATAAAGATCACAGCCTGCTCGCAAGGGCCTATGAGCTTGGAATACCTGTAACGGTTCACGTGGCGATAGGAACCGATATTATACATTTTCATCCAGGTGTGGACGGGGCGGCCATAGGCAACACATCTCATCTGGATTTCCGAATATTCAGCCGCATAGTTTCCTCACTTGAAGGGGGTATATTCATGAACATCGGATCCGCTGTGATTATACCTGAGGTATTTCTAAAGGCCCTGACCCTTGTGAGGAATATCGGATACAAGGTGAAAGGCTTCACTACTGTCAATATGGATTTCATTAAACATTATCGGCCCATGACCAATGTGGTTCACCGACCCACCTTGGAGGGCGGAAAAGGATACAGTTTGGTAGGGCATCATGAGATCATGTTTCCTCTCCTGACCGCTCTGGTCATTGAAGGGCTGCATGATAAAAAATTGTTGAATGAATTGAATGAGGAGTAATCAATATGCCTATTTATGAATACAGGTGTTTGGACTGCAAGAAAAATTTTGAGGCATTAATTATAAGGAGTGACGATAAAGTGCCATGCCCCCACTGTAATGGGGATAATCTAAAACGACTGATGTCAGCATGCTCCTTTAAAAGCGATGGAGAATTTACCTCCCCCGCAAGTTCATCCGGATGTGCTACCTGTTCCAGTACCAATTGCAGCAGCTGCCGTTGACAGAGGTAATTGCTTGTTTCGCATAGGTTTCGGATATGATGTCCATCAACTGGTAAAGGGGAGGAGGCTGATCCTTGGCGGTGTCCATGTCCCACATCCCAGGGGGCTTGCAGGGCATTCCGATGCGGACGTCCTCATCCATGCCATAATTGATGCTATAATTGGTGCCCTGGGAATGGGTGATATTGGGCGACATTTTCCGGACAGCGATCTGGCCTATAAGGATGCAAACAGCATCTCTTTATTTAAAAGGGTAATGACATGGGCCAAAAAAGGTGGATTTCGGCTGAATAATCTTGACGCAACCGTTGTTGCAGAAAGGCCAAAACTGGCGTCTTTTATACAAATGATGCAGGAAAATATAGCCCGTGCAGCGGAGGTATCCACGAGTATAATCAACATCAAGGCGACCAGCACGGAAAGGTTGGGATTTTGCGGTAGACAGGAGGGGATCGAGGCATTTGCAGTAGTAAGTCTGGTAGGCATTGAAAAACATGAAGGACCTGATTATAAGGACGATCCTGAAAATTCAGACTGATCCTATGGGAGCATCCGGGGGTTAAACAGGTGGGCATCAAATTATATAACACGGCAAATCGCAGAAAAGAGGTCTTTAAACCTATCGAAGACAGAAAAGTGGGCATGTATGTCTGCGGGGTGACTGTCTACGATTTATGTCATATCGGGCATGCCCGCTCTGCAATCGTATTCGATGTCCTTTCAAGATACCTTAGAGCAAAGGGCTTTGATGTGACATATGTCCGCAACTTTACCGACATTGACGATAAAATCATAACGAGAGCCCATGAAACGGGGAAAGATACCGATATCCTCGCCCTGGAATACATCAATGCCTTTTATGAAGACATGGAAAGGCTTTATGTGCTTAAGGCGGATTTTGAGCCAAGGGCCACCAGGCATATTGGCGGTATGATCGATATGGTAAAAACCCTGGTCGAAAAAGGATATGCATATGTGGAAGGAGGCGACGTCTTTTTTTCGGTAGAAAAGTTCAGGGATTATGGCCGACTGTCAGGCAGGAAGCTTGAAGACATGAATGCCGGAAGCAGGATTGCCGTGGACAAAAAAAAGAGACATCCCATGGATTTTGTCCTGTGGAAAGCGGCCAAACCTGACGAACCAAAATGGCAAAGCCCATGGGGCCCTGGCAGGCCGGGTTGGCACCTGGAATGCTCTGTAATGAGCAATCATTACCTTGGTCCTTCCTTTGATATCCATGGAGGAGGCAAGGATCTTCTGTTTCCACATCATGAAAATGAAAGGGCCCAGTCTTTGTGCGCCAACGGCGGCATATTTGCCAAGTACTGGATCCACAACGGATTTGTCACCATTGAATCGGAAAAAATGTCCAAATCCACAGGCAATTTTCTGACCATCCGTGATGCCCTTGAAATATACCACCCGCAGGTCCTCCGTCTCTTTTTGCTCTCCAGGCACTATAGGAGCCCACTGGATTTCAGCAAAAAGGCTGTCATGTCCATGCAATCCGGTCTTATCCGTATCTACAGGACACTTGAGAGACTGGAAGAACTTATAGGGGCATTTGATGGAGATATATCCCGGGCCGCCGGTTTTCCTGCAGACATGTCCGGAGAGAGGCAGAATGGCTCATTCCTTGAACAATTCATAAACACGATGGATGATGACCTGAATACTGCGGGGGCTATCGGGCTTATATTTGACAAGGTAAGAGAGATGAATAAGATATTGAATGCATGTGGTGATTCGGTGGATGATACCAATCGGGCAAAACTCGATCATGACCGCCGCCAGATTTTCCTCGCCTGCAGCATCCTTGGTTTGCTTGAAGAAACTCCGGCTGACTTCTTCAGACAGATCTCAGGCCCAACAGATCGTATTGATGAGGCCTGGATCAGAGAAATGATTAAAGAAAGGTCTGCTGCAAGAAAACAGAAGGAATGGAACAGGGCCGACGAGATCAGGGATCTGCTTAAACAGAGGGGCATTGTCCTGGAAGACGGAGCCCGGGGCACTATCTGGAGATTCGATGTTTGAACTCGTTACCGATTTTTCACCTTGCGGGGATCAACCAGAAGCCATAGAAACGCTCTCAAAAGGAATTAATAAAGGCCTTTCCCACCAGGTATTACTCGGGGTCACAGGATCAGGCAAGACCTTCACTGTGGCAAATGTCATAGCCCGGGTCCAGAAACCAACCCTTGTTATTGCACCCAACAAGACCCTCGCCGCCCAGCTATATGGGGAACTCAAGAGTTTTTTCCCAAAAAATGCAGTGGAGTATTTCGTAAGTTATTACGATTACTACCAGCCCGAGGCATATATTCCTCAATCAGACACCTATATCCAGAAGGATTCATCCATAAATGAAAATATAGATAAGATGCGGCATGCGGCTACCAGGTCGCTTCTTGATAGAGATGATGTCATTATAGTGGCAAGCGTTTCCTGTATTTACGGTCTCGGTTCTCCAGAGGCCTACCATGACATGATTCTATATGTTGAAACTGGTGAGGGGCTTGCCATGGAGACTGCAGTAAAAAAATTGGTAGAAATCCATTACGAACGGGGGGAAATCGATTTTTGCAGGGGACGATTCCGGGTCCGGGGAGACGTATTGGACATTTATCCTGTGTACGAAGAAGACAGGGCAATACGGATCACCTTCTTTGGCGACGAAGTGGAATCCATTCGCCAAATCGATCCCTTGACCGGAAAGGCGATAAAGATCATGAGCAGGGTCACGGTCTACCCTGCCAGCCATTATGTAGCCACAGTGGGTGTCAGGGAGAATGCCATTCAACGGATCAAAGAGGAACTGAAGGAACAGATCGAACATTTCAGATCGCAAAACAAGTTGCTGGAGGCCCAACGTATAGAAGAAAGGACCATGTTCGACCTTGAGATGATGTCCGAAATCGGCTATTGCCATGGTATAGAGAACTATTCCAGGCACCTGACCGGCAGAAAACCCGGAGATCCCCCTCCAACCCTCCTTGATTACTTTCCAAGGGGATTCCTTACCATACTGGATGAAAGCCATATCACTGTTCCCCAGCTAAACGGCATGTACCGCGGAGACAGGTCAAGGAAAGAGACCCTGGTGGAATATGGCTTTCGTCTTCCCTCTGCTCTGGATAACAGACCACTAAAATTTGAGGAATTCGAATCAAAAGTTGAGCAGGTCATCTACGTTTCCGCCACCCCCGGACCTTACGAGCTGGAAAATAGCCAGATGACCGTGGAACAGATTATAAGGCCTACAGGCCTAATAGATCCAGAAATTGTAGTCAGACCTGCCTCCAACCAGATAGATGACCTTCTGGGATGGATAAGGGAGCGGATCAAACGAAACGAAAGGGTCCTTGTTACCACATTGACAAAGAGGATGGCAGAAGATCTTACGGAGTATTATGCCGAGTTGGGATTAAAAGTAAAGTATATGCATTCAGACATAAACACACTGGAACGGATGGAGATCATACGGGATCTTCGATTGGGAACATTTGATGTACTTGTGGGAATCAACCTGCTGCGGGAGGGATTGGATCTGCCTGAGGTATCACTTGTGGCAATCCTTGATGCCGACAAAGAAGGATTCCTGCGTTCAGAGAGATCCCTGATCCAGACCTGCGGAAGGGCATCCCGAAATATCCATGGAAATGCCATACTCTACGCGGATACCATGACCGATTCAATAAAACGGGCCATTGAAGAGTGTAATAGACGCCGCCGAAAACAGTTAGAATACAACAGGAACAACAATATCACACCCACTACTATCCAGAAAAATATCAATAATGTCTTAGGTGCCATATGCGAGGCAGATTATATGGCAGTCCCTGACATCCCAGTCGTGGCTGAAGAAGAAGCACAATATATGACGCAAGAGAAGGTCGCCAACCTCATAAAAGACCTTACAAAGAGAATGGAAGAGGCATCCAAACGGTTGGAATTTGAGGAGGCCGCCCTTTTGAGGGACCGCATACAGGCGATCAGCCTCCAGTTTTCATAACGCATCAATCCTCCATACCAGCCGGATTTCTGGCACAGAGCCGTGTGTTGCCCCTGGCAAGATCAACCCCCGGCTCATTCTTCCTCAAATACCAGGAAGGTGTTAGGGTCAAGCATTACCTCAGCGTTGCTGATGACAGGATTATCATGATCCTTCAGGAGCCTCAAAACTATTCCTGACGTGGCAGGCTCCAGCTGCATAATAATACTGAAAATATCATCAACTTCATGACAGGGATACGGGATTCCCCTGTCATTAACTTTGAGGATATGACGATGGGAAAGGGCCGACAGCCATACCTCTAATGCAAACTCTGTGGCGACATTTTTCAGGTCCCCAAAAAGAGTCCTCCCGGCTGTCTCAAAATCGATCCCGTCTACAATAAGGAGATCCGGTCTGAACTCCAGGTTTTCCGCCAAGTTTGACAGATTAGCACGAAGTCTTTCCGGGCCAAATGTCTGGTTCATATAGACAAGGATCATCCTGTTTTCCTCAACCAGGGTCCTGTATTCGCCTCCATTACTTGTATATCTTATAATATCATCCACCCTGACATTGTAATCAGCCGTCACCTTATCAGGTCCTCCATCCAAGGAAACGTGCACTATTTTCCCTCCCTGAAAAATCCTGTGGAGTCCTATATGGATCAGACAGGCGGTCTTCCCTACTCCCGCCCTTGCTATTACTACGCCAAGATTTCCAATTCCCAGAGACTTACGTGAAGACAGATCAAGCACTTTCAACGGGCTGACTGAAATGAAATTTTTCATAATCCTTTTTTCTCCTTTGAGCCTTCCCTTATACGAGCTCTTAGCTCCTCGGCCATGGACTCAGGAACCTTAAAGTACCTTAAGAATTCCATGGTAAACTCCCCTTTCCCCTGAGTCAACGACCGTAAAACGGTAGCATAACCAAACATCTCCGCAAGGGGAACTTCTGACTCCACACGGGTAAATATGCCGCTTTCCGTGCAACTTGTAATAACTCCCCTTCGTTGATTCAAGGATGCCATGACATTTCCCTGAAACTCGGAAGGAGCTTCAACAGATACCTTCATCACCGGTTCAAGAATTACCGGCTTTGCCTTCATATAGGCCTGCTTGAAGGCACCTACCGCCGCAGTAAAAAATGCCCTTTCTGAAGAATCGACACTATGGGCCTTTCCATCATTCACCGTCACTTTCATGCCAAGCACGGGAAATCCGATCAATTGTCCTTTTCTGAGACAGGATTGAAAACCGTCATCAACTGCGGGCATGAATTCGGAAGGTATGGCTCCCCCTTTTACTGCATTTACAAACTCATAAATGCCATCCTCAGTCGGCTCAATAAAACCCGCCACGCGTCCATATTGCCCTGCCCCGCCTGTCTGTTTTTTGTGTATATAATCAAACGGCGCCTTCCTGGTAATCGCCTCCCGATACGCGACCTGGGGAGTCCCGGTGACCACTTCCGTACCAAATTCCCTTCTCATCCTCTCCAGATAAATCTCGAGGTGCAGTTCCCCCATCCCCGATATTATGGTCTCGCCCGATTCATGATCAACATAGGACCTGAATGTTGGATCCTCCCTGGTAAAGCGGCTTAGCGCCTTCGACAATTTGCTGTCGTCCTTTTTATCAACAGGCGAAACGGTTAGAGAGATAACCGGTTCAGGAACGAACATGGTTGACATACTGTAATTCACAGAACCATCGGTAAAGGTGTCTCCAGAATAACATTCAACACCAAACAGTGCAACGATATCACCGGGATAAGCCCTTGTAATATCTTCCATCTCATCTGCGTGCATCCTGATCAGCCTGCCTACCCTGATCTTTTTTCTCGTGCGGGTTATAATAAGGTCGTCACCTTTGCCGACAGATCCCTGGTATATCCTTAGATATGTCAACTGTCCGTATGGCGTAATCTCAAGCTTGAATGCCAAGGCCACTACGGGGAGCCCGGGATCAGGCTTAAGAGGGACCTCTTTTTCATTATGTTCGAGGTCAAGGGCAACATTTTTGACATCGTGAGGCGCAGGAAGATATCTGCTTATCCCGTCCAGTAAAGGCTGAACACCTATATTCTTGTAAGCAGATCCTATAAATACAGGAATCATTTCTCTGGAAAGCGTTCCCTTTCTCACCGCCTCCAATATCATCTCTTCATTAACATTTTCATCAAGGATGGCCTCAAGCAGTTCATCCGAGAACATGGAAGCAGCTTCCAGCAGTTCTTCTCTATGTACCATAGCCTTCTCTAAAAGATCGGCCGGGATATCATCTGTCACCACATCCTCGCCTCTCTCTCCCTTAAAATAGAGTGCCTTCATGGAAATCAAGTCTATTATACCGGAAAGGCGATCTTCCAGACCTATAGGGATCTGCATCAGGACGGCATTATGGTTCAATTTTTGACGTAGATCCTCCACCACCATAAAAGGATCCGCCCCGGATCGGTCGCATTTGTTAACAAAGGCTATCCTGGGCACTTTATACCTATTCATCTGACGGTCCACAGTCACTGTTTGAGACTGGACCCCCCCAACGGCGCATAGTATCAGAACCGCCCCATCCATGACCCTCAAGGCCCTTTCCACCTCGATTGTAAAATCCACATGTCCTGGCGTATCTATAATGTTTATATGGTGTCCTTTCCATTCACAGTGAGTAGCCGCGGAAGAGATAGTAATTCCCCTCTCCCTTTCCAGTTCCATGGAGTCCATAGTGGCACCCACCCCGTCTTTTCCCTTCACCTCATGAATGGCAAAGATCCTCTTGGTGTAATAGAGTATACGTTCTGTCAAAGTGGTCTTGCCCGAATCTATATGGGCACTGATACCTATGTTTCGTAAATCTTGATTTTGATCAACCATTTGTTGCATATCCTAAAAATAAAGAAAAAAATGGGGGCGTCGCCAAAAAATCATCTCGATTTTTAAACGGCGCCCCTTATTAAAACTGCTGACTTCAACAATAGGAGAGCTTAATATCCCTTATTTGATCTCTATCTTCTTGGTTACACTTGACTCTGCCTTGGGAAGAGTCAGCTTGAGAATCCCGTTTTTATAGGAGGCATCTACCTTGTCTGCCTTGATTTCTCCAGGGATCTGAAAGCTCCTGTGAAACGATCCGTAACGCCTTTCGATCCTGTGATAATCTTTGCCCTTATCTTCCTTTTCCTCTTTCTTCTCTCCTTTAACGGTAAGGATACCATCTGAGAGAGTCACGTCAAGATCTTTCGTATCAATTCCAGGCAATTCTGCAGTCACAATGTATTCTTTTTCATTCTCACTTATATCAAAGGCCGGAACCCATTCCCTGTCATCCTCGAACAGGGAAGGCATATTAAAGTCCTCGAAGAAACGATCAAACAGGTCTCTCCTTGGAAAAATTGATGGAAAGAGTGAATTGGTCCGTGGTATAAGATCCAACATCCTTGTCATTTTTCTCACCTCCTTTTACAACATTTTGTCTTTTTATTTTATTTCTTTCATTCGTCCAAAAGTTAATCATTCTCTTTCAGTAGTCAAGAGGTGAGCACACGACCAAATATCATATATATCCTATTGATGTACCTTCGTAATAGCCCGATAAGAAAACAGAATGGCTGCTTCCCGTTCAGCGGCCCATGACGCAGATTGAAATTATAATGGCCCGGATTATTCGTGGCGTAATGCCTCTATTGGGTCGAGGCGGGCGGCCTTGCGGGCCGGAAAATAGCCGAAACAGATCCCAACTGCCACCGAAAAGGCGAACGCAATAATGATAATATCGGGATTAACAATAAAAGGGACCAATAAGATCCCAGCGAGCCAGGCTGAAACGGCTATGGCAAGGATAACACCTATAATCCCTCCCAGGGAGGAAAGGACCACGGCCTCGACCAAAAACTGCAGGAGCACTTCATGCTCCAGTGCCCCGATGGCCAGCCTGGTGCCTATTTCCCGTGTCCGTTCGGTCACGGAGACGAGCATAATATTCATGATGCCTATACCGCCCACAAGGAGACTTACGGCTGCAACCGCACCGAGTAATGATGTGAGAACCTTCGTAGTCCCTGATAGAATATCCTCTATCTCCCGCATATCCAGTACAAAAAAATCATCGTCCTTCCCCCGGGAGATGTGACGGCGCTCCCGCATGAGTCTTTCAATATCCTGTTTTGCCCTGTCAATAGAAAATCCGTCGCGTACCGATATATACACACAGGTGACATCCGCATTACCCGCCATGCGACGCTGAAACGTACGAAGAGGAATGAGTATAAAGTCATCCTGATCCCTGCCGAATGTGGATTGTCCTTTCGCCCTGAACACCCCTATGACCCGAAAGGCCAGTTTCTTTAAACGAATAACTTTCCCTAAGGGATCTTCATCACCAAAGAGCTCCCTGGAGACTGTGCTTCCCAAGATACAGACTGCCGCTCCCCCCCTGAGCTCTCCCTCTGTAAATTGCCGCCCCTTGTCAACCGGCCAGTCCCGTACTTTCATAAACCCGTTCGTACTTCCCTTGACCAAGGTTGACCAATTCCGGTTTCCGTAAATTGCCTGAGTTGCCATTTCTGCAGCAGGAGCGACTGAACTGATTCCTGCCACCTCTCTCTTAACAGCTTCAGCATCTTCCACATGAAAAGGAGACACCTCTTCCCGAATGCCGCCGTGTCCCCTAAAACCCTGACCTAGCCGCAACTGGATGAGATTGATCCCGAGGCTTCCAATCTGTGTCTTGACCTTTTCAGTGGCACCACTTCCCAGGGTAACCATAGTGATCACCGCAGCAACGCCGATAATAATGCCGAGGGAGGTCAGAGATGAACGCATTATATTCCGGCGAATCTCCCGCAAGGCCAGCAAGAAGACATTCCAGAGCATCATCACACCCCTTCCGGCCAGGACTCTGCAATCAGTCCGTCTACAAAACGGATCCTTGTTTTTGCATAGGCCGCCATATCCTGTTCGTGTGTTACCATAACAATGGTTAATCCCTTCTCCCGATTCAAAAGGGAGAGAAGATCCATAATCTCAAGACTTCTGGCAGTATCCAGATTTCCGGTAGGTTCATCGGCCAGCAGAACCGAAGGATTGGTTACAATGGCCCGGGCAATCGCCACGCGCTGTTGCTGGCCACCCGAAAGCTCGGCAGGGGTATGACCTTCCCATCCTTGTAACCCCACTGCCTCAAGTGCTTCAAGTGCTTCTGAACGCCTTTTTCGGGTATGAAATCCACGATAGATCAAAGGGAGTTCGACATTTTCAAGGGCCGAGGTACGGTCAAGCAGATTATAGCCTTGAAAAATAAAACCGAAGAAGTGTCTGCGAAGAAGCGCCCGCTCGTTACGGTTGAGGCTTCCCACCTCAATCCCCCTGAACAGATAAAATCCCGATGTGGGTGTGTCCAGGCAACCCATAATATTCAGACAGGTAGACTTGCCCGAACCGCTCGCCCCCATCACTGCCACAAAATCACCCTCGCTGATCCTTAAATCAATTCCCCTTAGAGCCTGCATGGACGCACGCCCGCTACCATAGATCTTGGTAATACCCTTAAGCTCCATAAGGAATTTTTCTTCATTATTATGTCCTTTGTTCATTTCCCGGAGATCACCATTTCGATCAGGAGAGACATTCCCGGCTTTATATCGCCTGCAACAACCTCGGTCACTTTGCCGTCAGTCCCTCCAAGCCTAATGGGAATGGAAACGGGTTTTCCATCCCTAAGGATCCATACGAGGCGCTCCCCTCTTTTCAGGGGGATCTCCTCTCCCTTTTCAGGAGGCGCACGTCTTGGACGATGAGGGAGAAAGGCACCTAGCAATCCACGTTTTTCTTTTATAACCTTTTGTGGCTTCAGCGGGGTAAAGCGAAGCGCTGCATTCGGTATCAACAGGGCATCCTTCACTCGTTTTACCACAATATCAGCGGTCGCCGTCATTCCAGGCCGCAGGGACAAATCCGAGTTGTCAACAGAAAGCAGGGTTTCATATGTAACTACCCCTTCAACCGTCTTGGGAAAAAAACGAACTTCCATCACCTTTGCAGGGAACCTGGAGTCGGGATAGGCATCCACGGCAAATGTCGCCTCCTGTCCTGCCCTCACCTGTCCAACATCGGCTTCATCCACATCTACATGGAGTTCCATCTCTTTCAGGTCTTCAGCCAGCGTGAAAAGGACCGGTGTCTGAAATGTGGCCGCTATGGTCTGTCCAACCTCAACGTGTTTGGCTAATACAATTCCATTTATGGGCGAACGAATAACGGCCTTGGAAAGCTCCGTTTCATAAAATTTTAGCGAGGCATCGGCCTTGGACACCTCTGCATCGGCCATCGCCACGCCGGATAGGGCAGCCATGAGAGCAGCCTCTGCAATATCCATCTCCACCTGTGACGGCACCTTGCCTTTGGTCAATTCCCATGCCTGTTTCATGTCCTCCATTTTACTTTTTGCCTGTTTCATTTCTGCTTTTGCCTTCAAAACGGCAGCTTTTGCTGATTCCAACTGTGCTCTTGCCTGCAACACCTGGGCATCCAGTTTGGATGTATCCAGACGCGCAAGGACCTGATCAACGTGTACATGATCGTTGTAGTCTACATATATATGCTCTATGGTACCGGAAACCTCTATCCCCACATCCACCTGATTGAGAGCAAAGAGGGTGCCGGTAGCCGTCACGGTTACTGTCAGATCACCCCGTCTTGCTTCCTGGGTCTTATAATGTATGCGGCCATGGTTTCTGTCAGAAATGTATCTGTTCCACGCACCTATGGATAGCAACAGCACAAAAAGAGATATCAACACTATCCATAGGCCTCTTTTGCGCCTCCAAGCCCTGTCCAGGCCCAGGATATCCTCTACCTTATCAGGATCGTATTTCTTTCCCATCAGTGCACCAAATCTTTGGAACATACCCAGCCGCCACCAAGGGCCTTATATAAACGTATCAGATCCGACATAGATTCACCCTGACTGGAGGCCAATTCATCTTGCAACCCTTGGAGAGAGCGTTCTGCATCCATCACGTCACTGAAGTCCACAAGGCCTGCCCTGTACTTACTCTTGGCCAGATCAAGAGCTGTGCCAGCCGCCTTTACCGCCTTTTTCAGGGAATCCATACGCCGAAACTCCTTGGTGTATGCGACAATGGCATTTTCTACCTCTTCAAGGGCATTAAGGACAGTGTCCTGATATTGAATCAAGGCCTGTTCCTGCCGCGCGGTCTGCACCTTTATGTTCTGACGTATTGCGCCTGCATGAAATATCTTCCAGGTGATACCCTGATCTATCTTCCAGGTACGGCTGGCCCAGTCCCAGAGATCCTTGCTTCCCACAGCCTCCAGTCCTATGGTACCCAACAGATCGAACTTGGGATAAAGCTCTGCCTTTGCTTCTCCTATTCTTGCCGTGGCAGCAGCAAGCTCCCTTTCTGCCTTACGGACGTCCGGCCGTCGTCTCAAGGCGTCAGCAGGTATGCCTATGGCAACAGACCAGGGAGGTGATGGCACAGGTCTTAATTCCTTCAATTCCCTGTGTATTGATCCGGGCTGCAGACCCAAAAGGACCGCAATACGATTCATTGCAGCATCACACCCCCGCTGGAGCACAGGTATCTGGGAGCGGGTCTGTTCCAGAGTATACAAGGACTGCTGCACTGCAAGCTCATCGATGAGACCTGCTTCATAGCGGGAACGGTTTAACCGGTAGATCTCCTCCTGGGCCTTGATATTGGAATAGACTGCTGCCAGCCGCGCCTGATAAGTACGCACATCCATATAATTCAGGGCTACATCAGCAGTAAGGGTAACAAGTATATCCTGAAGTTCGGCTTGTGCCGCCTCGAGTTCGGCCTGTGCCGCCTCCACAGATCTCCTTATACCCCCAAATATATCTATCTCCCAACTGGAATCCAGGCCGAATGAATACTGGGTATCTTTGATCTCCCGCTGCCTTGCAACGGATCCATCGACATCCAGATGGGGATATAAATCCGCCTTTTCTATCCCCCTGGCAGCACGCGCCTCCTTTACCCTGGCCAGGGCGTCTTTAAGATCAAGGTTTCCCTTGACTGCCTGCTCTTCTAATCTGATGAGTATCGGGTCGTCCAATATGGTCCACCAACTATCCAGCATTTTTTGATCAGGCGCCTTCATACTCAAACCCGATTTGAGCGGACTATGCCATCTGTCTGGAGCATCAGGTCTAATTGGCGTGTAATCCGGGCCAACAGCTGCACACCCCATAAAGAAGATAGTCATTATTAAGATGGATAATTGCTTCATGTGAGTCCTCTATTTACGGCGGATGCGCCACGCCTTGATATGTTCCCTGAGGGATTGAAAAGCATAAAAAAGTACCGGTATTAGCAGGATACCCATTATAGTGGCCATCATCATACCTGAAAATACTGTAGTGCCGATATGGCGCCGGCTATATGCCCCGGCCCCTGTAGCCGTCAACATCGGGGCGACTCCCATGATAAATGTAAATGCCGTCATCAAGACAGGCCTGAAGCGTATTCTAATACCATTCAGGGCTGCATCCATAACAGATAACCCCTCCTGTTCCCTACAATCCCTTGCAAATTCCACAATAAGGATAGCGTTCTTGCTGGCCAGTCCCACCAGCAGGACAAGGCCTATCTGGGCATATATGCTTAGGCTCAACCCTGACACCCAGAGCCCTATTAAGGCACCAAGGCTGGCAACCGGGACATAAAGAATGATTGGGACCGGCATACTCCAGCTCTCGTATTGCCCAACAAGAAAGAGGTAACCAAATATCATGGCCATCATAAATAGTATCAGTACCTGGCCACCCGTCTTTTTTTCCTGGAAAGACATGGATGACCAATCATATGTATAACCTTCTGGCAGGACCTTGGCGGCTATCCCCTCCATGGCCGCCATTGCCTCACCCGAGCTGTGGCCAGGTGCGGCCTGTCCATTGATCTGTACGCTGGCAAACTGATTATATCGATAGACCAGCTGGGGTGCCAGCATAGTAGTCATGGTAGCAATACTTCTCATTGGCACCATGTCGCCGTTACAGCTTCGAACATATATCCTTTTTATATCTTCATAATCATCCCTGTAGCTGCCCTCTGCCTGCACCTTTACATGATAGACTCTTCCATAGAGATTAAAATCATTCACATAAAGAGAACCAAGGTATGCCTGCAAGATGGAGTATATCCTGCTTACAGGGACACGCAGGGTCTCCGCCTTTGCCCGATCAAGTTTGACATAAATATGCGGCGTATTTGCCCGGTAGGTACAAAATACCTTGCTAAGGACAGGATCCATGTTGGCCGCAATAACCATGGCCCGCATCACTGATGCCAGCTTTTGAGGGTCCTGATCACCTGTGGCCTGGAGCCTGAAATCAAAGCCGCCTGTAGTGCCCAGTCCCAGTATGGCGGGTGGTGGAAATGCAAACATGTTTGCAGAGGAAATAGAGGACATTATTGCCTGGGACTTGCCTATTATAGAAGACAGTCTGAGCCCGGGGACCTTGCGTCTATTCCATGGGTCAAGGATCACAACGCCGAATCCCACATTATCTGCATTTCCGCTCAGGAAACTGAAACCGCTGACGCCGATTACATTACTAACTCCCTGGATTTTCCTGATTTCTTCACTGATATTTGCAATAACCCCGCTGGTCCTGGCCAGTGAAGCGGCCTCTGGAAGCTGGCAATTAAAAAAGAAATAGCCCTGGTCCTCTAATGGTAAAAAACTGGTAGGGAGTCTTGAAAAAAGGAGATATGAACCGCCAATAATGACAACGAATAAGAGAAAAGCAATTATCATTTTCCGGATAAGCCATGCGGAGCAGGATATGTATGCCCTGCGCGTAATATTAAGGCCTTTATTAAACCAGGCAAGGGGGCCATGCCTTACGGGGTCTGGCATTTTCAGGATTGTGGCGCACAGGGCAGGACTCAACGTAAGTGCGCAGATAGTAGATATCACTACAGAGGTGCATATGGTTACTGCAAACTGTTTGTATAATTCTCCTGTAATTCCGGGCATAAATCCCACAGGCACAAACACTGCCAAAAGCACAAGGGTAGTTGCAATAATAGGGCCTGTAACTTGCCCCATAGCCTTAACGGCCGCCCTGTCCCTGGGTAGTCCCTCTTCTTCCATCACACGATATACATTTTCCACTACAACAATGGCATCATCTACCACAAGGCCTATGGCAAGTATAAGGGCAAACAGTGATACCGTATTTGCGCTATAGCCCAACACCAAAAGTACGGAAAAGGTGCCTATCAAGGAAACGGGGACAGCCAGGGTGGGAATAAGAGTTGCTCGCCAGTCCTGAAGAAACAGATAAACGATAGCAACCACCAGCAAAAAGGTTATAAAAAGGGTACGCTCTATCTCATGCACTGCCGCGGAGACATATTTTGTTGTATCAAGGATAATTTTGTATCTTATATCTTTTGGCATGCGGTCTGCCAACAGTTTGAGTTTCTCCCTGACCTCATCCATAGTATTAATGGCATTGGCTCCAGGGGTCCTGTACAAAGCAATAGTTACTGCTGGTACGCCGTTCAAGGTTGATTGATGGCTATATGTCTTTGCCCCCAGTTCCACCCGGCCAATATCCCTTATGGTCACCAATCCGCCCTTGTCATTGGTACGTACAATGATGTCCTCAAAGTCCTTAACATCCTTGAGACGCCCCTTGGCCCGCAAGGTATATTTAAGCTGCTGGGCCTCTTTCACCGGTTCAGCCCCTATAGAACCCACAGCGGCCTGAATATTCTGCTGGCGAATGGCCGTTATTACATCCTCAGGGATAAGGCCCAATGAGGTCAAACGGTCAGGGTCAAGCCAGACCCTCATGCTGTATTCCTTTTCTCCAAATATCAGGATATCGCTAACCCCCCTGAGCCGTACCAGGGCATCCCTTATATTCCTGCTTACATAATTGCTCAGATAAAGCATATTCCAGGTCTTATTGGGGGAGTAAAAACTGATTGCGGCCATGATGCTTGAAGATCGTTTACGGATATCTATTCCCTGCTCCACCACCTCCTTTGGAAGTTTTGGCATTGCCAGTTGCAGGCGATTCTGCAGGTTTACCTGATCTATGTCCGGATCTGTGCCTACTGCAAAGGTGACACCCAGGCTGTAGGTGCCGTCATTGGCACATGTGGAAGACATGTAAAGCATCTTGTCAACGCCATTAATCTCCTCTTCAATAGGTGCGGCAACCGAATCTGCTACCACCTGTGCATCAGCACCAGGATAGAATGCGGTTACCCTGATCTCTGGCGGGGTAATTTGGGGATACTGGGCAACAGGTATGTTATACAGGGCAATAAGCCCCAGTATGGTGATTATAATGGAAATTACGGCAGCCAGCCGGGGCCTTTTTATAAACAGAAGTGAGATCATTTAGAATCTTTTTTGACTGTTACTCTCTGTCCAGGCCTTACCTTCAAAATCCCGTCCACAATCACACTGTCACCAGGCGCCAGACCCTTTTCCACCGTCCACGCTGTGCCAACCATTAATCCGGTGCGGACACGTCTTGTTGACACACGGTTATCTTTATCAATGACAAGTACATAGCGCCCCTGTTTGTCTTCCTGAACAGCGGACTGGGGAACAACAGGTATCATCCGGGGTGCCCCTTTTCTTACCAGTACGGTCACATACATGCCTGGAATCAAAATGCCATCCGGATTAGGGAAAACGGCCCATACCGAAATGGTCCCGGTCTTTCTGTCCACTCGGTTATCCACAAATTCTACTTTTCCATCCATTGGATACAAGCTGCCGTCAGGCAACCTTATATCCGGGACGAGAAGAGAACTTTTTCTGATATTCTTCTTCAATGCCGTCTGTATTTCTGCGATATCATTTTCGCTTACAGGATAAAGTACCCGAATTGGATCCATCTGGACAATACGTGCCAGAGGACCTGAATCGGGACCTACCAGGTTGCCTATGGTAAAAAAATTTTGACCAATACGGCCGTTTATCGGGGCATGAATGAGCGTATACCCCAGATTAATCCTCGCCAATCTAAGGACCGCCTTTGCCTCTTTTACCCTTGCATCTGCTGCATCCCTCTCTGCTATTGCATTGTCCATATCAGTGGCAGGAACACTCTCCGGACGTGCGGCCCGCAACCGCTCCAGATGTTGCTGGGCCTTGAACAGCTCTGCCTCGGCCTGGGCAAGTCTGGCCATATCCGCCTCAATCTCGGCCTTGTAGGGATCCTGTTCTATCACATAAAGGATATCTCCTTTATGTACATATTCACCATCCTTAAACCTGACTTCCTCTACATATCCCCTTGCCCGAGGCTGCAAGACCACTGTCTGAATGGCCTGCACATGACCTACATACTCCCTGGCTGGATTTATATCCTGCAATTCAACAGTGACAACACTCACTACAGGCGGGGGCATTCCCTCTTGGACTGGCGGACCGGCATATACCATGGAAGGAAAGAAACACATCATGACCAGCCAAACAAAATACATAACTACCTTGCCCCTCTAAAAAAAGACAGATTAGTATGATTCAAAGCCCCTCATCAGAAGGCATAAGCGTTCGCAAGACGTCCTCCTTGCCTATAATGCCAACCAGTTTGCCCTTATCCAAGACAGGCAAGGTATGTATGGAATTCTTTACCATCAGGGTGGCAATATCTTCGAGGCTGGTTTCGGGAGTAATGGTTACAGGATCATGGGACATGGCTTCACCCACAGTAACCGCAGCTATTTTTTCAACCTCCCTGTCGACAGCTTTTTCAGTGGATAGGGGCAGAAAACCATCCAGGACAGTGAAAAAAGATGGCAGGGGAATCTTCTTTTGTTGAAAAATCAAGTCGTTCTGGCAAATAATTCCTTTCAAACTACCCGTTTTATCAACCACTGGCAATCCATTCAGGTGGTTGTCAATCAAGATCTTCGCTGCCTGTGTGATACGTGTCTCAGGCGAAACAGTAATCACCTCCCTTGTCATAATGTCCTGGGCCTTGATCATGATTCTCCTCCTCATATTTTTTAGATCATTAGCAGAGTTGGGTGCCCTGAAAAATGAAAAAGGGCATCATGAAGGGTTAGGAATGCATGCATACGTCACGCTTCCCTTCAGGCTGTGAGCTTCTTTTTTTTCCCCAGCCGACGGCTGAAGACCTCTATGCTCAGGTGAAGCCTCCAGGTGATGTGGCGCATGAGGACATAGATGATGTACCAAGTTCAGGGGTTGTCTTGCCGGAAAAACAAACCGACATGAGCTGCTCTACCTTGGTCTCGTTGCATTTTGGACAGCCTACAGGCTTTTGATCGGTTGAAAAAACTATTTTTTCAAACTCTGTACCACAGTTAAGACACTTGAATTCATAAATTGGCATGTCTTCACCTCATAATTACGTCTTTTCCTTAATATTTTAAACCATAGTTATTCCATCAGTCAATAAACTTGTAATCTCAGCATCAGGATCGGGCTGATATCCCATAAGCCGTCTATTGTTGAGCCTTGATATCTCCTTGTTTTATAACTGTTGAAAATAGCAGGAAAACTTTCTTGACCGATACATCCTTTTCGGTTAATTATGTCTATTATAGTGAGTTATCTGTATTGAAATTCGCTGGCTATGTCACCAAGGCCTGCTTCTATTTGTGAGCCAAAACACAAGGGAGATACAGTCGGATCAAGCTTATGAAAAAAACAGGTATATTTCATCACGAGGTCCTTTCCCTGCATTCGTGGGATATCATAATGGATAAACTGCAGAATTTCCGGAACGTGATTGAGGAATTGTCGAGCCTGCCTAACATAGTCACATATGAGGAAGTGCCGATAAGCGAAGATTTACTTCTTAAAGTCCATTCAAAGGAAATGCTGGAGGAGGTTAAGTCCTATCACAACTATGAGGCAGGAATAAGGGTTGCCGATGGATGTGTAAAATCTGCTGAAAAAATATGGACAGGTGAAATAGACAATGCCTTTCTGACCTTGACCTGCTGCCACCACGCCGGCCCGACCCATGCCTGGGGAGGATGTACAGTATCGGGAACAGGGCCTATGGTGGTGTATATGCGGGAGAGGTATAAGGTAAGGCGCTTTGCCATCCTTGACACCGATTCCCACCATGGAGACGGCACAAGGGCCCTGTTTATGAACGACAAGGAAGTCCTCCATGTATGTTTTTGCAGTTCTGATCTCATTGAAGACGATGGGACAAAGATAGACGTGGACGTGGGGTGGCATACAACCGACAACGCCTATCTTGAAAAGGTAAGAAGGAATTTTCATCCGCGGGTTATGAAATTCAAGCCCGATATTATTTTCCATATACTTGGCCACGACTGTGCCAGAGGAGACTATGGAGACCGTGGCGTAACCCGGGATTTTTTCCCCCGGCTGGTCAGGGAGGTCAAGGATCTTGCTGATGAGGTTTGCCATGGGCGATACATTGTGGGCCTGGGTGGAGGCTCCCGTTTCGATATTGCAGAATATATCACGCCGAGGATTGTCAAAATTTTGTGTGAAGTAGCGACGTAGCTAATAACAGACCGAAAAAGGGGACAGGATGTGAATCTGGTCTTTTTCATGATAGCCATGATCGCCTTCTTGTCAGCCGGATGGCGTCAACTAATCTGGCTGCCTTTAAAAGGTGAACCCTCGCCCATGGAAGCCCTTTCCAAGGCCATGGTGGATTCCGCCTCAGGTTCTGTTGAACTGGCCCTCGGTCTTATAGGCGTTATGACACTATTTCTGGGTTTGATGAAGGTGGCTGAGGCAGGTGGCATGCTCACACTGCTTGCGCGTCTTATACGTCCCCTGATGATCCGGCTCTTTCCCGATATACCACCGGATCATCCGGCAATGGGAAGTATGATCCTGAATATGTCGGCCAATGCCATGGGCCTGGGAAACGCAGCCACACCTTTCGGCATCAGGGCAATGCAGGAGCTTGACAAACTGAATTCACAGCCCGGGACGGCTACTGATTCCATGGTCCTGTTCCTTGCCATCAATACGTCCAGTGTGACCCTGTTGCCCACAGGAGTCATTGCCCTCAGGGCTGCGGCAGGGTCAGCAGATCCTGCCGGGATCCTTCCCACCACCCTTTTTGCTACCGCCTGCTCAACTATTATTGCCATATTAGCGGCCAAGGCATACGCACGATTTGCCCGGGGGACACGTCCAGAGGAGAAAGAATCCCCTGAAGCAATTGATGCAGATCCTTCAGACAAAAACGGGCCGGATGTTGGATCTGAAAAGGGGTATCCGGTATGGGTGAGCGCAATGGCACTGTGTGCCTTGATGTCCATTATACCCCTGACCATCTTGTACGGCAAAGCCATATCCCCATGGATAATCCCGGGCCTAATGTTGGGATTTCTCGCCTTTGGTGTGGCAAAAAAGGTTCGCGTCTATGAGGTATTTGTAGACGGCGCCAAGGAGGGGTTCCAGGTGGCCGTGAAAATCATTCCCTATCTGGTGGCCATTCTTGTGGTAGTGGGGATGTTCCGGGCCAGCGGGGCCATGGAGACAATGGTCAATATATTAGGGGTATGGACACAAAGAGTGGGCATGCCGCCTGAAGCCCTGCCCATGGCCATCCTGCGTCCCCTTTCCGGATCCGGGGCATACGGGATCATGGCCTCTATTATCAACAACCCGGCCATTGGTCCGGACAGCTACACCGGATACCTGGTCTCAACACTCCAGGGATCCACTGAGACCACCTTTTATGTCCTTGCAGTCTATTTCGGCGCTGTCAGAGTCCGCCGCATACGCCACGCCATGGCAGCAGCCCTGACAGCAGACCTGGCAGGAATAATAGCCGCCGTGTTTATCTGCTCACGACTTTATGGTTAATCCTTATTCCCCGCTTTTCATCCACTACCTTCCCCTGCCTGGAGGAACAGGTGTGCCGCCACCTGCCCCCGGAGGAGAAAAGAAGCCCAGACCGGGAAATCCCGACCATATTGGAGACATACCCGACTGCTCAAGCTCTACATAGAGACCGTTGCTCCTGCCTAGTCCGTTTACCTCCACGTAGAGCTTTCCATTCTCCATCCCTTCAGGGATATTGCACTGGATCTTCTCATTTTCCCAGGATATTATTTCTGCTTCCATATCGGGCGGAAAAACAACAATGCCTGCATCCCCGGAATTGCCGAAACCATAGCCAGTTATCGTTAAGGATTGACCTTCCTGCACCTTTCTGGGGGATATGGAAAAGATGGCAGGCCTGTTACCGGTTGTTAAGGCAGAATACAGGTCCACCATGCCACCTGTGGCAACCTTCATGTCCAAATTTGATATGGGCCTTGCAGAAACATAGAGACGTGCCTTCCACTCAAGGGCATTTTCCCCGGGAAACCTGGACGCTATAAGGGCAATTGCCCCGGTAACATGAGGAGTAGCCATGGAGGTTCCATCCCAGTAGTCGTAATTATTGCCCGGAAGGGTGCTTAATATATTGACACCAGGAGCGGCAATATGGGTGCTCCATGTGCCATAATTGGACCATGACGCCAGATAGCCTTCCTGATCTACTGCGGCTACACTTATGATATTTGGCAGGTCATAGCAACAGGGATACTGGGGATCACTGTCATTATCTGTTCCATCATTTCCAGCAGCGGCACAAAAAATGATCCCTGCCTGGCCAGCCTTTTCAATGGCCTCCTTCAACAGATCATCATTTCCTCCGCCACCCCATGATGCATTTATTGCAACAATATTGTACCCATATTCCTTTTTCATCATTATGGCATATTCTATGGCCTCAATGGCGTCTGAATCATACAAACCCATATCCGGCCTGAAACCCTTAAGGACCATGATCTTGGCCCTCCAGTTTACGCCGGTAATCCCTATGCCATTATTTCCGGCCGCAGCAATAGTCCCTGATGTATGGGTCCCATGCCCATGTATGTCCATGGGATCTGGATCATTGTCCCCTTCATTATTGCCGGCAAAATCATAGCCATAAACGTCATCCACATAACCATTTCCATCATTATCTATCCCATCATTAGGGATCTCCCTGGGGTTCACCCATATATTGGGTTGCAGATCCTCATGGGTATAATCTACTCCCGTATCCAGATCTGCCACTATGACATCCTTTGATCCCGTATTTACCTCCCAGGCATCCATGGCGGAAATATCTATCCCAGGAAGTCCCGTAGATCCCTCCACCTGCTGGCCATTATTATAAAGACCCCATAATTCATCAAAAAATGGATCATTTGGAATTTTGGTCAACTGTCGCCTGTAGTTCGGAGATACTGCCTCAACATTGGGATCGTTTTTGAGCCTGCTGATCATTTCTGCCGTATTCTCGGAGGATTTCATCAACATAAATCCCTGGTTGATATCACGGGAAAGGACATGAAATCGTGTCTTGATGGACATGGAGTGAGAATTCGCAATATCCATGGCATAATCAGTGCTCACGCCCTTTTTAAATTTAACCAGGACTTCCCCTTCCCTGTGGGGAAACCTCAATGCCTTGCTGACATCAATTCTTGCCTTCATTTCCGGAGTGGCATTCTGCAGTCCAGGGGAGGAAATCACAGGGGCATGCAAAACGGAATCAGGCCCAGATATATCCGCCTGAACAGAGTCAGCACAGAACACCGCAAGGCTTAAAAAAAAGGTGGAGAGTGCGAACACATTGAAAATTTTTCCTGATCTTCTCATATCTAACTCCTCTCTGGTTTTTCTTCCATAAATGATGCAAAGTAAATGCCAGAATGAAAGATGCGCCAGAAGAAAGTCACCAAATCATAATTTTAGCAGTAAATTCTTTGCCATTGGGTCATATGTGCAAATAATATATAGATGACATTCCAGCCAAGTACAATAAGAAAAATGGCAGGTTTTTCCAAAAAGCGGCTTTTTTTACCTAATTGACACCAGGAGATCTTATATAGCCCTTGGTCATTTCTTTGTAGGGATGCAGCGATTTGTAGGCCCTCTATTTTCCTTCCATTACTTTATAATTTCTATCTTCAAGATAATTCCCCAGCCATATAGAGCTTAAAATCACCAACGGTATAGAAACAACCAGTCTTATCAAACTGAATTTTATCCCCATGAATGAAGATTCAAAGATTGTCATCGGGATTCTGCAAATTGCAGAAGCACCAATATATGTGAAAATAACAGAAAGTTTCGCCCCTTTTTTAAACAAGGAATAAGCAACAGGAAAAGCTACATATAATCCTCCAACAGTAGTTCCTGCAAGAAGTACAACCCAGACATGGCCCATAGCACCTGAGTCTTTTCCCAAATGTTTTTCAACACTTTCCTTTTTTATCCACACTTCAAACAGACCAATCAGAATGAAAGCACAAGGTAAAATCTTCAACATCTCAATGGAAAAGGAAATGAAATTGTCTCCTATTTGCCTTCCTGGTTTAAACCCGGTCACAAAAGAAATAACAATAAATAGAAAATAGATTGCTCCGGCCAATACTTTAAGCCGCCCGCTTTTCACTTTCATAATAACTCACCAAAGAAAAATCCGATTGATATGGCTACAATAATTGCTATAAAAAAACTGGTTACATTTCTTATTATAGTCACTTTAACTCCGAAATACTCCTTCTCTACCGGATAGGTGAGGATACCCACCATCATTAAGGTTGTAGTAAAAGCTGATAATACCATATAACCCACGCCCTTTTTTAGCAGAAGGCCGCATAGCGGAAACGCGATAAATCCTGGCATTAATGTTACGGAGCCAAAAACGGAAGCTAATATGAGGCCAATGAACTTGTCATTATTCCCGAGATAATCTGAAATCATCTTATCAGGTACAAAAAAAAGTACGATTGAAATAAGAATGAGCATAGTTAAAAATGCAGGTATAATGTTAATAAATTTCTTGCAGGATATTTTAATTGCAGTAAACGTTTTTTTCCTGTCCGCAATGATAGAAACCAATAATGCAAATAGAGTTACATAATACAAATAATACATTTTAACTCACCAAACGATATTCTCGAAAAATATGTTTCTTGTCTAATAACAGATGAATTGCACAAAAATCATATGTTAGTAGTAACAGCGATCTGTCAGGTGGAGGGCTTTGTTATTCTGTATTTAAAGTCTGGATAGAGCTTTTCCATGCACTCCGGACAGATGGAATGTGAAAATTTGGCCTCTGTCTTTTCGCTTATATAAGTCTCTATTTGCACCCAACTGTCCTCTTTTTTTGAGTCCGTTCCATCAATTCTTATCTTTTTACAGTTAGCACATATGGGCAAAATACCTTCCAGAGTTTTGATATGGGAAAGAGCTTTCTCCAGGTCATCAATTTTCCTCTTTAGTAGTTTTTCGTTATTTTCAAGAGAAACAATCATAGAGTTAAAGGCCTCAGAGAATTCACCCATAAAGTCGACTCGCTGACTAAAATCACCATTTGCTACTTGGTTTGCCTGCCAGGTGAGATGAAGTAAGCGGGAATGTAATTCCTTGAAAGGTGATCCGAAAAAATTCTTTGGCGAAATTTTTATCTCGGCTAATTCCCCTCTTGATAACGGAATGATGAAGTCATGTACCTCCTGCATGAAGTCTATAAGCTGATTCAATAATTTTGCAAGATATTGCTCACGTTCATCAGTAATATTTCCAATGTCAATTTTCTCAGTAATTTTGCCTTGCAAGAGCCTTGCAAGCTGTTCTGCAATTTTTTCTATCATTCGGTATCTCCATCAAGCCTTACATCAAAACGGCAACACCTGTCACCATTTGCCCAACAGTCAATCTCCTTTGTGCAGAAAGATTTTCCAGTATAGGCCTCCATAATGCCGGAAATAAATCCCTCATCATATTGACAAACAACCTCATCGGTGGGCGGCAGGCCGGAACAATCAAGATCCTCAGCAACTGTCAATGTAAATGTCATGTTCTCAAAATCAGCCTTTTCAATGCGAAGAATTCCTATGGCTTGCTCTCTGAGTACTTTTTGTAACTGGGATACAAATCCGTTAAAATCGAGTTCTCTATTCATCATATTCTCACAGAATTGCCTCCCGGCAAGCCTGCCTGCCTTAATGAAAATATCATCTGTTTTGCTTACACCCAACTCGGTTATCATCACATCTCGTAAAGTATATTGGAGTAATCGATAAACCATAACCGGAACATCTAGGCCCAGGTTGGGCCTCCCTTTTACAAGATCACCCAAGTCTTCCCATACGAATTTGTTATAATTACGCTCTTCATTAAACATACATTCAATCCTCCGGGACAATTTGTCATATTTCTATCTGTAAGACTATCGCCGATGACTGACCCTCAAGATAAGGGCTGTATCTTCAATTATAGTGAAAATGACCATGTAGTCTCCAAGCCGAACTTTCCGTATTCCTGTAAACCTTCCTGTCAGAACAGGGAGACAGTCTGCTGTCTCAGGTAGATATTCTTCAATTTTCTTAAGAATTCTATCTGCCTGAACCTTGTCCATCTTCTTAAGGTCGTGTGAGACAGACTTCCTGAATGCTATTTTATAACTCAAGCTCTTTCCTCATTGCATCTATCGTGACAACAGGATCAGATGTATCCCGCAGTCGATCTACAGCAACCTGCAAATCTGCTAACCCGGCCAAATAGACTTCCAATGCCTTTTGAACGTGGAAAGACTTGGATCTCTCTGTTTCTTTAGCAATTTCGGAGAGTTTAGATGCAATATCATCCGTGATTCTTACAGAAATAGCTTTGCCCATGTATCACCTCTAATACATTATAATGTATTACACTGTATTACAGCGCATAATTGATGTAAAGCGGAAATGCAAGGTGTTTTTCGAAGGGAAGGTAGCTATAATTATGCCAAAGAATTATATATGTTAACTGTTTCCTGTGCCGTTTTGTCCCAATTAAATTTCTCAGCCTGTTTAAGTGACTTTTCTTTTAAGTGCGCGTATAAAATATCATCATCAAATAGACGCTTAATACCCTTAT
>CAZQAA010000210.1:0-20046 GCA_964591255.1 uncultured Desulfobacterales bacterium | reverse complement strand
TCCACCAACAGGGGGCGGACACTTTGAAGGATAATTGTATGGGATACACGCAGACGTACTCACTGGAAGGGAATCCGGAGGAGATTTACGCGGGTTTCGGTCGCAAATGTGGAGGGTTCGGCGCGAGCCCCGAAGGGGTTGCCGCGGAACGGACCTGCCTGCCGGCAGGCAGGGAATCGGCAAAAGTGTGTGGAGGTGTGTAACTGCTTGAGAAATGGGGAGAAACGACAAAACCCCGAGGGGGTTACCCGTCGGGGTTCTGCGTTAACCAAGAACCGCCCAAATTGGCGGATTGAAATCTGGCTCCCCGGGACGGACTCGAACCGCCGACCAAGTGGTTAACAGCCACCCGCTCTACCAGCTGAGCTACCGAGGAATTGATTTATAATATAGCAAAAGCTGTGTTTGTGGTCAATATGCTTTTTGAGGTAGGGGAGGGGATTCGTCTTGACAGCCTCTCCGGTTCCCTATTATTAATTGGAATATGATTCAAGTGGAAATACCCCGAGGATATTACCAATGAAACAGATAGTTTTGGGTACAGCCGGGCATATCGATCACGGCAAAACTTCTCTGGTAAAGGCACTGACCGGTGTTGATACCGATCGACTCAAGGAGGAGAAGGAACGAGGCATTACCATTGAATTAGGTTTTACCTATCTGGAATTGCCGGGGGGTAAACTGATAGGTATAGTGGATGTTCCTGGCCACGAAAAGTTTGTAAAAAATATGGTGGCAGGTGCCACGGGTATCGATCTTGTGGCCCTTGTTATTGCCGCGGACGAGGGTGTAATGCCCCAGACACGGGAACATATTGAAATATGTGAACTGCTGAAAATTCGGCACGGGCTGGTGGTCTTGACCAAGATAGATATGGTGGAGCCTGATTGGTTGGAACTCGTGAGGGAAGATGTCACCGAATATCTGGCGGACACCTTTCTTGCCGGCAGCCCCGTTTTGGAGGTCTCATCTACCACAGGGAAAGGAATAGATGAACTGCTTAAGACCCTTGAAGGGCTTGTACAGGAAATTCCTGAAAGAGAGGCCGGGAATTTTTTCCGCCTGCCGGTTGACCGGGTCTTTACCATAAAGGGATTTGGTACAGTAATTACAGGGACCACTGTTTCCGGGCATATAAGTACGGGAGATGAGGTCACCGTTTATCCTCAAGAGATACAGTCCAAGATAAGGGGAATCCAGGTCCACGGGAAAGAGGTGGAGGAAGTGAGGGCAGGTCTTCGCACCGCCATAAACCTGCAGGGTGTGGACAAGGCCATTATTAGAAGGGGCGATGTTCTGGCTACCAAGGCTTCTCTCAGGCCCACCTACATGGTTGACGTTATTCTTGAGTTACTCCCCAGTGCGCCACGAAAGCTAAAGAACAGGACAAAGGCGCGTTTTCATTCGGGGACATCCGAGATCATCTCAACGGTTGTCCTCCTGGACAGGGATGAGTTGTTGCCTGGTGAAACCTGTTTTGCCCAGATCAGGCTTGATGAACCCATAGCGATTCTAAAACAGGACCGTTATGTATTAAGGAGCTATTCTCCAGTACGTACAATCGGCGGGGGTGAGGTCCTTAATCCCCTTCCCAAGAAGAAAAAACGTTTTTCCGACGCCGCGATATCAGAATTAAAAACACTTTACACTGGAGATATTGTTAATGTCATAGAACAATTTATCTATTCCGGGGGCTTTCGAGGGGTCAGCCATGACGATCTGATCTTTTTGGCCAATGTGGGAAAGAAGAGACTTGCCTCGGTTTTGAAAGATCTTATGGCCAAAAAAATTGCAGTCCAATTTGATAAGGAACGTGGCCTTTTGATTCACAAGACTTTTTTGGATAAGGCGCGAACAGAACTTGTGGAGACCATAAGGCAATATCATGAAAATTTTCCCCTGAGACCCGGACTCGTGAAGGAAGAATTGAGATCAAAGATAAAAGGTGCTAACAATCCTAAAATGTTTAATTTTCTTGTCAACATGCTACGCCATGATGGGATGATTATCTTAGAAAAAGAGATTGTACGCCTGAAGGACCATCGTGTAACCCTTGCTCTGGATCAGGAAAAAGCCCGTCAAAGGCTTGAAAACATCTATCTCAAAAGCGGTCTTGAGCCTCCTTACTTTAAGGAAATAAAAGACACATTGCCGGTAGACACGGCAACCGAGGTGCTGGAAGTATTGCTCAGGGACGGGGTCTTGTTGAAGATAAAAGAAGACATGTTTTTTCATCGGGAGATATTGGAGCGGCTTCAGGCGAAACTCACCGCCTTTTTAGAGGAGCATGGCGAGATTACTACTCCCCAGTTCAAGGAGATGACAGGGGTTTCAAGAAAGTATGCTATTCCTCTGATTGAATATCTTGATCGTGCCCAGGTGACGGTACGGGTAGGTGACAGCAGGGTGCTCAGGAAGAAATAGATCCCCGGTTGTTTTATACGGCCCCTGCATGGAGGATAAAAATGACAAAGGCAGACACGGTATGGCTCTGGAAAAAGCTGGCGGGAATGAGCATCGAAAATCTGAAAAGGCACGGTTTTGATGCGCATTTCTTCTATACTCCCGATGAGGCCCTGGAGATGGTATTTGATATGGCTAAAGGGCATACTACATTTGGGTTTGGCGGATCCGATACCATAAGATCTTTGGGAATCGTTCATGAGCTTAAGGCCATGGGAAAGACGGTGTATGATCACTGGCAGGAGGGGCTTGTCAAGGAGGAAGACATGAAAATCCGGCTCCAGCAGGGACGATGTGATTGTTTTTTCTGCAGCGCCAATGCAGTGTCCGCCACCGGTGAGCTGGTTAATGTGGATGGAATCGGGAATCGAACAAGTGCCATGACGTTCGGGCCAAAACATGTGGTAATGATTGCCGGTATGAATAAGGTAACCCCTGACCTGGAATCGGCTCTCAGACGAGTCCAGGAGGTGGCAGGGCCCATGAGGGCAAAAAGCCTGGGGATGCAAACCCCATGTGTGAAAACCGGTGTATGCAGCGACTGTGATTCTCCCCAGAGAATCTGCCGGATTACAACGATCCTTCACCGGAGGCCCATGTTGACTCCCATGACTGTAATCCTGATAAATGAGGCCTTGGGATTCTGATGAAGAAAAAACATACTCACCGATTTGTGGAAGAATATGATGGTCTTGTCGGTTTCGGCTTGAATAGGGAGGTGGATGAATTCACCATTACGTATTACCTGCAAAAGTTCTCCGACGATCAATTTATGGCCCTGCTAAGGGAAAGGTTGTCCCAGGCAGACATGGAGGCGCTTTTTGACATGCTTACGCGTCTTTTGAAGACCTACCTTACGGAGAAGGAATACCATAGCTACTTTTTGAAGGATAGAAACGACTGAATCCGGGAAGGAAGGCTCATTATTTTCCAAAGACTCGCATGAATACATCCTGGTAAGTATCGTAGGCCCTTTTACCGAAACATACAAAGACTATCCTTTCGATGGAATTATCAGACATCAGAAATTTTTTTGTCTCGGACAGGGCGATTTCTGTGCCTCTTTCCAGGGGAAAACCATACGCGCCCGTGCTTATCCCTGGAAATGCGATACTTTTTGCTCCCAGCTCCTTTGCGGCTTTTAGGCTGTTTCGGTAGCAGAAGGCCAGAAGGGATTCCTCGTTTTTGTGTCCTCCGGCCCATATAGGTCCCACTGTATGGATCACCCACTTGGCAGGAAGGCGGTATCCCTTGCTGACCCTTGCCTCGCCAGTTGGACAGCCACCTATCTTTCTTGTTTCCTCCAAAAGCTCTGGTCCGGCAGCCCTGTGGATTGCTCCGTCTACACCTCCACCACCCAGAAGCGAAGTATTGGCGGCATTGACTATGGCGTCCACCTCTTGTTTGGTGATATCTCCCTCAACAATATCTATCCTCTCCTTCATTGAATCCTCCTATACAAGCAGATAATCTGACTGATTTACTATAGGGGTAATCTTGCTCATGTCAAGGGAGTATATCCCTGGAAGGGTGTGGCTTGTGCTTACATCGGTCGCCGCAGGCGATGGTTTGTCGATTCAGGATCATAACTTGACATATTATGAAAAATGGCAATATGTTGTTAGATCGTATTTTTTAACAACAATAATATCTTGTCTTAAAAGGGATAAAAATGGCTGCTGTTAAAGAGATCAAACACAGAAAAATGCTGTTGGGAAAGCTCCGGCATGGTGCCGACCTGTTGGAGGAATTAACTGAATTATGCAAAGAGAGGGACATTGAACTGGGTCGTGTAGAGGCGATAGGGGCTGTCCAGAAGGCCTGTATCGGGTTTTACCACCAGAAAAAACGCAAATATGAATTCCTTACCCTTGACCGGGCTTTTGAAATTGCAAATCTTACAGGGAACATCTCAATTAAGGACGGAAATCCAATTGTCCATGCACACATAACCTTGGCAGACGATTCAGGGGCTGCTTATGGCGGTCATCTTGCGCCCGGAACGATTATATTTGCTTGTGAATGCATTATTGAGATATATGATGGGCCGGTATTTGAGAGGGAATTTGACCATGAGACAGGTCTGCCGCTCTGGACCATAAAGGAGTAGATCCACAATGGGTGGGCCCAAAATCTATGATATTTCACTTCCCATCAGTGAATCACTCGTTGTCTGGCAGGGCGACCCCCCGGTACGCATTACCTACCTAAGCCATCTCGCTGATGGTGACCATTCGACGCTTAGTCAACTCAACCTCGGTGCACATGTTGGTACCCATGTTGATGCCCCTGCGCATTTTATCCTTGGCGGCCGGAGCGTGGAGCAGCTTGATCTCAATTTATTGATTGGATCTGCCCTGGTGGTTGACACAGGAAATGCCGTGGAACTTTCAGAGGATATATTGAAGTCTTTACCAATCCCTGCTGGGACAGAACGGATTCTTTTCCATACCAGCAACTCTGAAAGGTGGGCACGGGGAGATAAGGATTTTGCCGAAGATTATGTAGGCATTACAGAAGACGGTGCCCGTTGGCTGGTTTCCCAGGGGATTCGTCTTGTCGGCATCGATTATCTGTCAGTTGCCGGATTTACAGAAACATTATCAGTGCACCAAATATTGTTGACTGCAGGCGTTATACCGCTTGAAGGATTAAACTTGAGCGGTGTCAAACCTGGCCGTTATATGCTTATATGCCTGCCGTTGAGGATTGCAGATGGGGATGGTGCTCCTGCCCGGGCGGTTTTGATACAGGATTATGAGACCACGTGATGCCAATGGAGAGATATGATAATCGGATTATACCAGAACAACCCTGATTTCGGGCGGACAGAAGACAATGTTGAAAAAGCGGTGGAAGATCTGTTTAGGGTAGATGCCGACCTGATAGTCATGCCTGAATTATTCAATACCGGATATCAATTCATTTCCAGACAGGAGGTGAAAGGGCTGGCGGAAAAGATACCATCCGGCCCTACCTGCCGGTCCATGAGAGATCTGGCCCGACAACATGACAGCTTCATCGTTTTCGGCATGGCGGAAAAAGATGGCGATAAGATATATAATTCCGCTGTCCTGATGGGGCCTGGGGGTTTCATAGGAAAATATCGAAAAACGCATCTCTTTGCCGAAGAAAAAGAGATTTTTGACCCGGGAAACACCGGGTTTCATGTCTTTGATATCAAGATGGCAAGGATAGGAATAATGATCTGTTTTGATTGGTGGTTTCCCGAGGCAGCGAGGGGGCTGGCCCTTTTGGGTGCGGATATTATATGTCATCCGGCCAATCTTGTCTTGCCTCACTGTCAGCAGGCCATGTTGACGAGATCATTGGAAAACGGAGTATTCACTGCCACTGCCAATCGTGTGGGAACTGAATCAAGAAGAGATGGGGAAACCTTGACATTTACAGGTGGAAGTCAGTTGGTGGATAATTTTGGTTGTGTAATGGCAAGGCTGGATACGGACAATGTCGGTATTATAACAGAGGAAATTGATGTAAGAAAGGCAAGGGATAAGAAGATAACGGCACGGAACGACCTTTTCAGAGACAGGCGGCCTGAATTTTACGCTGTTTTGGTCCAAAAGCCATGACGGACATAAATTTGAAGACGATTCTACATGTCTAATTTTTTGGCCATTACCACCCTGTATAGATGGCTATAATCTTTGATCCTGGATATTTTACCGAAACAGTTCATCTGTGTTAAGAGTTTAACAGCTTTTTCCGTTTGATTGGGGGCCATTTCGATCATTATCCACCCTGTGGACCTAAGATAGTCCGGTGCCCCACTGATTATTTTATCAATGAAATAAAGCCCCTCCTCTCCGCCATCCAGGGCAAGCCGAGGCTCATGATTACGGACCTCTGGCGGCAGATCGTTGTATTCTTCTGATGCGACATATGGTGGGTTAGACAGAATAAGGTCAAAGGTGGTTTTCAGATCTGATATGGGTTCATAAAGGTCGCCTTCCAGGAACTGGATCCTTTTCAACATGCCATGCTTTTCTGCATTGAATCGGGCAGTTGCAAGGGCATCGGCAGATATATCTGTGGCCCATATCTCGGCGTTTTGTAATTCTTTTGCAAGGGATACGGCCAGTACACCACAGCCGGTTCCCATATCCAGTATGCGGGGAGAGTCTGCTTCAGATTCAGTCATTGCTTTGATACGGGCAATTGCCTGTTCAACAAGGATCTCGGTTTCAGGCCTGGGGACAAGGACACCGGGCCTGACACTGAAATCCATGGACCAGAATTCCTGGATACCGGTTATATACTGTATGGGTTCTCTCCCGGCGCGCCGTCTTATAAGTAAACGGAACCTTTCCACCTCTTTTTCGGTAAGAGGCCTGTCGAAATTCAAATACAGATCTATGCGGTCTAGGTTAAGCTGGTGAGATAAAAGAATTTCGGCGGATAACCGTGGATTAGAAATCCCTTTTTTTTTCAGATAATCGGCGGCAACCTGCAGGATATTCCCAATAGTCCACGACCCGCTACTCATGCCTCCACCGTCGAAAAGGCATGGTTTTTCAGGGCCTCTGTCTGGAAATGGGTAATAAGGGGATCAACTACAAGATCAAGCTGTCCCTGCAGAATATCTTCCAGCTTGTAGAGTGTTAAACCGATTCTATGATCGGTGATCCTCCCCTGGGGAAAATTATATGTTCTGATTCTTTCACTCCTGTCCCCTGATCCCACCATGTTTCTCCTTTCCTCGGAAATCCTTGATTGCTGTTCCGCCTGTTGCATATCAAGCAGCCTGGACCTGAGGACCTTCATGGCCTTTGCCTTGTTCTTGTGCTGGGACTTTTCATCCTGGCATGTAACGACTAACCCTGTGGGAAGATGGGTAATACGTACTGCTGAGTCGGTGGTATTGACATGCTGTCCACCATGTCCGGAAGATCGATAAACGTCGATTCTTAAATCATCAGGATCTATTTGCACATCTATTTCCTCCGCCTCGGGGAGGACTGCCACGGTTACAGCCGATGTATGTATTCGGCCTTGTGCCTCGGTTTCCGGCACCCTCTGTACCCTGTGTACGCCACTTTCATATTTGAGCCTGCTAAAGGCCATTCGTCCTTGTATAAGGAGAATGATTTCCTTAAATCCCCCTTTGCCGGTAATATTTTGGCTGAGAATTTCTGTTTTCCAATCCTTGAGTTCAGCGTATCGACTATACATCCTGAACAAATCAGCAGCAAAAAGGGCCGCTTCTTCTCCCCCGGTACCGGCCCTTATTTCCAGAAGTATGTTCTTTTCGTCATTAGGATCTTTGGGCAGAAGGAGCAGCTTTAATTCCCTTTCTATGGTCATTAGATCTGTTTGCAGAGTCTCTATCTCTTCAAGTGCCAATTTTCTTATATCCGGGTCCGGGTCCTCCAGCAGTGATCTGTTGCTCTCGATCTCTTCGTGTATCGACTGGTGTTTCCTGAAAGATGTTATTATCGGTGCAAGATGGCTGTGCTCTTTGATATACTGCTGGTAGGTTTTCTGGTCTCTTATAACCTCTGGTTTGCCAAGCTTGCCTTCCAGTTCATTATAGCGCTCTTCTATTTCCTTGATCTTTGCGAACATCCCTGGTGTTTCCCTGTAGATAAAGTAAAAAAACCGATCCTCTATCAGCCCTGAATATGAACATGTTTTTCCCTGTTGCAGGTGGCTGACTGCCGATCGGTTAAATATCAGCCCCTATAAAACAAGGCTGATATAGTAAAAAAAAATCATGGTCAGACAGATTTTTCATTGAACTTGGCATACTTTCGCCTGAAACGTTCAACCCTACCAGCTGAATCGACCAATTTTTGTTTACCGGTGAAAAACGGATGGCATTTTGAACATATTTCAATGCTTATTTCCTTGGCCGTTGAACCAGTCTCGAATTCATTCCCGCAGGCACAACGCACGACAGTCTTATGATATTCCGGGTGGATATCTTTTTTCATTTTTCGGATTTCCTCCTATAGCTACCTTAAATCACTTATTCCACTTATTCACTCATGGACGCCAAAAACTCTTTATTATCCTTTGTTCCTCTTATTTTTTCAAGTAAAAATTCCATACTGTCCACAGGGGTCAGAGGTGCAAACAGCTTACGCAATATCCATATACGGTTTAGATCATCTTTCTCCAGCAATAGCTCTTCTTTCCTGGTACCGGAACGATTGATGTCTATGGCGGGGAATACCCTCCTGTCGGACAGTTTTCTGTCCAAATGGATCTCCATGTTACCTGTACCTTTAAATTCCTCAAATATTACTTCGTCCATCCGGCTACCGGTATCAATGAGGGCCGTTGCTATAATAGTCAGGCTACCCCCTTCCTCTATATTCCGGGCCGCACCAAAAAAACGCTTGGGTTTATGGAGCGCGTTAGAATCCAACCCCCCGGACAGGATCTTGCCGCTTGGGGGGACCACCGCGTTATATGCACGTGCTAATCTCGTAATGCTGTCCAACAGGATCATCACATCAAGTTTATGCTCCACCAACCTTTTGGCCTTTTCAATTACCATTTCTGCTACCTGGACATGCCTGTGGGGCGGTTCATCAAAGGTGGAGCTGATAACCTCGGCGTCTACGGACCTGATCATGTCCGTCACTTCTTCAGGTCGCTCATCTATCAACAGAACGATTTTATGGATATCTTTGTGGTTGGCACTCACGCTGTTGGCTATATTCTGGAGCAACATGGTCTTTCCGGTTCGCGGGGGGGAGACAATCAAGCCGCGCTGCCCCTTGCCTATGGGTGTGATAAGATCCATGAGTCTGGTGGAATAGTTTTCAGGATCAGTTTCAAGCACGATCCTTTTGTTGGGATACAATGGGGTGAGATTGTCAAACAATATTTTTTCGCGAGATATTTCAGGATCTTCGTGGTTGACCTTTTCCACTTTTAACAAGGCGAAATATCTTTCCGAGTCCTTTGGAGGTCGGATTTGACCGGCAATGGTATCACCTGTCCTGAGATTAAACCGGCGTATCTGCGAAGGAGAGATATAGATGTCATCCGGGCCTGGAAGGTAATTTGCGTCTGGTGCCCTCAGAAAGCCAAATCCGTCCGGTAGGATTTCAAGGACTCCTTCCCCGTAGATAAGACCGTTCCTCTCGGAATGGGCCTGCAACAGGGAAAAAATAAGATCCTGGCGGCGCATTCCAGAGGCGCCTTCAATACGGAATTCTTTGGCCATGTCTGTTAATTCGCTGATCTTCATTTCTTTGAGTTCTACAAGATTCATGAGACTTCTCCATCAAATGTATTAGGGATAAAGGTGGAATGTTAATAGTTATACAATTATATCAGGGGATAAAATAATTATCGGCTATCTGTACAGGCTCTCAAGATGATTTTATAAAGAATTTTCAGATATGAAAACCATGCGGTCTGTTGAACCGACCGGATTCAGCCCCGAAGATAATTCTAACAGAAAGGCAAGATGTTGAATTGGCCTTAATCTACAAATAGTTTGTCCCCATGTCAAGCCATTAGTCATCCTTTTGTGTCTTGTTTGATTACATGCAATATATTTTCCATGTCACCTGGAACGGGTGACTCAAATTCCATATAGCGTTCTCGCTCAGGATGGAAAAACCCTATGAGCCGTGCATGGAGCATCTGCCTTTTTATTAATATCGGCTCGCCATCTACAAGCAGAGGATGTTTTTTCCACCACCTGCGGCCATACCCATAGAGAGAATCACCAGCAATAGGATGTCCCATGTAGGCAAGATGCACCCGTATCTGATGAGTACGACCGGTCTTCAGGCTCACGGAAAGAAGAGAAAATCCACATGGAAATTCTTCGAGCTTTTTCCATAGCGTTATCGCACGCTTTCCGCTTGAATGAGTTACTGCCATCTCTTTTCGTTTCAACGGATGCCGGGCAACAGGGAGATCAATTTTACCCATGGTTCCATTGATATGACCGTGTACCAGTGCCAAATATTCTTTCCTCACTGCACCGGTCTTGAATTGCGTGGCAAGAGAGGCATGTATGCGATCATTTTTTGCCACAAGGAGAATGCCGGAGGTGTCCTTGTCCAGTCTGTGAACAATACCGGGCCGTAAAACGCCGCCCATGCCTGAAAGATTTTTGCAATGATAGAGCAGGCCATGGACCAATGTGCCAGATCCATGTCCAGGAGCCGGGTGGACTACAATTCCCGGGGGTTTGTTCACCACGATCAGAAACTCATCTTCATAGAGGATATCGAAGTTGACGGGTGCAGGTTTGAGATCAGGAAGTTCCAGAGGAGGAATAGAAAAACAGACTTGATCTCCGGCCTTTAACCGGTAGCTTGATTTTGAGGGATGATTGTTTACCAGGACTTCACCGCCCTTTATTGCCGCCTGTATTTTAGAACGTGACAGGCTGATGGGACGGGAAGAAAGATATAAATCTAGGCGTGTGTCTTGATTATTCAGATCTATACAATAAAAAAATGATCTCTCCCCCATCCGTACTGCTCACTTTTTGGCACACAATAAAAATCAAGCAAATATTTTGTTCAAGTCCTCCAGTACTTCCTCTTCCCCCACATTCTGGGCAAGGGAAATCTCTTTGACTAAAAGAGATCTGGCCGTTTCGAGCATCTTTTTTTCGCCAAAAGACAGTTCTTTATCCATCGCCAGCACCAGGAGATCACGATAGACCTCGGCTACATCGTAAACAGATCCTGTCTTGATCTTGTCCATGTGTTCCCTGTACCTCCGGTTCCATGTCCGGTTGTCATTGGCCACTTCCTTTTTTTTCAGGATGGAATAAAGTTTTGGGACTTCAGTCTGTCCAATGAGATCTCTTAATCCTACATTTTTTACATTTTTTGTGGGGATCATGATGATCATGTCATTATCAAGTATCCGCATAACATAAAAATCCTGCTGACAGCCCGATATTTCCTGGGTCTCCACCTTTTCGATGACACCCACCCCATGGGCAGGATATACAGCCAAATCACCTACCTTAAACATCATGTGTCCACCCCCCTGTTTAATGCTCTAACTTGCTTAACTTAATAATTTTTTTAATTACCGGCGATCAAGTCAAGTTTAATCGCCGGTAATTAAAGTTTACATAAGTTTTAAAAGGTATCCTATGGCCGGCAATGTGGGTGCAATTACCAGAGAAACAACCGACATCAACTTGATAAGTATATTCATTGCAGGGCCGGATGTATCCTTGAACGGATCGCCTACAGTATCACCTACTACAGCGGCCTTATGATTATCAGAGCCCTTTCCGCCCATGTTTCCTTCTTCTATCCACTTTTTGGCATTGTCCCATGCACCTCCTCCATTAGCCATAAAAAGCGCAAGAAATGCACCCATTACCGTAGCTCCCAGGAGCATCCCTCCCAGGGTTTCCTTTCCCAGAAGGAAGCCTACAGCAACAGGAGTAACCACCGCCACAAGACCTGGAACCACCATCTCTTTCAGGGCAGAGGCAGTAGCAATGGATACACAGGTCTCAGGATCCGGCTTGGCCCCCTCTTTTCCTTCCAGCAGGCCAGGGATTTCCCTGAACTGTCGGCGGATTTCCTCCACGATGCTGAAGGCCGCCTTGCCCACAGAGGTCATTGTAAGAGCTGCACAGATCATAGGAACCATGGCCCCGATGAATACGCCGATCACTACCATTGGGTCTTTGATATCAATAATTGTCAGACCTGCAGACTGGGTGAATGCCACAAAGAGGGCGAGCGCCGTCAGGGCCGCGGAACCGATGGCAAACCCTTTACCAATGGCAGCCGTTGTGTTTCCAAGGGCATCTAGGCTATCTGTGATTTTTCTGGTTTCAGGGCCGAGTCCGGCCATTTCCGATATGCCGCCGGCATTGTCTGCAATAGGGCCGTATGCATCTACGGTCATGGTAGCGCCTACAGTTGCAAGCATTCCCACGGCGGACAGGCCAATACCATATATTCCTGCCGTATGATACCCTATAAATGTTGCCACACAGATACCCAGGATCGGAAGATAGGTAGACTGCATTCCAACAGCAAGACCCGCTATGATGACTGTGGCCGGACCTGTCTGGGATTGTTCTGCTATGCGGCGTACAGGCGGGCCGGATGTATAATACTCAGCCAGAAGGCCTATTACAATCCCACAGAGGAGACCGGAAAAAACGGCCCAAAAGGCACCCATCGGCATGCCTATGGCCTTTGTGATGATAATAGTAAGAACCACAAATATAATTGCGGCCACAAAGGTAGTATATCTCAGAGCCCCTGCCGGATTGCCTTTTTGAAAAATCTTGATGGAAAACACACCGACAAAAGAGCTGAGTAATCCCGCCATAACCACAAGAATAGGCATGGCCATATATTTCAGCTTGACGGCCACCGGAGTAAGCCCCTGTAGCACTGGAAATTTCACAATCAAATCCGGAATATTTGTAAGCGTGGCACCTATAGCAATTGTGGCTATTACCGAACCCACAAAAGATTCAAAGATGTCAGCACCCATGCCAGCGATGTCCCCCACATTGTCCCCTACATTATCTGCAATAACGCCGGGATTTCTGGGATCATCCTCCGGGATTCCTGCCTCCACTTTGCCTACCAGGTCGGCTCCCACGTCTGCCGCCTTGGTATAGATTCCACCTCCCACACGGGCAAACAGGGCAATGGAGCTGGCCCCCATGGCAAACCCATTTATATATTTGGCAGTTTCCGGATCTGAACCGTGTACCCAGAACCAGAATCCAAGGCCCAGGAGACCAAGACCTGCCACGGCCAGCCCCATGACGGAGCCCGAAAAATAGGAGACATTCAGCGCCTTGGCCTGTCCGAATTTGTTTGCCGCCTCGGCGGTACGGGAATTACCCCTGGTAGCCGCTGTCATACCGGAAAAACCTGCCAGCATGGAACAGAGGGCGCCGGTGATAAATGCAACCGATGTCTTCCATTCACCGAGGAGTATACCCAGCAGGACAAAAACGGCCGCTATAAAAAATACAAGAACAAAATATTCCTTTTTTAAAAATGCCATGGCACCGGAGTGGATCATCTCTTCCAGCTCCTGCATCACCTGCGTGCCATTAGGCTGTTTCTTGACATACCTGTAAATCAAAAAGGCAATCACCAAACTCAATATTCCTAAATATGACGCATAAACTGTTAACCCTTGCATCAGACTTTTTCCTCCCTACTTATTATTGTCATATTTTGGCTGTTGACATGGTTCATAGCAGAATCAACACCCTCCAAAACAAACAACTCACATCCCTTAGCCGCCACAGGGAGGATCTTTTTCATAATTTTTTGTTCCTCATCATTAAAAGGCGCAAGGACATATTCCTCTACAGAATTCCCATTGGATGGTCGTCCAATCCCGACCTTCAGACGGGCGAAATCCTTGGTACCCAGATGTTCAATTATGGATAGAACCCCCCTGTGCCCTCCTGCGCCCCCGCCTCTTACTACCTTCAGTTTTCCAAGCGGCAGGTCCAAATCATCATGTACAACTAAAATTTGGTCCATTTCCAGATCAAAGTGCTTAACATATGACATGACGGGTTTGCCGCTCAGATTCATGAACGACATAGGACAGCAGAGCAGGACGTTTATATCCTCAAATTTGGTGAGGACACTTTTTGACCCAAAACGCCGGTGAGAAAAATGCGTTCCTGACATGCGGCTTATTAAGTCTATTACCATAAAGCCTGTATTGTGCCTCGTCTCCCTATATTTTGTCCCAGGATTGCCAAGGCCTACAATCAGGTATTCAGGTACACTTTTTAAAGCCCACATTCACCGGCTACTATATTTCATCTATTGCTCTTCAACGCCTTCGGATTCAGCCTCTAACATCTCTTCCTCGGCTTCTTCCTCGATTTCACTTTCCGCAACAGTTGGAGCCGTTACAACAGCAATAGTTAAATGGCCTTCCTCTTTAGCTCTAGTTCCTTCTGGCAGCTCGATATCACGTATATGCAGAGAATCGCCAATATCAAGATTTGAGATATCCACATCCAAGGAGTCGATTAAGTCGCCAGGCAGACAGGCAATCTCCAGCTCTCTTCTGATAGTCTGGAGTATCCCCCCCTTTGTATCTCCTATCGGTGTCCCTGTAAGGTGTATCGGAATATTTGCCGTAATCTCTCTATCCATGGACACCTCATAAAAATCCGCATGGAGATAGGTCCCGTCCAAGGGGTCTACCTGAAGCTCTTTTAGCATGGCCTTTTTTGTCTCACTACCTTGGTCGTATTTTATTTGTAGATCAAACAAGACATGCCCACTCTTGCTTTTTTTCATAATGTGTTCTAACTCGAGACAATTTACGGTCAACATAGTTGTTGAAGTTGTTTTAGGCCCGTAGAAAACGGCTGGAATTTGCCCCTGGTTTCTGATATTCCTGGCAGCCCCTTTACCTTTGATTACTCTTAGTTCGGCTGCAAGCTCTGACTGTTCCATCTATTACCTCCGTTGTAGTTAAGCCCATATAAAAAAATACCCCGGAAAAACCGGAGCATCATTTTTGTTCAGACAAATAATGTGCTTACTGATTGAGAATTATAAATTCGTTTGACTGTTTCCCCCAATAGTTCTGCTACGGATAATATGGTTATTTTTTTGCAATCTCTCGCTCCGTCACTGAGAGGAATAGTATTAGTCACCACAAGACTATCGATAGGAGATTCCTCTATTCTTTTGATGGCAGGTCCTGATAATACCGGATGTGTACAACAGGCATATATGCTCGTAGTTCCTCTGCTTTTTAATGCTTGGGCAGCCTGGGTCAGAGTACCGGCGGTGTCCACCATATCATCCAAGATTATAGCTGTCTTTCCATTAACTTCCCCAATGATATTCATTACTTGTGAAACATTTGGCCCTTCACGTCTCTTGTCTATAATGGCAAGAGATGCATTTAGGCGCTTTGCAAAGGCCCGTGCCCTTTCCACTCCACCGGCATCCGGAGACACAATCACGAGATTGTTATTGAAGTGGCTCTGTATATATTTCAGTATAATAGGGGCAGCAAAGATATTATCTACAGGGATATTGAAATAGCCTTGTATCTGTCCGGCATGCAGGTCCATTGAAATTACCCTGTCTGCCCCTGCCACGGTAATTAGATCTGCTACCAGCTTGGCACTGATCGGTACCCGCGGTTTGACCTTTCGGTCCTGGCGGCTGTAACAAAAATAGGGAATGACGGCCGTGATACGTGCGGCAGATGCCCGTTTCAGGGCATCCATGATGATGAGAAGTTGCATGAGGTTGTCATTGACGGGTGTACAGGTGGATTGCAATACAAAGACATCACTCCCCCTGATATTCTCACCAATTTCAACCTGTGTTTCCCCATCACTGAAAGTTTTTACGGTGATTTTTCCAGGACTGATGCCAAGATACTCACATACCTCAAAAGTTAAAGTCGGATTAGATGTACCCCCGAATAATTTCATTTTTTACCTTAAATTACCCCTCTCCATATTTATGTATGGCTGGGGTGGGAGGATTCGAACCTCCGAATGCGGGCTCCAAAGGCCCGTGTCTTACCGCTTGACGACACCCCAAAGCCTTGCTTCCTGATTAATCATATACCTGAGCCCACAAAAATATCCCCCAGTTTCTTGGGGGTAAGATATCTTTTTGCCTCCACGGCACGGTTTTTTGATTTAAAGACCCCAAAAACGCTTGGTCCGCTTCCGGACATAAGCGCACCCTCAGCCCCTATATCCATCAGGGCGTTTTTTATAATACTAACAGCAGGAACACGGGAAGCCGTCACGCTTTCAAGATCATTTTCAAGTATATCTGTTATGGAAAAACAACCTTTTTCTAGATAGCTTTTCATAACATTGTTCTGTCCAGATGTCAACTCTAATTTAAGGTTGGAATACACCCAAGCTGTGGAGACAGCAACGGGTGGCATCACGATAACATACCAAAATAATGGCCATTTTCTTATGGGTTCCAATATTTCACCTATTCCACTTACAAAACATGGTCTCCTCTTGAGGAAAAACGGCACATCGGCACCCAATTTCAATGCCAGTCTTGCAAGATCTTGATAGGAAAGGGGATTAGAACATATTTCGTTCAATGCCATGAGTATCCCTGCTGCATCACTGCTACCGCCTCCTAATCCTGCTGCAACAGGAATATTTTTTATGATTTTGATAAAGATCCCTTGATCTGTTATGCCTGTTTTGGAGAAGAAGGCTTCTGCGGCCCTGTATGCAAGGTTTTCATCATTATCCGGAATAGAAAGGCCATGGCAGCTAAGCTTTATCCCGGCAGAGGAGGTCGTTTTCAATTCAATGTGGTCATAAAGGGCGATCGGGACCATGATACCTGAAATATTATGGTAGCCGTCAGGCCGACGTCCGGTTATTTTAAGCCGGATATTTACCTTAGCCGGTGCAAGGATAATTCTAGCACGATGAGATGTATACATATCATTGATGTTGAACGATGATGCTGAATGCAGATGGGAGCTTATTTGACCGTCGGGGGAGTTTACTCATGGATTTTCAGAGTAATATACAGTGTCGTATTTCCCCTTTTGATCAAAAAGAGAATTGTATCTCCTTTCTTATAGTGGCCTATCTTTTTGTAAAAGGCATCAATGTCCTTGATCGCTGCCTGATCCATTTCCAGTATAATGTCGCCCTGCCGTAGCCCTGCCTCTGCTGCAGGTGAATAAGGATGTATCTGCGTTATTACAAGGCCACTGGTTTCCGACAGGCCCAGATTTCGCGCAAGATCAGGTGTCAACTGCTCTACAGACATACCCAAATCCGCCCGTGATTCTCCTCTGTCTTCCTCACTCTCTTCTTCCTGCAGTTTCCCTATCTTTACCTGGAATTTTTTTCTTTTGCCCTTACGAACAAGTTCCACGAATACCCTTTTATTTACAGGTGTGGAAGCCACGATATAGGGTAATTCATTCATCTCCTTGATTTCTTTCCCATCAAACATGACGATAACATCGCCGCGTTTAATTCCGGCCTTATCAGCAGGACTGCCTGTTGTGACATCTGCTACCAATGCGCCGTGCATATCGGAAAGTCCAAGTTTTTCCTTCAGTTCCGGAGTGATCTCCTGAATCATTACACCAAGCCACCCCCGTATTACCTTTCCTGCCTTTAGCTGGGGCAAAAGATCCTTTGCCATATTTACCGGTATGGCAAACCCGATACCTATGCTACCCCCGGTCTTTGAAAAAATTGCCGTATTTATACCAACGACTTCACCATTCGTGTTGAGAAGGGGTCCGCCACTGTTTCCCGGATTGATGGAAGCATCGGTCTGAATAAAATTGTCATATGATCCTGCTCCGATATGGCGGTACTTGGCGCTGACAATGCCTGCAGTAACGGTATTGCCAAGGGCAAATGGATTGCCGATGGCAATCACCCAGTCCCCCACTTCAAGCCTGTCGGAATCGCCTAATACGAGAGGATTTAACGGCCTGTCAGTATCGATTTTAATCAGGGCAAGATCGGTCTTAGGATCGCGGCCAATGATCTTCGCCTTGTATTCTTTCTCGTCATCCGCTATTTTCACCATTATTTCGTCAGTTTTTTCAACCACGTGATTATTGGTGAGAATGTGACCTTCTTTGTCAATGATAAATCCGGATCCAAGACTCTTTTGTCTGTATTCCCTCGGCAACTGGTCACCAAAAAATCTGTCGAAAAAATCGCCAAATGGATCATGCTGGCCAAAAGGTCCTCCGAACGGCACAGGGACTCTCCCCTGCTCTTTAATTATTTTTACTGTGCTGATATTGACAACGGACGGTTTAGCCTTTTTAATCAGTTGAGAAAAAGATCCTGGTACGGGAGCGGAAAAAGCGGTTATCCTGGTATCCGGCAAGGGAATCCCATAGAAAAAAACCACTGCTGCAATCCCGATGATCATAGGAAAAAGGATATTATTATATGATAAAATCGCCTTGCTCTTTTTTCGAAAACATGTCTTCATGAAAACTCCCTTTCTTTGTTTTTCTATGACCATCCTATTTTACCGCCTTGACATAACGCCATTTCAAATCTACCAAGACACTTTCCAGAAAATTTTCCTCTTCTGCTGTCAGATTTCCCTTTGTTTTTTCCTTTAGCATAGAGATAGTATCAATAGTATGTTTGGCAAGGGGCAAATCCTTTTTCTTTTGATTGGTCATTGGATCGGCCACTTCCCCAAGATGAAGGAGGGCTGAGGAACTGAGGCTGAAGATCAGAGTCGTAAAGTTGACTTCAGGTAAAGGAGGTGTTTCTACCTTTTTCTTCTCCTTTTTTGGTTCATCCTCGGGCTTTTCGGGACTTTTGTCCGCTTTTTTCTCCATATCGTCGGAGGGCTTGTCCTTTAACTCTCCCTTTTCGTCAAACGCCCGTTTATCCTTTACAACAAACCCTTTTTCCTCTTCAGTCTCCATAACGCAACTCCTACAATTCTATCCGTCTTACCGAAAATATATGGTCTTTACCGGCAAGCTCGTCAATGACTTTGTCGTCCACAGTGATATCGGTTGTTAAAAGAATAACATTTTGTCCCTTATCTTTTTCTTCGCCCACCTGCATTCGGCTTATATTTATACCATGATTGCCCAGTGTCGTCCCTATCAGGCCAATTACACCAGGACTGTCTTGGTTATGGATTAGCAGATTATGTCCCTCGGGAACGGCCTCAAGACGAAAGTTGTTTATCTGCAAGATCCTCGGCATCTTTTTTCCGATAATGGTGCCACTCACGACACTTTCACCATCTAATGTCTTAATCGTCACTTTAACGAGGCTGGAGAGATCTTCGGATGTCCTGCTCTTGGACTCCACAACCTTTATTCCCCGATCGGCGGCAACAAATGGTGCGTTCACAAAATTCACATCGTCTTTAAGAATGGGAGTCATAAGACCTTTAAGCATGGCCGTAGTCAGGGGGGTTATATCGTAGTCGGTTATGGCCCCAAAGCAATCAATATTTGCCTCGAGAACAGCACTGTCAGCAAGTTGGGACTGTAATAACCCCAGCCTCTCCACAAGTGTCACCCATGGTCTCAATATGTTCATCAGTTCGGCACTAATGCTTGGAACATTTACTGCGTTTTTGACGGTTCCATGCAGGAGATACAACACAATCTGATCGGCAATATCCTTTGCCACCTTGTCCTGTGCCTCCATGGTTGACGCCCCTAAATGAGGCGTGCATATAAAATTAGACAGGCCCATAAGCTTAATATCCCCGGGAGGCTCGGTACTGAAAACATCAATGGCGGCTCCACCCAGATATCCAGAACTTAATGCCTCATAGAGATCGTCTTCATTGACAATGCCGCCACGAGCGCAATTAATTACCATTGCTCCTTTCTTCATTTTGGCAATGGTTTCCCTGTTGATCATGTTTGTTGTCTCGTTCGTCTTCGGGGTGTGGATACTTATGTAGTCTGCCCGCTGGAGAAGATCTTCAAAAGAAACAGGTTCAAGATCCAGTTTTTCTATAGTCTCGGGTTTGATATAAGGATCATGAACAATCACCTTCATCTTCAACCCCTTGGCCCTGTCGGCCACAATGCGACCAATATTTCCTGCACCGATCAGGCCAAGAGTCTTGTTGAAAA
>CAZQAA010000209.1:0-4896 GCA_964591255.1 uncultured Desulfobacterales bacterium | reverse complement strand
ACCTTTTTCTTTAAATTCCCTTACGGTCTCATTCACTTTATCACTGATAATATCGTTTATTACGATTTTTGCCCCATTTTCGGCCATACGCATTGCAGTTTGTTTACCAATACCGCTTGCAGAACCGGTTACAAGTGCTGTTTTATCCTTTATCCCCATTTTTAACCTCCCGGACTTGATGAATTCACGAAAAACGAGTTCATCATCTTTCAAGTGTCAGGTGTTACGTTATACACAAAACCCAAAACTTAATATCCCTCGTAAAAAGGTTTGGTGGCGCTTCTTACGACTCCATCAGCCTTGATGGCCTTGATGGCTTTGAAAAATTCACTTAGTTATATGGACATTGAGGAATAGATACTTTTTCCACCGCAAACAAAGAGCATTTGTCCCGTCGTGTACTTCGAAGTATCCGAAGCAAAGTAGGCTACTGCATAGGCCACATCATCAGGCGTTCCCAACTTTTTGACCGGCATACGTCCCGCCACAGCGGCAAGTTCTTCCTCGGACATCTCTACATCGGATGATTTCAGATCCCCCTTAACCACACAATTTACCGTAACAGCCTCTTTAGCAAGCTCAAGTGCGAGTGCGCGGGTTAGGCCGAAGATTCCCGATTTTGCAGCCGCATAATTTGCCTTACCAGGCATCCCGAGGTAATTAAGATCACTCAGGTTGATAATTCTTCCATACTTTTTTTCTTTCATCCCCGAAACAACTGCTTCACAAAACATAAATACAGGAGCCAAATTCTTTCTTATTGAGTCCTCCCAATCCACGGCGGAGCAATCCAGTATCGGTTTTCCATTTGCGTAATCCATGCAATTTACAAGGATATCTATGCTCCCTATCCTGTCAACAACACTGTCAACGCCCTTTTTTATACTTGAGGAATCTTCTGTATCCACTGTCAGCCCTTCAGCCTGCATGCCTGCGGCGACCAACTTTTTTACAATTTCATCCACCTTGGCTGAATTAGAATCGACGAGTACCAGCTTGGCACCACCTTTTCCCAGCCTCAGGGCAACTGCCTCTCCCACGTCGTTTGCCGCACCTGCAATCAGTGCGACCCTGTCTTTAAACACAAACATGGCATACCTCCTCACTCCGTTTGTTTTGACTGATTACCAGGCCCTGACGAGCATATTCATTGTACAGGCCGCGTGTTCAGTTCCTGATAGTCCTCCACCCGTGACATGAGTCATGCTAACTTTAGGGATCGGTTCAACCTGATAACCCGCACATTGCCCCCTCATCTGCTTTACATTGGCGGCTATCTGGGCGGCTCCGGATGCCCCGATGGGATGGCCATAGGATAACATCCCCCCGCGTGGGCTTACTACGCACTGGCCTCCGTATGTGGATTGACCATCACGCAGGAATTTGAGGCCGTCCCCTTTCTTGCATAACTGCATACATTCATAATAAAGGATTTCAGCAATGGTAAATGCATCATGAAGTTCAAGGATCTCTACTTCTTTTGGTCCAATTCCTGATTCTTCATATAGCATGGCCGTTGCCATTTCGGTGATATCGTCTCCTGTTATATCTCTTGGTCCGTTATGATATGGACCTGAGCATACTACCGAACCGGCTACCTTGATCGGCTTTTCAATTCCGAGTTTTTTAACAGCCTCTTTTGAGCATACGACTACGGCCCCTGCTCCATCGGATATCCCACAGCATTGATGCAACGTCAGCGGATAGGCGATCATCCTGGAATTGACAACTTCCTCCACGCTGATATCTCCCTTGAACCATGCATAAGGATTGTTGGTGGCGTGTTTTCTGTTTTTCACTGTAACCAATGCCAAATCTTCAATTGTTGCACCGGTTTCGTACATATAACGTACCGCCCTCATTGCATATTTTCCGGTCATCACGGCACCGTGCATGGTTTCAATATCACCGGCCGAAGGACGAAACGCACTACCCGTCTGTCGATGCAAGGAATGGTTTTCGCAACCAACGCCAATTGAAATTTCAGTAAGCCCGGTGGATACGTCCTTTATCGCGGAATAGACGGCCATGGCGCCTGCCGAACAGGCACTTTCCACATTTATGACCGGAAGCTTGCCAAGCATCCCCAAGTCTTTAAGCACGGTCTGGCCTGTTACCATGTCATTCGTGACATTTCCAATATATGCACTTTCAATTATACCAGGCTTGTCTATATTTGAGCCCTTTATTGCCTCAAATGCAGCCTGCCTTCCCAAGACATCAAAATCTTCATTATGCCGGCCGAATGTTGTTTCTCCTACACCTGCAATATATACATCTCTCTGAAGCTTCATTGCCATTTCCTCCTGAGTTGCGGATAAATGTTATTATGAACCTGCTTTCTTGAATTTATAGCTTGTAATAGGCAGACCATCCATGTTCATCCTGATTGTCCCTACCGTCAATTCCACCTCTTCATCACACTTGTAGGTTCCGGGCTTGCCTTCAAGCTGTGCAAATATGCGAATATTTTCGGGAAGATCAATATAACCGAATATATACGGAGTTTCCATCCCAGCCTGTCCGATATAAATATCCGAATAGGCGTAAAGTTTCCCCTTTCTACTGAGCGGTATCATCTCGAAATCCTCTCCCCAACAATTGGGACATGGACTCACCTTAGGAAAATCGAGCTGTCCACACTTTTTACATTTGTAGCCTTTAAGGTACGGCGGTGAACCATCTTCCGGTACCTCCAATAGATCCGGATGAAAAAATGTTATGTCCGGTTCTTTTTCTTTTTTTTTCTTTTTTTTGGCCGTTGTGTCCTTTAAATCTGCCATGTTTAACCTCCCTTATAATGAATAACCTTAAATTGTCTGCGATTTAACCTTACTCAAAAGAGTGTAAATATTGAATGTTATTCTACATGTAAAAACATGTTTGTCAACGAATATTTTCAAGAAATGTATGGTGCTGTTTTAGTTTTAATGCAATTTTATGGCCTTTTTTACCTCTGCCCTTTTTACGAAAGAGGCGGTAATCCTTCCTGAAACGGCCATTCCCAGGTAGAGTACCAGCAGGACTATGAAAACCCCCACAAATCTCAGGATAAGGGTCCCTATGATCCAGGTCCAGTTGTCCTTTATTATTACAATGGTGGTCCCCTCCTTATCCGGTTTTGAGATGGTAATGGAATGCCAGAGACGGTTATCAGTATGCCACCTATGGTACAAACCGCAAAATCTACAAGACCCAGACTGAAAATAAAAAGCGGCTTCCAACTCAAAAATCTGTCTGCATGCATGGTGGCGCCTACCGAAATTCCCAGAAATATGGTCACCATATTCATAAGTGATCCTTGAGCCGTATCCGTAAGCCTGCCCACCACTCCGCTTTCCTTCATCAGATTCCCTAGCATGAACATCCCCATAAGGGGAATTACAGAAGGCACAAGAAGCGCAAGGCTATGACCATTTATAATCCGCCCCTCTCTTTTCCCGTCACAATGTTTGGATAAATAGATTTTTGTGGCGGGAAAGGGGCGCAGGAGGATACGACATAACACCTTGAAGTGCCCTCAAGGTGTTATGCTAAATGAATGTAATTCAATTCTACAGGGAGGAGGGAAGCGATGTCAATAAAAAAATCCAAAAAAACATTTTAATTGATCTTATTGCGGGCAATGACCATATGGGGCCCCGTAGGAGCAAAGCGTGCAAGTCCTGAGGAAATGTTGTACGTCAAGGCAGGTAAGGAGTTGCATATCCTGGTGCGGGTCTGCCTGCACCAGGTGAGATGCGTGGCATCATGTTCGCACATGCGGCGCGAAGGGGGTATACGAATTCACATATAGATCTTTGCTAAGTGGCCATATCTTTACGCATACCATGCGGGAAGGTGTCATTCTTTTACCACCGCCCTGCACAGGAGATAGACAAATTGGTCAATTTCCTGCATCATATCAATTGGTTTTGCCCTTTCAAGGATAAACCATCTCGTAGCAAGGTGAGTAAATGCTCCGAAAAAGAGGTTCCTGAAAAGCCTGTTATTGACTGTCCTGCGAAAGACTCCCCTTTCTTTCCCTTCTTCCAGGGTGGGTTCCAGGATCGCCATGTAGTCAAGGAATTCCTTGTAGGCGTCTGACTCATAGAATTCCCGGTTCAGTTTGATATCAAGCAGGAATAGACTGAGGAAGTTGCGGTTAGTCAGAAATATGGAAAAATGGTAACGGATTGTCCTGCGCAGTTTTCTCAGTGTATCCTTTATCTCAAATAGTTCTCTGGTCCCTTCCTTAAAATATCTAAATCGTTTCAACGGGATTGAAAAGAGCAGATCCTTTTTGTTTTCAAAATATGTATATATGGTTCCCTCGGCCACCTCGGCCATGCTGGCTATTTCCGACATAGTTGCAACATTATAACCTTTTTCTGCAAATACCTTTTCTGCTGCCAACAGGATTTTTTCTTCTTTATCCTCGTTTGACAGCTCTTTTCCAGAGCCTTTTCGCTTAATCATTGCCAATACCAGATCCATGATCCCCTCGAAATCGGGCATGGTAGTGTCAATTTCGTGGGAGGCATAACAATTCAGCGACTCCTCATCAAGCAGACCGAAAATCATGTCCCTTACAAGGGTGAGATTCATATCATCCCGGAATATCCCTTTGGCTATACCATCTTGCAATATTTTAAGGAGGATTCCGGTATAGCTCCTTAAGACACGATAGCCCTCGTGAGAATAAAAGCTCTTTTTGGATCTGCATTCAAAGAGCAGATTTTTGAGGACAAGGGTCCCCTCAGGGCTGAGGTCATATATGTAGAGATGATACCATATCATTTTGCCTAATCTTGAGACGGGATCCAGAATCCCCTCAAGGTGGAGATTGAGCTCCTTGGTAATATCGTTCATCCTGTCTGCAAGGGCATGGAAAAGGAGATCTTCCTTGTTTTTAAA
>CAZQAA010000208.1:0-2996 GCA_964591255.1 uncultured Desulfobacterales bacterium | reverse complement strand
GTTCCCCTTGCACGTCTTGCTATCTCAAAGGCGCCATCCCTGTTGATCCTGATTTCCAGAAGACTTGCCGAGCGCATCACAATCTTTTCCAGGTCTTCAGACCGGTAAAAATCAACCCGTAGGACTACCCCGAAACGATCTCTCAGTGGTGGCGTCAATAGCCCGGCCCGGGTGGTGGCCCCTACCAGGGTGAATGGTGGTAATGAGATCTTCATTGTCCTGGCCGAAGGACCTTGACCTATAATGATGTCAAGCTCATAATCCTCCATGGCAGGATAAAGTATTTCTTCAACTATATGGTTTAATCTGTGAATTTCATCTATAAATAATATATCATTTGGCTGGAGAGTAGTTAATATGGCTGCAAGATCGCCAGCCTTTTCGATAACCGGGCCAGAAGTGCTTTTTATGTTTACATCAAGTTCGTTGGCTATGATGTGGGCAAGAGAGGTCTTTCCAAGTCCTGGACTTCCGTGGAAAAGGACATGATCCAATGCCTCTGACCTGGCCCGGGCTGCCTGGATAAAAATCCTGAGGTTCCTTTTCATCTCGTCCTGGCCTACATACTCATCCAGATTTTTTGGACGCAGGCGTATTTCCGCAGGTATCTCATCCGTTGTTGGCTGTGGGTCTATGATTCTTTCATCCATTATATCAAGCCAGAATTTTCAAAGCGGCCCTGATAAGATCTTCAAGGGTTGACTCACCTTCCTGTTTTTGCACCTTGAGGACGGCCCGCATGGCACGTTTTTCAGGATACCCCAGATTGAGGAGGGCTGATATGGCGTCGTCGACAAGACTTCCGTTCTCTTCTTTAACAGCTACTGGAGATACAGCTTCCTGGTCATCAAGGATTTTAGAGGCATACTCTTTCAGCTCAAGGGCAATCCTTTCAGAGGTCTTTTTTCCGATACCGGGAATGGCCTTAAGTCGGCAAGAATCACCACTTGCTACTGCCGTCAGTAATTCTTCCGCCCCGGTGCCTGAAAGTATGTTCATGGAAAGCCGTGGGCCTATGCCTGAGACAGATATGAGCATCAAGAAAAGCTTTTTCTCGAGCTCCGTAAGGAAACCATAAAGGTGCAGTGCATCTTCTCTGACATGAGTATAGATATGGAGACTCACCCTCTCATGGCTTTCAGGAAGACTGTAAAATGTTGAAAGAGGAACAAAAACCTCGTAGCCAACACCGTTAGCTTCAATAATCACAGAGCCGATGGTCTTTTTCAATATAATGCCGTTCAGATAAGCTATCATTTTCCGTTAGGCATTGGCATATATCCTGGATTCAAATCTTGTCCAGTTCAGGTGACAAATGGCCGCGGCCAAGGCATCTGAAGTGTCCAGATCAAACTCGATATCGGTCTTCAGGATCATGTTTACCATTGAGCGAACCTGTTCCTTGGTGGCCCTTCCGTAGCCTACTACCGATTTTTTTATTTCAAGAGGGGTGTATTCAAAAATGTCAATTCCACATTCAACAGCGGCAATCATTACTGCCCCCCTTGCATGGCCCAGTTTCATAGAGCTCTTGACATTTTTTGCGTAGAACATATCTTCAATCGCCATCTCTTGGGGGTGATATTGCCCCATGATTTTTACCATGGCCTCAAAAATATGGTGGATTTTTTGATAAAAGGGGATCTTGGCTGGCGTACGTACTTGGCCGTAGTTTACAATGTTCAGGTCATTATTTGATTTTTCCAACAGACCAAAACCTGTAATCCTTGAACCTGGGTCCACACCCAGTACCAACATTAACTCAGATCCTCCATTATTTCATCGGAAATGTCAAAGTTGGCATATACATGGCTCACATCATCAAGGTCCTCAAGGGCCTGCATAAGATTGACCATCTGCTGTGCCTTTTTCCCTTCGACCTTGACGGTATTCTTGGGAACCATGGTTAGCTCGCAAAAGGTATAAGAAAGGCCGGCCTTGTCAATAGCATTTTTAACCTTTTCAAAGTCAGAAGGGGCGGTGATTACCTCAAATTCCCCATCGCTTTCCCTCATATCTTCAGCCCCGGCTTCCAGGGTTACATCCAGGAGCTGTTCCTCATCTACTTTGGAGGCATCAAAAACAATAAGACCCTTTTTTTCAAATATCCATGCAACACAACCTGGTTCTCCAAGGCTTCCACCATAGCGTTCGAAAAAGTGTTTTACATCCGCCACGGTCCTGTTTTTGTTGTCTGTAAGACAGTCAACCAGCACTGCGACGCCTCCTGGACCATAGCCCTCATAATTTGTCTCCTCGTAAGACGTCCCCTCCAGTTCCCCTGTACCCTTTTTTATCCCCCGTTCTATGTTCTCTTTTGGCATGTTTGCCGCTTTGGCGGCCGCAATAGCCGTCCTTAAACGTGGGTTTGAATCCGGATCTCCTCCGCCGAACCGGGCGGCAACTGTTATTTCCCTGATAAGTTTAGTGAAAATCTTCCCACGTTTGGCATCTAAAGCGCCTTTTTTATGTTTGATGGAGCTCCATTTTGAATGCCCTGACATTAATGAAATCCCTCCTGTTTAAAATCAAGACCCACTATGTAAATTTCTCTACTCGCCTTCCGTGTTGCCTTGGGCCTTATAAGTCGTACTTGATTAAAGCGGGCAGAAACCTTCTCCTTAAATTTACTGAAATCTGCTCCTTCAAACACCTTGCAAAGGAACCTGCCCCTGTTTTTGAGGATCTCGACAGAAATTTCATAGGCCTTTTCTGCCAGCGATATGGAGCGAGCTGTATCTCTTTCCCGTATGCCGGTGGTCTTAGGGGCAAGATCGCTTATTACAAGGTCCATCGGGCCTATCTCAGAGGCCACTTCATCAATATCGAGCATAAGGACATCGGCCTGGATAAATATGAAATTTGGAGCGGTAAAATGCTCCGGCGGCTTCAGATCAATCCCCACAACCCGGCCTTCAGGGCCCACCCTTGTGATTCCGAACTGAGACCATGAACCAGGATAACAGCCTAAATCCAGGAGGCTATTTCCTTCATGA
>CAZQAA010000207.1:0-6327 GCA_964591255.1 uncultured Desulfobacterales bacterium | reverse complement strand
CCAAGGGAAATGAGATAGTCTTTATTCCACAAACAGAGACAGAAACAGGAAGTATTTCTATTGAAAATAAAACATCTCTATTGGAAATAGCTGAAAATGTGGACATGGTTGTTTTAGGACCTGGCCTGTCCCTTAACGAGGAAACCCAGCAACTGACAAGGGATCTGGCCTCTGAGATTAAAAAACCGCTGCTAGTTGATGGCGACGGCATTACGGCACTGTGTAAGGATTTGGAAATCATTGGGAGGAGAGATGCAAGCACAATTTTGACGCCTCATTTAGGTGAGATGTCCAAAATCACTGGGGTGCCTATTCGCAAGATAGATACAGATAAAGTAGATATACTTAGACGCACTGCAGAAAAATTAAAGGCCATAATAGTGTTAAAAGGTCCCCATTCCCTGATAGGATATCCTGATGGAAAGGTCTTCATAAATATGACAGGAAATTCTGGAATGGCGACTGCCGGATCAGGAGACGTGTTGACAGGTACAGTAGCAGCCATGTATGGTCTCGGGTTGCCGGTTGAGGATGCTGTCCGAAAAGGAGTGTTTATTCACGGCCTTGCAGGGGACCTCGCATCAAAAAACACAGGAGAAGACGGGATGACAGCCCAAGACATATTAGATTATTTGCCCATTGCCGTAAAAATAGACCGGGAAGGGCTTGATGAAAATCTCATGAAGCGTTATTACGACCTACAAATAATATAAGTTAGGGATGTGCAACTGTCAAAAGAAACTACTATCTGCTGAAAGATGCTATCTGTTCTGATTATAGGAGGCTCCGACTCATCCGGTGGTGCAGGAATCCAGGCAGACATAAAGACCGCAGCAGGACTTGGAGTTCATTCCATGACCGTTATCACTGCCGTCACCGCCCAGAACTCCACAGGCATTACCTCCATCCACAAGATCCCGGACAGCTTCATTCGAGATCAACTTGAAACCATACTGGATGATCTTCTCCCGGATGCAGTAAAGATAGGAATGTTATACTCAGCCACGGCCCTGAAAGAGGTGGCGAGATCAATATCAAATCATGGACTAAAAAATGTGGTTGTAGATCCCGTTTTACGTGCCTCAACAGGCAGAGATCTATTAGAGCCAAATAATATCTCCCTTTTGAAAAGGGAGTTACTCTCTCAAACAGACGTTGTTGTCCCGAATCTGTATGAAGCCGAAAAACTTGCCGGCAAAAAGGTAAGGGATATCAGCGAAATGCGTGACGCAGCAAGAATACTCAAGGCAATCGGGCCGAACGTTGTTATTAAAGGAGGGCATCTTGAAGGAGAATGCGTGGACATTTTGTTTGATGGGACAAATTTTTATCAATTTTCCGGATCAAGGATTGCAACACATTACACACACGGCACAGGATGTGTGTTTTCTACGGCCTTGGCCATATCTCTTGCAAAAGGCGAAGGGCTCATTAGGGCCACAAAATCTGCGCACGATTTTACCAGACAAGCCATAATTGACGGATATGCATGTGGCCGCGGGCCGGGGCCTGTTCGACCCGGATTATGGCCAACCTAATTGATTACTGGAGAAAAAATGACACAATTAGAAAAAGCACGGAGCGGGATTACCACCCCGGAAATGAAACAGGTAGCTGAATCAGAGCAAGTGGATATCAAGTGGCTTAAGGACCAAATTGCAGCTGGTAGGGTGGTAATCCCTGCCAACAGGAGACATAGTCAGCTTGTCCCGTGCGGAATTGGAGAGGGCCTTAGAATAAAGGTAAACGCCAATATCGGGACATCTTCCGACAGGGCCATCCTCAAGGAAGAACTAGAAAAGCTTAAGGTTGCCATCAAAGCAGGAGCCGACGCTGTGATGGACCTTTCCACCGGAGGAAATATAGATGCCGCCAGGAGGGCCGTTCTAAAAGAGGCCACCGTCCCTGTGGGGACTGTGCCTGTTTATCAGGCCGTGGTAGAGACCGTTGAAGATAAAGGAGCGCTTATTCACCTGACGGCCGACAAAATATTTGAAGTAATAGAGAGACATGCTCAAGATGGTGTAGATTTTATAACAGTCCACTGTGGTCTTACCCGATCTGCACTTGAAATGTTAAAAAGCCAGGGGAGAATCACGAATATAGTTAGCCGGGGAGGCGCATTTTTGGCTACCTGGATGTTGCATCATAACCGGGAAAACCCGCTTTATGAAGATTATGATAGGCTCCTTTCCATAGCAAAAAAATATGATATAACCCTCAGCCTTGGAGATGGCCTAAGGCCTGGATCACTGGCCGATGCCACCGATAGAGCCCAGATCCACGAGTTGATGACATTAGGTCACCTGACCGAACTGGCCTGGGAAAAGAATGTCCAGGTAATGATAGAAGGCCCGGGACATGTCCCATTAGATCAAATTGAGGCCAATGTAATCTTGCAGAAAAGGCTTTGTGGATATGCTCCTTTTTATGTATTGGGTCCACTTGTTACCGATATCGCCACCGGCTATGACCATGTGGCCGGGGCCATAGGCGGGGCCATTGCAGGGGCAGCAGGTGCGGATTTTCTTTGCTATGTTACTCCGGCAGAGCATCTCTCCCTGCCTAGTGTTGCCGATGTCAGAGAAGGCGTCGTGGTATCAAAGATTGCGGCTCATGCTGCTGATATTGTCAGAGGTCATAAAGGCGCTATAAAACAAGACAGACAAATGGCCCTGGCCAGAAAAAATCTTGACTGGGACACACAGATAAAAATGTCTATCGATCCAGAAAAGGCAAGGAAGTACAGAGACCAAAACCCTCCTTCAGAAAAAGACGTCTGCACTATGTGCGGAAAGTATTGTGCTATCAAGCAAGTGCAAGAATACTTTGGAAAGCAATCAGGTTCTTGCCAATAACATTGATGCTGCAGATAGGAACACTAAAAATCGAAAATCGGACAATTATGGCTCCTATGGCCGGAATTACCAATTCCCCGTTCCGCCTGATTGCCAAGAGGTGCGGGGCTGGACTGGTCACAACCGAGATGATAAGCGCAATGGGCCTCGTCTTGGGACAAAAGAGGACATTACAATACCTGAAACACCATCCTGAGGAAGGACCTCTTGCTGTACAGATATTTGGCAGCGATCCTGACATCATGTCCTCTGCGGCAACGATAGCTATTGAAGCCGGCGCGAAAATAATAGATATTAATATGGGTTGTCCAGCAAGGAAAATAGTCAAAACTGGGGCCGGAGGGGCCCTCCTCCGCGACCTGCAAAAGATAAAAAAAATTCTTCTTGCCGCCCGCCGTGTATGTTCCGTGCCCTTGACGTTAAAACTTAGGACAGGCTGGGCCCCTGGCAAAGTAACGGCTTGTGATGTTGCCCGAATAGCTGAAGACTGTGGCGTGGATGCCTTAACAATACATCCCAGATTTGTAACCGATGGGTTTTCCGGTAATGCGGATTGGTCTGTTATCTCAAGTATCAAAGAACTGGTAGACATTCCTGTTATCGGTAATGGTGATATTTTCAAACCATTCGATGCATTAAGAATGAAAAAGGAGACAGGATGTGATGCCGTGATGATAGCGCGAGGAGCTGTAGGAAATCCCTGGATATTCAATCAGATAACAACTATGGAGCAGGGGGGTACGGAACAAAAACCGGATATAACCGAACGTAAGAGGGTTATTATGCAACATTTTTTCCTTTTATCTGATCATATGGAAGAAAACCGCGCAGCCTTGGCCATGCGTGGGTTGCTCCTTTCCTATACAAAGGGTCTCCCACACAGCAGCAGTTTTCGTAATGCCATCACCCAGATCAGAAACATTGAGGATTTAACCTATATACTAGATCAATATTTTTCAATCTTGGAGAAAATTCCTTTTGAAAGTCAAACTAGCTAAAACCGCAGGATTTTGTATGGGTGTCCGGCGTGCCATGGAACTGGTCCTGGCCGAAGCCAACAAGACAGAGGGACCTATTTTCACCTACGGTCCGCTCATCCACAACAGGCAGGTAGTGGAGCTCCTTGAATCAAAAGGAATTGAACAGGTGGAAGACATAAATATTCCCCAAACAGGGGAAATAGCCATAAGGGCCCACGGTATCCCGCCGCAAGAAAGACAAGCCATTACAAATAAGGGACTAACAATACTTGATGCCACCTGCCCCAGAGTAGCAAGAGTCCAAGCCATTATTCGTTATTATACAGGCAAAGGGTATACTGCTGTTATTGTGGGCGATGAAGATCATGCCGAGGTAACGGGGCTGCTCGGTTACAGTAAAGGCCCTGCCTATGTTATTCAAAGTGTAGAAGATGTCTCAGCATTGCCGGATATGGAAAATATATTTGTTGTGGCACAGACAACACAAAACGAACGGACCTTTCAAAACATTATAGGCGCACTAAAAAGGCGTTTTCCCCATGTCATGGTTTTTGACACTATATGCGAGGCAACCAATCAAAGGCAACAGGAGGTCAGCGGGTTTAAAGGCCAGGTACAGGCCGTAGTCGTAGTAGGAGGGTACCATAGCGGTAATACTCGACGACTTGTTGAAGTGGCAAAGGAATCCGGTCTCCCTACTTTTCATGTTGAAACCGAAAAGGACATAGATGAAAAAAAACTATCAAAAATAGAAGTAGTGGGTGTCACCGCAGGGGCATCCACACCAAGCTGGATGATCAAAAAGGTGGTGAGCAAACTGGAAAACATCCAGAGTCCTAATAGACTTAATCCTGTTCACTGGATAAGAAAGCTCTTCAGATTTTCCGTGCTGAGTAATGCCGCCGTAGCGATCGGGGCATTCTGCCTCTCCTGGGCGGCATCTTTGCTGGCGGGAAGAGAGCCGGACATCATATTTTCTACCCTAAGCTCCCTCTATATTTATGCAATGCATGTCTTCAACCAATTTCTCGATAAAGGAGCCAGTATCTATAATGACCCTGAACGGGCCGCATTTCTAAAAAAACATAGTTGTTTTTTGATTTCAACCGGGATTAGCGCCATCATGATTGCACTCATCCTTGCTTATACAACAGGTTGGACAGCATTTTTTGTCCTAATAGGATTGAGCCTTTTAGGCGTAATTTACAGTATTCCTTTTATACCTCAGCGGTTGAGAAACAGGACACGATATTCCAAAATAAAAGACATTCCAGGATCGCGGAGCCTGTCAGAAGCCCTTGCGTGGGTAGCTGTCATAAGCATCCTGCCCATATTAGCCGGTAACAGCGATGCCAGGCCTTCCATTTTAGTATCAATATGCGTAGTCTTTCTTGTGAGCTATGCAAGGGCCCTGTTCCTTGATATATTTCAGGCCCAGGGAGACTTGGTTGTGGGTACAGAGACATTGCCAGTCATCATCGGGGAAAAAAAGACTTTGCTGCTCCTAAATATTATCTTGTGTGCAACAGGCCTGATTCTGATGGCAAGTATTGTCTCCGGAATAATCGGTATGCAAGGATATATCTTCATTTTGCCTTTATTTACATTATTTTTCTCTCTCTTAGCCTATGAAAAACGGTGGTTCTATCCAGGAGTTATCTCCGAGGCACTGGTGGAAAGTAATCTTTTTCTGATAGGTCTGCTGGCATTTTTTTGGTATCTCTTTCCATGCCATCTGTAAGCGTCATCATCCCTACATTCAACAGGGCAAAAAAGGTAGTGCGGGCAATATCGTCCGTGCTTTACCAGACCTTCCTTGACTATGAAATTATCGTTGTAGACGATGGTTCCACAGACGAGACAAAGGCCGCAATTACCCAGCTTGCATCCCATATTACATATGTACCCAATATCCACAACCTCGGGGTATCGGCCTCAAGAAACATAGGAGTAAGAAAATCCAGAAGCCAATTGATTGCCTTTCTAGATTCCGATGATTACTGGCTGCCTGGAAAACTGGCCGTCCAGGTGGATTTTTTTGAGCGTTATCCCGATGCCCTTATTTGTCAAACAGAGGAAATTTGGATCAGGAAGGGGCGGCGCGTAAACCCAAAAAAATATCATCTAAAACCCACAGGCAATATATTTGGCCCATCTTTAAGACGTTGCTTTATAAGTCCTTCCGCAGTGATGCTAAAAAGGTCCCTGTTTGATGAGATAGGGATGTTCGACGAAGGCCTTCCCGCCTGTGAGGATTATGATATGTGGCTCAGGATCACTTGCCGCCATCCCGTATATCTCATTAAGCAATATCATGTGGTCAAAGAGGGGGGAAACACGGATCAGTTGTCGTTCCGCTATAAGGGGATGGATCGTTTCAGGATCAAGGCCATAGTCAAATTGATAAAAAGTGGGATACTCACTGAGAACCAACTTAAGGACGCCGTCAAGGAACTCTCTTTTAAATGCAAGATCTATGGAAACGGCTG
>CAZQAA010000206.1:0-26823 GCA_964591255.1 uncultured Desulfobacterales bacterium | reverse complement strand
CCGGCCACGTCCTCTGCTGACCTCATGCCTCTCTCATACAGCTCAGAAGCCATCCCCGCATCTATCTCTTCCAGACTCATCAATGATTTGTAACCATCTTTAAATACTTGATTATAATCGCTTTCACCAGTAACATCCAGTTTCCAACCTGTCAGTTTCGAGGCTAATCGGACGTTTTCCCCACGTTTGCCTATGGCAAGGGAAAGCTGGTCATCAGGAACCACCACTTCCATTGCATTATTAGTCTCATCAACAATTACCCTGACTATTTCCGCAGGTGCCAGGGCATTACATATAAATTTAGCCGGATCCGGATCCCACGTTACTATATCTATCTTTTCACCCCGCAGTTCCTGAACCACTGCCTGAACCCGTCTGCCTTTCATACCCACACATGCACCCACAGGATCCACATCAGCATCCTTCGACGTCACCGCCATCTTTGTCCTGCTACCAGGCTCCCTGGCTACCTGTATTATTTGTACAATGCCCTCGGTTATCTCGGGCACCTCGTTTTCAAAAAGGGCCGATACGAAATTCGGGTGCGTTCGGGAAAGGATTATCTGGGGACCACGACTGAACTGTCTAACTTCTAATATATATGCCCTGATACGATCGCCTTGTCTATAAGATTCACCGCGTATCTGCTCTCTGGCCGGCAGTTCGGCCTCGGTACGACCCAGATTGACAATCATGGCGCCCCTGTCAAAACGCTGCACAATACCATTAACTATCTCTCCACGCCGGTCTTTAAAATCATCATAGACCACATTTCTTTCGGCCTCTTTAAAACGCTGCATAATAACCTGTTTTGCTGACTGGGCAGCTATCCTGCCAAAAGCGTTCGTATCCATCTTCACACCCAAACTATCGCCTAATTCGGATTCCGGATCCAGTTCACGTGCATCTTCAAGTGATATCTGAAGCCGTTCGTTGGTCACATCATTGACCACTTCCTTGAACTCAAACACTTCAATCTCACCCAGGTCATCATTATAAGTCACCTCCAGGTCATACTCAGGCCCGAACTTTTTCCTGGCAGCAGCCTTTACTGCCTCTTCAAGGGCATCTGTCAAAAGTCTCGGTTCAAGTCCCTTTTCCCTACTCACCTGACTTATTAGCTTTCCCAAATCTGAAACCATTGCAAATCACTCCATTACGAAATTTCGAGGTTCTTCACTCCTTAAAATCATACATCAAACTGGCCTTTTCCACCTCACGCCAAGGCAACAATACCAATCCGCTGTCTCCCTCAAGATACAATGTTTCATCCCTGAAGTCCTGTAACAGCCCGGTGAAACTCTTGCATCCGTCTATGGGAGATATCATTTTGATCTTCACCTTTTTTCCCCTAGCCCAAAAAAATTCCCTCTTGCTTTTAAGGGGCCTGTCAAGGCCGGGAGACGACACCTCAAGAACATAGTTGTGGGGAATAATATCCTTCACATAGATCAGGTCACCGATCTCCCTGCTTGCCTGTACACAATCATCTATAGTAATACCCCCTGCCTTATCAATATAGATCCTAAGTATCGATTTCCCGCCACCAAACAGATAATCGATCGCAACCAATTCAAAAGCCAACTCATCAAGGATAGGTATTATGAGCCGCTCAATCCTTTCCAGAAGATAGTCATTCGTCCTTGTCATTTACCCATTGTGTAGCTGTACGCAGCATCGGATGCGAACAAAAAAAAGCGGGCGTTGGGGCCCGCTTCCTCACTGCAGACTTAAAAGTTTAGGGCCATTTTCACCACCCCCTTTGACAAGGGATCGTAAAACGACCTGCACTTCGTCCACAATTCGAAGTAAAGCAACCGATCTTCCGGACCGGATTGAAACCTCGAAAAGGGAGTCAGGCCACACCTGACTTACTTAGACATACTTAACTTAAATGGAGCGGGCAACGGGATTCGAACCCGCGACACCAAGCTTGGGAAGCTTGTACTCTACCAGCTGAGCTATGCCCGCCTATCCTCATTCAAGCATATAGGCCATTTTTTATTGTATGACCATCCACCACCATTAGTCAAGCTGTATTTACCCTATCACCACTAATAAAACCTTTAACTATATAACTATATACATGAATCTATACATGGGGCATCCAATCAGGCAACGCATCTTCACAGCGTGGAACCGGGTGTTGATGACGGTATCATAGTACGTACTTACAGCAGGCTTGACCTGTAATAGCAACCTATCTGTTTATTATTCGTGGCAATATCATATGGTGAAACATGCAAAATGATTTCGGATTCTGATAAACAGTGGTTGCAAAGGCCATAAGATATCGCCTTAGATCCTTGAGCTTGACCACCTCATCCACAAGACCCAACTTTGCACAATATCTGGGCCTTGACTGATCGTAATACTTTTTTGAGAGATTGTTCATCGCCTCAATGACAGGATCCAACTCACCGTCCTGATCCTTTACCTTTACGAGTCTCCTTGCATATGTGGCAACAGCAGCAGTCTCTCCGTGCATCACGTAAATTTCTGTAGTGGCAATCCCTAAGGTAAAGGCATTGTTGTTATTGGCCTGGGGGCCGCCCATAATATAATGGGCGGCCGCTGTCCCTTTACGCAACACAATACATATCATGGGGAGATCACTTTGCTCGATAGAGTGAATAAGGGACTGCCCAAGGGCCAAAAGCTCGGCCTTTTCTGCATGATCCCCCACATCTATGCCCGTCGTATCCTGGAACCATATAATAGGGACCCTGTCCCTTCCACATGCCGTGACGAACTCATTCATTTTTATTAGACCCTGCCTGTAAAGCTTTCCCCCTATTCCCCTGTAGGGCGCATATTCAGGATAGTCTTCAGGCAAAAAACCCGTTCTATTGCCTACAATACCAATGAGATACCCGTTTATCCTTACAAGCCCTGTGTACACCTCGGGTCCATAATCGGACTTGTACTCCATATGTGCGCTATCATCCACCAATCTTGCCAAGACCTCATCAAAGGAGTACGATATTTTCTGATTGAAAGGAATTATATGATAAAGGTCGGTAACAGGGAATCTTGGTTCTCTTGGTTCCGCAAGCCTGAAAAAGTTTGGATTGTAGGCAGGCAAATACCCCACGTAACGCTTCAGGGCATCAAGAAGCTCCTTTTCTGTCCCATACACCTCTCTAAAAAATCCAGTCTCATCATAATGTATATCGACCCTGCCCGGGGGTGTTCCGCTGAATTTCTTAGTGGCCTCTATGGTCACCTCCGCAAATTTTTTATCAAAACACCCCTTCGGACTCATACCACTTACGATCCCAACACCCCCCACCGCCATATTACAATCCTTATGAGCAAGAAGTATGGTGGGACTTATGCCCTGATATCCGCCTCCGGCTGGATTTGTTCCCCATATCGCTGCAAGGATGGGTATGCCCAGTTTCTCCAGTTCCGCATGCCTGAAAAAGGTTGTTCCGCTACCCCTCCTGTTGGCATATACCTTTTGCTGCTCCGTAAGCTTCACGCCGCTACAATTTACAAGCCATACAAGAGGCAGATGGAGCCGCTTTGAAATATCCGTGATCCTCAAAATATTCTCGGCCTGTCCCGGCAACCACGCACCTGCAAGGATCTTATTGTCAAAACCTATCACCACAACCCACTTGCCATCTATCCTGCCCAGGCCGCCAACCACACCTGTCGTCCCAGATTCCTCATCCATCGGATTAAAAAGAGTGTGCAGCGGGCACCATGTGCCTGGATCGATAAGGTATTCAAGCCTTTGATAAATCGTCCATTCCCCTCTTTTTTCATTCAGGATTTCCTGAGGGAGGCCGGCCTCTTTCACCTCTTCTGCAGCCTTATCTATCTCTGTTTCCACCTGCCGGATCATCTCGGCATTTCTTCTTGTCTGTTTGACAAATGAGGAGGTTAACTGCTTACCAAAAAACCTCATCCCCTCAAAACAGGTGGGCAGTTTGACCCTCTGGCGACGGGAGGATTCAACATCCTCTACATAGCGCGGGATTATATTTTCAAGCCAGCGCGTATTTGTTTTCCCCTTTACATATTCTCCCCTGTTAAGCACAAACCGGACAAATGGGAGCGTTGTCCTGACACCCGTAATAGTAAAATTTTCAAGGGCATATTTCATTCGCTCTATGGCCGAGGAACGATCAACTCCCCAGGCTATGGTCTTTGAGAGCAAGGAATCATAATAAGGAGAAACATTGTATCCCTCATAACAGTGTGTATCTATCCTTATATCCCGGCCATTGGGTGAAACCCACTTCTCTATTACTCCAACGGAAGGTCTGAAACCATCCTCAGGACTTTCGGCATTTATCCTGCATTCAATGGCATGGCCATTAAATTCAACTGATGACTGGCTGATATTAAGGGGATGATGCCCAGCGATACGTATCTGCTCCTTAATAATGTCTATGCCCGTTACCATCTCAGTAACAGGGTGTTCCACCTGGATACGTGGATTCACCTCTAAGAAATAAAACCGATCCTCATCTTCATCCAGGATAAACTCAATCGTTCCTGCATTCTTGTATGCAATCTTTCTTGCGATAGCTATCGCAGCATTATGAATCCCCATCCTGATCTCATCAGATATAGAATATGCAGGAGCCTCTTCGATTACTTTCTGATACCGGCGTTGCAAGGAACAATCACGTTCACCAAGATGGATAATGTTATCAAAATGGTCGGCAAGGATCTGGACCTCAATATGCCGCGCATTTTCAAAGTATCGTTCCATATAGAGGGTCGCATTACCAAAGGCTCCATTTGCCTCAGCCGATGCGGCATCAAAAGCCATATTTAAGTCTTCAAGATCTTTTATAAGCTTTATGCTTTTACCCCCGCCACAATAGGCACCCTTTAAAAGCACCGGCAGACCTATCCTGCGGATCACATCTCTTGCATCATCAATGTTTTTCACCTTTTCCGAACCAGGTATGATGGGGACACCACAGGCCTTGGCAATACCTCGTGCCCTAAGCTTGTTCCCCACTTGTTTCAGGTTTTCCGATGAGGGCCCGATAAATATAATATTATTGTCTTCGCACATCTTTGCCACTGCCGAATTTTCTGCAAGAAAACCATACCCAGGATGTATTGCGTCAGAACCTGTTGATAATGCAGTATGTATAATAATATCCCTCTTCAGATAGCTCTCCCTTGGTTGAGGAGGGCCGATGCATATAACCCTGTCCGCCATTTCTGCTGCAAGGCTATCCCTATCCGCTTCAGAGACAGTAAGGACCGATTCTATTCCCAAGTCTTTACAGGCTCTTATCACACGAACAGCGATTTCCCCCCTGTTAGCGACAAGGATACGGGAAAGATTCTTCATCCTTCAGCAACGCCTCCCCTTTTTATCAAAAAAAGTGTCTGTCCATATTCTACCATTTCACCATCCTCCACCAGGATATCAACCACATGACCCCTGACTTCCGTCTGGACAAGGCCAAATGTCTTCATCACCTCGATAAGGGCCAATGTATCACCCGGATCGACATGTGACCCCATCTCCACATAAGGATCCGCTCCAGGTTCCGGCCTTCTATAGAATATCCCTGCAGAAGGTGATGTGACATGAAAAATATCCTCTGTATCCATAGCAGGTTCGCCTTCAAGGGCACCCTTTTCGACAGGAATCTCTTTAAAAATCTTGATATCGGCCCCTTTCTTCAGGATTAATTTCATATCCCCTATTTCCAGCCGTAATTCATCGCCATCACACTCCTTAATAAATAGCAGGACCTGATCAAGCTGTTCTTTTTTCAGCTCCATTATCTTGTATAGCCTCCGTCAATCCCGGTTGATCATCCCCCAAAAAAACGCCTTTCGCCTTTCTTTATATGATAGATAAACATACCATATTTATAAGACAACATATCATCAATCAATACTTCTGGCAACCTCAAATGTACGTCTAACTGTTTAATATTACTAACAACTATCGTGACACTGAATACGATTCAATTAGTCTGTCTATCAGGGCCTCCCATATCCACAAACAGGCCTACATCTCTTCTCTGCTGAACGTGTTTCAATCAGTGTCCCATAACCGTATATGTCAAAGGCATAAAAAAACGGGTTATCATCTGAGGAAAATTCAACTCACAGGAAACAAGAGAGATGCTTTTTTTCACCATGTATGATAAATTTACAAATCAAGATGGCAGAAGAAAAAATTACAATTCAGGCAAAGGATGCAAGGATAGAGGGCCTGCTTTCAATGTCCGGAGGAGAAAAGGGGGTTGTAGTGTCACACCCTCATCCCCTCTACGGCGGAGACATGCATAATAATGTGGTCAAGGCATTAACAGAGGCCTATTTCGAAAGGGGTTATTCTACTTTCAGGTTCAATTTCAGGGGAGTTGGTTCAAGCGGCGGCAGACACGATTATGGTAAAGGAGAACAAGAAGACGTTCTGGCCGCAGTAAAATTTCTCTCCAGCACAGGCGCCCAGCATATGGATATAGTGGGTTACTCGTTCGGCTCATGGGTAAATGCCATGTGCATGGAAAACCTTCTCCTGGTACAACGAATGATCATGATCTCTCCACCGGTAGGGATGATGGATTTTTCCTTCCTTGGCTACAGTCCCAAGATCAAGATGGTGATTACCGGGTCTTCTGACCATATTGCACCGCCAGGCCTTATAAGGGAAATGCTCCCAAAATGGAATAAAGAGGCCGAACTCAAGGTAATTGATGGAGCGGATCACTTCTACTGGGGCAAAGAAGGAGAATTGACGGCCATTATTAAGGCAATTATATAATTAAATGTTATTCCTGGTGGCAAGATTATTGCCCTGACACCTGTATCTCAAACGTGTATAGCGCTTCCGGGTCTTGTCATTATTGATACCGATGGCAAGGGCCTTTTTGGTCCCTACGATTATGACCAGCTTACGACCTCTTGTAACCGCAGTATATATCAGGTTCCTTTGCAAGAGCATATAATGTTGGAGAAGGATAGGGATAATAACGGCAGGATATTCCGACCCCTGTGATTTATGCACTGAGACCGCGTAGGCAAGAACCAGGTCGTCCAGATCAGCATAGTCGTAACTTACAGCCCGGCCGTCAAAGGACACCATGACATCTCTCTCCTCCCTGTCTATCTTGATGATCCTCCCGATATCACCATTGAATACATCCTTGTCATAATTATTCCTTATCTGCATGACCTTGTCATTAACACAGAATTTCCTGTTGCCCCTCACCAGACCATCCTGTCCCGGATTCAACACATCCTGCAGTCTTATGTTAAGGTTGTCTGTTCCCACCACACCCTTGTGCATAGGACTTAGGACCTGAATATCTTCAACAGGGTCAAACCCAAAACGCTGCGGTATCCTCTCCCGGGCAAGGCCGAGTATCATCTGGAGTGCGGCTTCCGGATCGTCCAGTTCTATAAAATAGAAATCATCCCTGGGATACGAACTTCCAAACGATGGAAACAAACCATTATTGATCCTATGGGCATTTACTATAATAAGACTCTCTTTTGCCTGGCGAAATATCTCGTTTAGTTCCACCACCGGAATGGAACCAGACTGAATTATATCCTTGAGGACATTTCCGGCCCCGACAGACGGAAGTTGATTGACGTCTCCCACCAGGATCAGCGTACATTCCGGAGGAACGGCCTTAAGAAGATGGTACATCAAGACGGTATCAATCATGGAGGTTTCATCTACAATCAGCAGATCGCAATCCAGGGGATCCAGATCATCCTTCTGAAAACCTCCCGTATGCATGCTGAATTCCAGCATCCGGTGGATGGTGCTGGCCCCGTATCCAGTAGTCTCGCTCATCCGCTTTGCAGCCCTGCCTGTGGGCGCGGCCAGCATTACCTTCACATTGGCCTTCAAAAAAATCCTGAGGATGGCATTGATGACAGTAGTCTTCCCGGTTCCCGGCCCGCCGGTAATAACCATAACCTTGTTCTCAATAGCTGTCTTTACTGCTTCCATCTGCTTCCTGGCTAATTTTATGGATAACTGTCCCTGTATCCACTCCAGTGCCTTTTTTGAATCCATATTCCGGATCGACTTGGGTGTATTGATAAGGGTCTTTAATCGTGACGCTATACCGGTCTCACAGAGATAAAACTTGGCAAGGTATACCATCCTGCTCTCCTCATCAGCCCCATCGTCCGTATCCTCGATAAAGACCATCCCGGCGAGGTTGATCGCAACAAGGGCTTTAACAACCACATCACGGCCCACATCAAGGATCTCCTCTGATTTTTCGATGAGAGGACCATAAGGATAATAAACATGACCTTCATCAGCGAGTCTGTTCAGCACATAAAGTATGCCCGCTTCCACCCGAACCCCGGAATCCTTTGCAAATCCCAATTTCTTCGCAATACTGTCTGCAGTAACAAATCCTATGCCAAATATATCGGTGGCAAGACGATAGGGATTCTCCTTTACTATCTGTATGGAACGTGGGCCGTATTGCTTGAATATCTTTGTGGCGTATCCTGAACTGATACCGTGTGATTGCAGGAAAAGCATTACATTTCTGATCTCCTTTTGGTCGTCCCAGGCCTCCTTGATCATCTTTATCCTTTTGTTGCCTATCCCTTCTACCTCGGCCAGCCTTTGCACATCATCTTCTATAATATCCAGGGTATGCTTTCCGAAGCGCCTTACAATGCGTCCGGCCATGACAGGCCCGATTCCCTTTATAAGACCCGAACCGAGATATCTCCGGATACCATATACAGAGGCGGGAACGGAGGTCCTGTAATTCACTATCCTGAACTGATCGCCATATACAGGATGATTGGTCCACTCCCCTTTCATCTCCAACACCTCTCCGGGCATGGGCGACATGAGATTTCCCACCACAGTCACCATCTCCCTTTGCCCGGGGACCTTCACCCGAGCAATGGTGAAACCGTTTTCCTCGTTTGTATATGTAATCCTCTCAATTTGTCCCTTAAGATCAGTAAGCATAGACCAATCCTGACTATTTTGCCCAGGCCGGCACCCTGGCGTCTGATATAAGATGTTTTTTTGGCATATAGGGTTTGATATCAATCACCGGAGTATCATCAAATGCATCAATTGCATCAATCTGGATGGTAGTCCCTGCGACGGACAGTATCTTGCATATTGTGATAGCGATAAGATTCGGCCTTACAGGGGAACAGGTGGCAAAGACACCTGTCAGGGGGTTTTCCTTGTGGCGTTTAGGGTGCACCTGGAGGATGTTTCTCTGATCGGGAGAATCGTTTCCATGACACCAGAAAAATACTATTATATGCGAAAATTGTTCAAGTCCCAGAAGGGCATCCCTGAACTTTTCATCTATCTCAATGCTTATATCCTTATCACGCTTTTTTATGGTCCCGACAGGAAAAATTTGGTATCCCTCCGACATCTTTGTACTCCCTCCTTTACAGATTATCCCATAGTGTTCACGAGTCGTTTGAAGATATAATTATGAAGCAATGTCATTAAGCTAAACAATTTTTTCTAAATTATCCAGGGATGGGCAATGATTTTTTTAAATTCCGTAGACCATTTCTTGAATATAATTATAAGAACCGCTTTAAAGCAAAATTTTTTATGGTATTGATTGTGAAAGTCAGCCCCTTTGAGACCTTAAAATAAAAGGATAAGGCCTGCCTTCTGTTTTTTACTAATTTTCAGCGAATTAAGCAACAAAACCCATTATAGCGAAGGCAGACACGATTTTCACTTGACCTCTTTATGGCTTTATCTTAGGTTATCGCGAACGGTTTACGGAATGCTGGCATCTTTAGGGGTGCCTCTATTACGGGTATATTCCCACAAAGAGTGCAGTGCGAAAATATGAAGGCATTATTGGCATTAGAAGACGGGAAGGTGTTTCACGGACGTTCCTTTACAGGACCGTATGAGGTTGTGGGAGAGGTGGTGTTCAACACCAGCATGACCGGTTATCAGGAAATACTTACCGACCCTTCTTACTGTGGCCAGATGGTTACCATGACCTATCCCCTGATCGGCAGCTACGGCATAAATGATCAGGATATTGAGTCGGACAGGATACAGGTGACGGCACTTATAGTGAAGGAGTACCAGGAACATCCGAGCAACTGGCGTTCTCAAACAAGCCTTGCAGAGTATCTCAAGGCAGGCAACATTCCTGGAATCGAGGGTATTGATACCCGTGCCCTTACGAGACATATAAGGCTTGAAGGGGCTATGAAAGCCGCCCTTTCAACATACGATACAGATCCTGATTCCCTGGTGGAAAAGGCAAGGCAGGCACCTGATATAGTTGGACGTGACCTTGTGGGAAAGGTAACCTGCCACACACCAATGCTCTGGCAGGAAGGTCGACCGGTCATATTGGACAGCGGAATTGATCAATTCAGATGGCCTGACCATTCGGGATCATTTCGGGTAGTAGCATTTGACTTCGGCGTGAAATATAATATTCTTCGGTCATTGGAAAAAAGGGGCTGCATAATCCTCATCATGCCTGCCAACACCGACTCCCACACAATAGACCTGCTGGACCCTGACGGAGTTTTTCTTAGCAACGGACCTGGAGATCCGGCACCTGTCACATATGCAGTAGATACCATAAAAGATCAAATAGGCAAAAGACCCATATTTGGTATATGTCTGGGTCATCAGTTGATCGGGCTGGCGTTAGGAGGCAAGACATTTAAGCTTAAATTCGGCCATCACGGTGCTAACCAGCCCGTCAAAAATCTTGCGACAGGCAGGGTAGAAATAACATCCCAAAATCACGGTTTCTGTGTGAATATGGATACTCTTGAAGGACATGATGTTGAAATAAGTCATATCAACTTGAATGATAATACCCTTGAAGGGCTGGTTCACAGGGAAGCCTCCCTCTTTTCGGTCCAGTACCATCCAGAGGCATCGCCCGGCCCAAATGATGCTGCCTACCTATTCGATAGATTTATTGAGATGATGAGAAAACATATCTGATGCCCAAACGCACCGACATAAGTAAGGTCCTAATTATCGGATCAGGCCCTATTGTTATAGGCCAGGCATGTGAGTTTGACTATTCCGGCACACAGGCGTGCAAGGCCCTAATGGAAGAGGGCTATGAAGTGGTTCTGATAAACAGCAACCCTGCAACCATCATGACCGATCCGGAAATGGCCCATCGAACATATATAGAACCGATCACACCGGAAACCGCAGCAAAGGTGATAGAACGTGAAAGGCCCGATGCTATTCTGCCCACCCTTGGCGGCCAGACAGGACTGAACACTGTAGTCAAAATTGCAGAAACAGGGCTTATGGAGCGATTAGGGGTAGAGATGATCGGGGCCTCAATCCCTGTAATCTTAAAGGCCGAGGACAGGGAAAAATTCCGTGATGCCATGAATAATATAGGTCTGCGCGTGCCCAAAAGCGGCATTGCAAGGGATTTGGACGAAGCGAGAAAGATTGCAAGTGAAATAGGCTATCCGCTCATTATCAGACCCAGCTTTACCCTTGGAGGAACAGGGAGCGGCATAGCCTACAACCGTGAAGAGATGGAAATACTTGCAGGAGCAGGGCTTGATGCCAGTATGATCTCTGAGGTCCTTATGGAGGAGTCCCTAATCGGCTGGAAAGAGTTTGAGTTGGAAGTTATGAGGGACTTCAAGGATAACGTAGTAATTATATGCTCCATTGAGAACTTCGACCCTATGGGTATTCATACCGGTGACAGCATCACAGTTGCTCCAGCCCAGACACTGACGGACAAAGAATATCAAGTAATGCGCGATGCTGCTATTGCTATTATTAGAGAGATCGGTGTGGAGACAGGGGGGTCCAATATACAGTTTGCGGTTCATCCTGAAACAGGTGAAATGGCGGTGATCGAAATGAATCCAAGGGTCTCCAGGAGCTCTGCCCTGGCCTCAAAGGCAACGGGGTTTCCGATTGCCAAGATAGCTGCCAAGCTGGCCGTGGGGTATGCCCTAGACGAAATTCCTAACGATATTACGCGTGAGACCATGGCCTCGTTTGAACCAACCATCGACTACTGTGTAGTCAAAATCCCGAGATGGCCATTTGAAAAATTTCATGGAACAGAGGATTATCTCACAACATCCATGAAATCTGTTGGTGAAACCATGGCCATAGGCAGGACATTTAAAGAGGCTCTCCAAAAGGCTGTCAGGTCATTGGAGATAGGACGATTCGGCCTTTCCTCCAATGCAACAGACAAGACTATTGACAGACAGAACGATATTGACAGGATCGAAAATGCGCTCATCAATCCCAACTCAAACCGCATATTCCATATATACGAGGCCCTTAACATAGGAATAGATCTTCACAGGATCCACCAACTCAGCCAGATCGACCCATGGTTCCTCTTTCATATACAGCAGATCCACATCCTTGAAAAACAGATGAGAGAACTGGCCAGAAATGGCATCGGCCCCTCCTCATGGAAAGATGATTTTTATAAGCAGGTAAAAGAGTATGGATTTTCAGATGTGGAGCTTGCTCGACTTTTTCATACTGACGAACAGACTGTTCGACAGGCACGTACCATCAAGGGGATAGAGCCGGTCTACAAATTGGTGGACACATGCGCTGCCGAATTTAAGGCCTACACACCATATTACTATTCCACATATGAAACCGAAAACGAGAACTATCCTTCGGATAGAAAAAAAGTTGTAATCCTGGGGGGAGGGCCGAACCGTATAGGGCAGGGAATAGAATTTGATTATTGTTGTGTCCATGCATCATTCGCCCTAAAAGAGATGGGAATAGAAAGCATCATGGTAAACAGTAATCCCGAGACAGTAAGCACTGACTATGACACCTCGGACAAGCTCTATTTTGAGCCATTGACCAGGGAAGACGTGCTCAATATTGTGGAACAGGAAAAACCGGCAGGCATAATAGTCCAATTTGGAGGCCAGACGCCACTCAACATATCCGTCTCCCTTGCAGAGGCAGGAGTTAAAATCCTGGGAACCGGGCCAGACAGTATTGACAGGGCTGAAGACAGAGAACGTTTCCAGGGACTGCTAAAAAAACTGGACATCCTTCAGCCGGAAAACGGGATTGCCACCAACAGGGACGAGGCGATTCGGGTGGCTGACAAGATCGGGTATCCGGTACTTGTCAGGCCATCTTTTGTCCTTGGCGGGAGGGCCATGGAAATCGTATATGATCAGATTGACCTTGAATACTATATTAAGAACGCCGTGGAAGTCTCTCCCGGAAAACCCGTATTGATAGACCGGTTTCTTGAAGACGCGACGGAAATCGATGTGGATGCCATTTCGGACGGGAGGGACACAATCATTGGCGGAATTATGGAACATATCGAAGAGGCAGGTATCCACAGTGGAGACAGTGCGTGCGTCCTTCCTCCCATTTCCCTTAAACAGGAAACCCAGGAAAAAATCAAGGCATATACAAAGGCGATTGCCAAAGAATTAAAGGTAGTCGGATTGATGAACATTCAGTATGCGGTAAAAAACGGCAAGGTCTACGTGTTGGAGGTAAACCCGAGGGCCTCCAGAACCATCCCGTTTGTCAGCAAGGCCACCGGCATCCCCCTTGCCAAGCTTGCCACCAAGGTAATCATGGGAGAAAGCCTTAAATCTCTTGGTCTGACACAGGAAATAATACCGTCACATATCTCTGTCAAGGAATCTGTATTTCCCTTCACCCGTTTTCCCGGGGTAGATACCATCCTGGGACCAGAAATGAAATCAACCGGTGAGGTCATGGGTATAGACAGCACATTCGGCATGGCCTTTGCCAAATCCCAACTTGCTGTAGGCCAGAAATTGCCTGTTTCAGGTACCGTCTTTATCAGCGTCAAGGATGAAGATAAAATGGCCATCCTGGAAACCGTATTCCGCTTTTACGATCTCGGTTTCAGGATCGTGGCTACCGGGGGAACTTCTGCTTTTCTTTCAGAACACGGCATCAACAACCAGCGTGTCAACAAAGTAGGGGAAGGGAGACCGCATATTGTGGACATGATAAAAAACAGGGAGATAGACTTGGTCATAAATACTACGAGTGACAAAAAGGCTATCTCTGAATCTTACTCCATTCGAAGGACTTCCCTCACATTTAATATTGCATATACCACTACCCTTGCTGGCGCAAAGGCTACTGTACTGGCCATAGAGTCCATGATCAAAGGAAGGCTTGAGGTTAAGACATTACAGGAGTATCATGAAAGCAGGAGCCAGTAAATGCATAGTCCTAAAAACATGATTGCTCCTCGCAGACCAAGGGAAGAATGCGGCATTTTTGCCATTTACAACCACGAGGATGCCGCTAAACTGACATATTTCGGCCTCTATGCATTGCAGCACAGGGGACAGGAAAGTGCAGGCATTGTCAGTTCAAACGGAAAACAGATGCCAGGACACAAGGCCATGGGCCTTGTTCCTGATATCTTTAATGAGCGGATCTTGAACAAACTACAAGGACACATGGCCCTTGGCCATGTGAGATATTCCACAACAGGATCGTCTCTCCTGGCAAATGCACAGCCATTCAGTATCCACTATTCAGGCAGATCCTTTGCCATTGCCCATAATGGAAACCTTGTCAACGCCCACAAAATCCGTGCAGAAATGGAGGCAGAGGGATCCATATTTCAAACCAGCATGGATAGTGAAGTGGTGCTGCATCTGACGGCAAAGTCCCTGAGTTCAGGACTGGAAACGGCCATGTCAAAGGCCATGTCAAGACTAAAAGGTGCCTACTCCATGGTTATAATGACGGAGGACACAATGGTGGCGGTAAGGGACCCGAACGGATTCAGGCCCCTTTGTCTTGGCAAGCTTAATTCAAGTCATGTTATCGCCTCGGAGACATGCGCATTCGATCTGGTGGATGCCGAATATGTCAGGGATATAGAACCTGGGGAGATTCTTATAATTAACCGAAATGGCCTCAAAAGCATCTCGTCAACATCAACATCCCGTAAGAGCCAATGTATATTTGAGCTAATCTATTTCGCCAGGCCGGACAGCAACGTATTCGGCCAAAACGTATACCTGTTCAGAAAAAACCAAGGGGCCCTTCTTGCCAAGGAATTTCCTCTGGACGTAGATTTTGTGATGCCCTTCCCCGATTCAGGCAATTATGCCGCACTCGGTTATACCCAGGCATCTGGCATTCCTATAGAAATGGGTGTAATCAGAAATCATTATGTAGGAAGAACATTCATACAGCCCTCACAGAGCATGAGGGATTTCGGAGTAAAAGTTAAACTCAACCCTGTAAGGGACCTTTTAAGAAATAAACGGGTTGTTATTATAGAAGATTCCATTATTCGGGGAACTACAGCCCGGACCAGAATAAAAACCCTTAGGAAAATAGGAGCACGTGAAGTCCATATGCTGGTAAGCTGTCCTCCGCACCGTCATCCCTGTTGTTATGGGATCGATTTCTCTACAAGAGGGGAACTAATAGCAGCACAAAAGAGTGTGGAGGGGATCCGAGATTTTATAGGGCTGGATAGCCTCGGATACCTCAGCATCAATAATCTGGTACAGGCAACGGACATCCCGAGAGAAAATCTTTGTCTCGCCTGCTTTAACGGAGAATACCCTGTGCCTATAGAGAAGGATTACAACAAATATTGTCTGGAGATCTGAATAAGGAGATAGGAATTAACGCCCATACTTACCCATAAAACAGGCCTCTCCGAGAATATGGCCTTCCATCTTGGATAACAATTCTCTTTTCGTAAGCCCCGGGGCAAGATTCAGCATGACATCAAGGGCGTATAGCTTGAAATAATATCTGTGTATCCCCTGTGGGGGACAAGGCCCGCCAAACCCGATTCTGTAAAAATCATTTAATCCCTGTTTTCCCCCGATAGAAGGAAGTCGCTCGGGTGGCACATTTTCGGGTAGTCCCTTAAACTCTGGGGAGATATCATAATATACCCAGTGGACCCATGTGCCCACTGGCGCATCAGGATCATCACAGATTATAACAAAACTCTTAGTATTATTAGGAGGCGAGGACCATTCAAGAGCTGGAGAAATATTCACTCCATCACAGGTGAATTTGGCAGGAATCATTTCACCATTTTTGAAAGATGGGCTTGTCAACACCAGGCCCGATGCGTTTTTTTCTGCTGCACGAAGTTGATCCCAGGAAGTCACCAATCCCATTAGTATTATTAGTATTAGCAGAAAAGAACAGAAAAGAGGCAACAGTCGAATCGGCGGGAAACCGGATATTTTCATACAAAGCCTCTCCACATAGAATCATAACAGAGAAGAAGATTTACTGTGATGTCTGAATAATTTTATCCTCAATCCTTTCGATCCACAGGCTGTAACGCCTCATTCTATTTATTTTCACACCAACAAGACCCGGCGATTCAGAATCTGCGCAAGAACCAATCCAACGGACCGTTCCTTCAGCATTCAGGGAAAAATCGCCTGGATAAAGCCGGGTGCGGAATGTGATATTCTGGCCCTCATGGAGAGGCACCTGGGAATGCAATCTCACACACATCCCCTCAAAACTCACGTCCTTAGTTTCGCCCTCAAATGAGTTGTCTTCACTACCGGTGCCCATGCACTTCCCCTCTATTGGCAATGTAAGGGAAATTCGATAACCATGCCGCCTTTCATAAACTTCCTTTGTGCCAACACCCTCTTCCATTGCCTAAACTCCTAAAGAGACATGCAGCCGGCTTCAGGTTAAAGTCGGTTGTTCAAGGCACAAAGGTAAAAGGCATATTGCCATATGAACTTTGTGTCTCAAACAGGTTATAATATATAATAATGGTGCCGAAGGCGAGACTCGAACTCGCACAGGCGTCCGCCCACTAGACCCTGAACCTAGCGCGTCTACCAGTTCCGCCACTTCGGCATATATATAAAATGGTTGATAATTTGTTGGAAAAGATTATATTAGCATCAAAAAAATGTCAATATCCTTTTTCAATTTTGATTTTAGAATATCCTCCGGAGTGTTTGTCATCAAATGACTATCATTTATAATCTTCAAGAGCTTGAAAAGCCGTTAAAAAATGCAGTCCTGACTATAGGAAACTTTGACGGCGTTCATAGGGGACATATGGCCCTACTTAATAAGGTAAAAGAAATAACAAAATCTATTAACGGTCACTCAGCAGTTATGACTTTTGATCCCCACCCCATCAAGGTAATGCGACCTGGAAACGGACCTCCTCTTATTACCCCGATACGACAGAAACTTAATCTAATACAGGGTGCAGGGATCGAAACCATATTTTGTCTTGCCTTTACACAAAATTTCGCTGAGATGTCTGCCGAGGCCTTTGTACAAGATATTCTGGTAAATACAATCGGTATAAGTGATCTGGTCGTCGGATACGATTACACATTTGGTCATGATCGCAAGGGGAATATTAAGCTCCTTCAGGAGATGGAAAAGGCCCTGGATTTTAAGGTACATGTTGTCTCCCAAGTCCTTGTTGATGGTATACCTGTCTCCAGTTCACTTATTCGTGAACTGGTCCTGGAAGGAAAATTAGATGAAGCAAAAAAATTGCTCGGCAGAAATTATCAGGTATACGGGACTGTGGTCACGGGTAAAAACAGAGGAGCAAGACTCTTAGGTTATCCAACTGCCAATTTAAAGCTGGTGGATGAATTAATACCAAAGCTGGGTGTATATGCCGTAACAGTACTTGTTGATAATCAGTTATACAATGGAGTAGCCAATATAGGATACAACCCTACATTTGGAAACGGGGCCTTTTCGGTGGAAACTCATATCCTCGATTTTTCGGGGAACCTGATAGGCAAGCCCATTAGGGTCAATTTCATACAACGCCTTAGGGATGAAAGGGCCTTCGATAATGTAGATGAACTGGCCAGACACATCGGACAAGATATTGCTCAAGCGAAAAAATTATTAAAAAAGTTACTTGACAACCCTGTTTAAAAATCTATATATAGGCCTCTCAACAGTAAAATGGGATCGGAATTATGAAAGAAATATTGTTGACTTTTCAGAAAGGCGGCGTACATCCTCCTGAGTGTAAAAACCTCACGGAACACCTGCCCATCGAGACCATGCCTGCTCCAGAGGAAGTAGATATCCTACTTATCCAGCACTTCGGAGCCCCGTGCAAGCCCGTAATAAAAAAGAAAGATATAGTAACCGAGGGGGACCTCCTGGGAGAAATGGAGTCCGGACTGGGTGCCCCTGTACACTCAAGCGTTACAGGCACTGTAAAAAGCATGGGAACATCGGCTAATGCAGTATCTGTAAAATCTCCTTCCATTACCATAAAGACCGATCCCGAAGCCGGGCCGAAGGAATATCTTGCCTCAGACTGGAAAAATTTGTCCAAAGGTGAACTTCTCGACAGAGTGAAAAAGGCAGGAATCGTAGGGATGGGTGGAGCAGGATTCCCCACAGGTGTAAAACTGAGCCCACCGCCCAAAGCCAAAGTAGACAAACTCCTTATCAATGGCGCAGAATGTGAGCCTTATCTTACTACTGATCATCGTCTCATGCTAGAGCACCCCGAAGAAATTATAGAGGGTATAAAAATTATCCTGAGTATCCTGGGTATCAAGGAATGTCATATAGGGGTGGAGGCTAACAAACCGGATGCCATAGAGACATTGAAGAAAACGATCAAGGATAAACAACCGTCAGACGACGTGACAATAACCGTTAATGCATTAGAAGTAAGGTATCCACAAGGCTCAGAAAAACAGCTTATCGAGAGTATTACAGGCCGTAAAGTTCCAGGATTTGGCCTGCCCTTTGATGTTGGTGTTATTGTGCAAAATGTGAGTACCACAAAGGCTATATACGACGCCGTGGCACTCAACAAACCTCTTTATGAAAAAGTAATCACTATCTCTGGGAAGGGAATTAACAGACCGGCGAATCTGAAGGTAAAAATAGGCACCAGGCTAAGCGATATTGTAAGTTATTTAGGTGGGACTACACCAGATCTGAAAAAGATAGTTGCCGGCGGCCCCATGATGGGTTTTTCCATATCCACGTTAGATATCCCTATTACAAAGACCACCTCAGGTGTCATATTCCTTGAGGAGGAGGAAATAGACACAAAACCTTACAGCCAGTGTATCAGGTGTGGCTGGTGTCTAGATGCCTGTCCTATGGGCCTTTCTCCGAATGAAATAGGGATCTATGTTGAAGCTGGCCGGGCCCAAGACACCGCCCGATTCGGCGTATTTGAATGCTTTGAGTGTGGATGCTGTGCTTTTGTCTGTCCTGCCAAAAGGCCGCTTGTACAGTTTATACGACTTGCTAAGATGAAGGCCAAGAAATAAATGTTACATTATTTATAAGCTAAGCAAGGAGAACAAAGCCATCGAAGATCAAGCAAACAAGGTGGAATTCTCAACTATAAAACCTGCCTTATGGACAGTCTCTATATCACCCCATGTAAAAGGGAGGGATACGGTTGCAAAGATAATGTGGACAGTGGTCGCCTGTCTGATCCCGCCCCTTATACTGTCTGTCTTCATATTCGGTCTTCAGACACTGTTCATTACTCTGATTAGTGTGGGAAGTTGTGTTGCTGCGGAGGCCATTTCACAGAAGCTTCTTCACCGCACAGTAACCATAAAAGACGGCAGTGCAGTAATTACCGGACTATTGTTGGCCTATGTCATTCCACCCGGGGTGCCTTACTGGATGCCAGTACTAGGTGCCGTAATGGCCATTTATGTTGCAAAACACCTTTTGGGGGGACTGGGATTCAATATATTCAATCCCGCACTTATCGGCAGGGCCTTTCTTATGGCTACATTTCCAGTGGCAATGACCTCTGCCTGGCTGACACCTGTAGGAACAGGAGTGGATGCGATTTCCACCGCCACTCCATTATATATTCTAAAACACTATGGTATCGAAGCGGTCATTGAAAAATTCGGATCACTTTCATATATATATGGCCACTTTTTTGTTGGATTGCGGCCCGGTTGTATTGGTGAAACCTCTGCCCTCTTGATATTGATAGGAGGACTTTTTCTCATATACAAAGGATACATCAAGTGGCATATCCCCGTATCGGTTATCATAGCTGTCGCCTTTTTTACCTGGGTTTTCGGAGGTGAAAAGCTGTTCACCGGCAATCCCTTGCTTGCAGTCCTTTCAGGAGGGGTAATGCTAGGTGCCTTTTTTATGGCCACCGATTATGTCACCTCCCCCAATCAAAAGATCGCCCAGATTATATTCGGATCAGGAGTGGGTGCCTTAACCGTTCTTATTCGCCTCAAAGGTGGATATCCAGAAGGCGTATGTTATGCCATATTACTGATGAACGCCCTTACGCCAGCCCTTGATGAATGGTTTAAACCCAAGCGCTTTGCTCCGCCAAAGGATGCCTAAAGATGAGGGATATTCTTAGAATAACAATCGGTCTTACCGTTTCCTGCTTGATAGCAGCCTTTGTAATGGGTTCCGTATTTACTGTTACCTACAAGGCAAAAAAACACAATGAACATGTTAATATACAGGAAACCATGCTGGGCCTGCTGGGATACAACAAGACTAATCCTCCTCCTGCCGACCTGAAATTATATGGAATCTACAGATACATCATTGATGATAATGGACAGAAATATATGGGTTACATGGTCCCGGTTAAGAAAGGCAATAAAACAGCCTATGAATTATTGACCGTCACATTAGATGGTAAATTTGTGGACCATAAAGAGGTGCCAATTTCGGAAGAAGCCGCCTTAGAACGCACAGACAGGGATAACGCCATTAAGGACGTACTGAAATCCACTACGACCTTTTCATATGCAGATAAAATGCTTGTAGCCATGTTGGGAAATAGGCGTTTGGCATATCTATTACCTGGAGAATTCCCGGGATTTAAAACATTTGTCAAGGTTATGCTGGCTCTAAACCCAGACTTTGAGATCCTTGGTCTTGAGATAATGGAAGAGGAAGAGGACCCGGGACTTGGCGGAGAAATCAAGCAGGAATATTTCAAAAATCAATTTAAAAACAAGACATATAAAACGGTCAAGGAGCTTGATGTAACAAAAGAGCCCCTGCCAGATGAATATCGGAGGTATCTTGAAACAAAAAAATGGAAAGAGAGGGCTATTACCAAAGAAGATATCGAAAAAATTCGGGATAAATACCGGGACCACGATATCTACGCCCTCACCGGCGCAACCATATCCAGCAGGGCTGTTACATCAGGTGTAAAAAATATTATCAAAAAATTTGTTTATCGTATCAGGATACTCGATACGGTAATAAAAAGCCAAAGAATCAAGGCCTCCTTTTAGTTTAGATAATGGACAACCAGGGAGAAACAATTTGGCAGTGACAAAAAAAACAAATACTCAACTGCTTTTTAACGGGATCTTGAATGAAAATCCTATTTTTAGGCTGGCCCTATCCATGTGTCCTGCCGTGGGAATAAGCACATCCCTTATGAACGGACTCCTTTTGGGAATTGCCGTCCTTTTTGTTCAGGTTGCCTCAAGCTGTACAATTGCCGCCATAAAAGGCCTTATTCATCCCAGAATCAGGATCCCTACCTATACTCTCACTATTGCCACATGGGTTACAGTTATCGATATGGTGCTTGCGGCCTATATGCCGGAGGCCTACAAGGCAATGGGAATATTTGTGAAACTGATTGTGGCATTTGCCATCATAACCATGAGACTTGAGATGTTTGCCGCCAAAAATCCTGTCATCCCTTCATTCTGGGATGCCTTGGGCATGGGTCTTGGGTTTATGTTCGGCATGATGACATTGGGTTTTGTGCGGGAACTATTAGGAGCGGGCACCCTCTTTGGACATGAGGTCCTCGCTACCAGACCCTTACTTTTCTTTATTCTTCCCATGGCAGGTTTCTTTTGTGTAGGCTTTCTTATGGCCGTATTCAACTATATGGAAATAGTATTCAATAGGATAAGAAGCAGGAAGGGATAATCCATGCAAAACATTAAACACTATCGCATGTTTCTCTGGTCCATTCTTATATACGGCCTGATCTTTTCCGGATGTACGCCGGAACACCGTTTCATAAAAAAAGCGGTTTTCAAAGGCACGAATCGAATTTCTATTACATTTGCGGGCCCAGTGGATAAAAAATGGGCCGAAGACCTCAAAAACTATGCAATATACGAAAAACCCGATCCTGATATTCTGCTGACAATCTCCAGTGCAAAAGTTACCGATGATCCATGTACGGTAATACTACACTTTGAAGATGAATTAAATCAGGACAAACCGCATGTTCTGACCCTAAAAGAAATAATATCTGAGGGAAAATCAATCGGTTCAGCAGTAATAACGGTGAAGAAACTCTATCTGGGTTATCTGTTTTCCATACTGATAGGAGCAATGCTTATCCATAATTTTGTATTCACAAAATACTTAGGCCTTTGCGTGTTTTTCGGGACATCCCAGAAAAAATCTACAGCTATCGGTATGGGAATAACCTTTACGCTTGTCATGGTATTCAGTGCTATGATGTCCTGGTTCCTTTACCAGTTTGTCTTAAAACCATTTAGACTCGATTTTTTACAAATTGTTGTTTTCATAGGCATGGTATCTCTTTCTGTACAAGCGGTTGATACAATACTAAGAAAAATTAACCCTGCGCTATTCAAGGCCTTCGGCGTGTATCTTGTCCTTGTTATTGCGAACTGTATCATCCTTGCCGTACCCCTTATTCTTGCTGATAACGAATATAATGCATGGGAAAGTATGATGCTTGCATTTGGTGCAGGCCTAGGTTTCCTGATTGCTCTGTTTCTAATGTCTTCTGTACGTGAGAGGCTTGAGATAGCTAAAGTTCCGCCAACATACAAAGGCTTGCCCATAGCCTTTGTCGTAGCCGGATTATTTGCTCTGGCATTCATGGGTTTTTCTGGTATGGCTATTTTTTGAGATGATAATCCTTGCGCTTAGGCACATGGTTGCATAGTGCATACAAACTGTAGGAAGTAGATATATGGATCCAGAATTAATAAACTTGGCCATAGAAGGTCTGGCTGTATTGGGATGCATAGGCCTTGTTTTTGGTATCGGTCTTGCCCTTGCAGCACATAAATTTGCCGTTGAGATTAATCCCAAGATTGAAGAAGTCAAAGAAGTCTTGGCTGGCGCCCAGTGAGGAGGCTGTGGCTACGCCGGGTGCGAAGCCTATGCTGAGGCAGTAGTAGATGATCCGGAGGTTCCTCCAAATCTTTGTTTTCCTGGCAAGGCCGAGGTGGCATCAGAGGTGGCAGAGATTACCGGGAAAAAAATGGAAGCGGTAGAGGATATTGTTGCAGCTGTACGCTGTTCAAGGATAGAAGGAAAGGTACAGCCGCAGCATGATTATATTGGATATCAGTCTTGCAGTGGAGCTAATCTGGCCTTTGGTGGTCCTATAGGATGTATGTATGGATGTATTGGACTTGGAGAATGTGCCCAGGCCTGTCCATTTGATGCAATTACATTAGTCAATAATTTTCCGGAGATAAACATATCCCTCTGTGTGGGGTGTGGAACCTGCGTCCGTACTTGCCCGAAAAATATTATAGAACTAATACCACTTAGGGCAAGAGTATGGGTTCCATGCAGTACTAAAGATTCAGGCAAGACGGTTAAACAGATATGTGAAGTAGGTTGTATCTCCTGCAAGATATGTGTTAAGACATGCCCTGCCGATGCAATCAGTGTTAATGAAAATCTGGTAAAAATCGATTACAAAAAATGCAATGAATATGGTCCAAAATGCAATGAAATATGCGTGGAAAAATGTCCGAGAAAAATATTGAGGTATTATGTCAGACCAGAAGACATGATGACTACAAGCCAAACCCATGCCGCTGCCTAAATCTAAATAAAGACGCTCAACCAAGGCAGGAGTAGGAATCAATCAGCCGTGGAGGAATAGAAATGGAAGTAACAAAACCATTATTTAATCGAAGGTCATTTTTGAGGCTCTCAGGTATGCTCGGTATAGGCATGGCCTCAACGGGTATATTTCCGGCTACTTCAGAGGCAATCAAGTTTAATCGCAGGCTATACAAGGTTTCAAAAACAAGGCTGGCAATGGGAACCTTTGTTTCCATGACTTTAATAGATCCGTCTAAAGATAAGGCCGAGAAGGCAATAGACCAAGCCTTCGGAGAAATAGACAGGCTGACACGTCTTATGAGCCGGTTTGATAGCATAACTGCCATATCACAGCTAAACAGGGAAGGAATCTTGAGAGATGTATCACCGGAGGTCCTTGAAATCATAGTAAAATCTCTTGATTATTATCATATAACCAACGGAAATTTTGATATTTCTATCAAACCGGTGGTTGATCTTTTCAAGGAATCCTTTTCACGGCATGCGAATATTCCTCCTTCTGAGGCTGAAATACAAAAAGCCCTTCTTTCAGTCGGCTCCAATGCAATTCATATAGGTAAAAAAGAAATAAGGTTTAAAAAACCGGGAATGGGAATTACATTAGACGGCATTGCAAAAGGCTATATCGTAGATAAGGCATCAAAAATGCTGGCAAAACAAAACATAGAAAACTATCTTATAAATGCTGGAGGCGATATCAGGACAAGGGGTGTAAGGAAAGATCAAAGGCCATGGACTATTGCTATCCAAGATCCCCATAAAAACAGACATTATCCTGATATTATCAGCCTGAGAGATGGCGCCATAGCAACTTCAGGAAATTATGAGGTCTACTTTGACCGGGAAAAGATGTTTCATCATATAGTAAATCCCATAACAGGTCACTCTCCTCATTCAACTACCAGCGTATCGATTCTGGCAAGAACCACAATGGATGCAGATGCCCTTTCAACAAGTGTATTCATCATGGCCCCACAGGCCGGCATTAAATTTATTGAATCTTTACATGGTCGTGAGTGTCTTGTAATTAACAAAAGTGGCAAGGTATTAAAGAGTTCAGGCTGGAAAAGCGCTGCAGTATAACGCTAATCAATCAGACAGGGGGCTCATCTTCCGGAGTGTAATCCCTGAATCGTGTGAATTCTTTCTGAAAAACCAGTTTAAATGTATCGGTTGGGCCATTTCTCTGTTTAGCCACGTTTATTTCAGCAATATTTTGGTCTTTTGAATCACGGTTATAGAACTCATCCCTGTAGATAAGGACAATCACATCCGCGTCTTGCTCAATAGCTCCACTTTCCCTCAGGTCTGCCAATTGAGGTCTCCTGTTCTGCCGTTCCTCCACTTTTCTGTTTAACTGGGAGAGAGCCAGGACAGGAACATTTAGATCCTTGGCCAAGGCCTTCAACATCCTTGATATCTCTGATATTTCCAACTGTCTGGATTCGTAAGCTTTTCGTCCGTGAATTAACTGCAGGTAATCAACCACAACTAACGCTAGATCGTGAGTCTTCATGAGTCTCCTGCATTTTGCTTTCATTTCAAGCACACTGAGAGCAGACGCATCATCGATAAAAACAGGAAGTTCCGCCAGACGATTTGCGGACTCCGTCAGTCGTTCCCATTCCTTGTCCCGCAAAAACCCGGTCCTGAGTTTGGTAGCATCTATCCCGGCATCAAAGCCCAAAAGCCTGATACCAAGCTGGAGTTTTGACATCTCAAGAGAAAAAACGGCCACGGCCTTTTTGGTTATTTTAGCCGCATTATATCCGATATTAAGGGCAAGGGCGGTTTTGCCCATACTCGGTCTCCCTGCAATAATAATAAGATCAGACGGCTGTAATCCTGCGGTTATACGATCAAAGGCCGTAAATCCGGTGGGTATGCCAGTAATAAAACCGTCAATCGCAGCAACACTTTCAAGCCGCTTAAAACTCTCTGTGATAACGTCATTAAGAGGATTCAGGCTTTCCCGGATCTGCTCTTCGGCAACATCAAAAATTGATTGTTCTGCCAATTCAAGAAGATCTTCAGTAGCCTCCCAGTCCTGGAAGCAGGATTCAGAAATCATTGAGCATTGATTGATAAGTTTTCTTCGTATAAAAAAATCCTTAACAATCTGGGCGTGATATGCAATACCGGCAGAAGTTGAAACTGACTCCACTAAAGAAGCAAGATAGTCTGTCCCCCCTGCCTTTTCAAGTAAATCTTTTTTTGCAAGCACCCGTGAAAGTGTAATAATATCAATCGGCTCACTATGATTATATAGATCAAGCATGCCTTCAAAAATAGCAATGTGAATCTCGCGATAAAAGGCATCTGGCGTTAGGATATCTACAACCTGGTTTATGGCATCATTATTTATCAAAATTCCACCCAAAATAGCCTGTTCTGCCTCGATACTATGGGGTGGCACCTTCATTATCACAGGAACCGATGATTTCTCTCTTGCCTGGGCCATTTTAAACACCTTGCAGCAATTATAACCCTTGAGATACTCAAGCTGTATGTTAAGATATATTCAGAAAAGTGCCCCAGTCTTAATCAGCCATTAACAGCATCCTACTCAGCATCTTGCTCTTCCTGAGTCACAACAACCCTAAGTGAACCCGTGACCTCGGGATAGAGTTTTACCGGAATATTAAATTCTCCGATCGTCTTTATAGGTCTGTCCAGCACTATCTTTCGACGATCAATGAGGATTCCCTCCTGCTCGAGGCGGTCTGCAATATCCATAGTGGTAATGGAACCATACAGTTTACCTTCTTCGCCAGCCTTGTGAGAAAACTTAATGAGTATTCCTTCCACCAGTTGCTTCAACCTGAGGGCATCCTCCTTTGCCTTTAATCTCTTGACCTCAATTTTCTTTTTCTTTAATTCGAAGGCCTTTAGATTCTGAGGGGTTGCCTCAATCCCCAGGCCTTTCGGAATCAAATAATTCCGTGCATATCCTCTTGTAACATTTATGATATCTCCTTCAAGACCCAACTCAT
>CAZQAA010000205.1:0-3470 GCA_964591255.1 uncultured Desulfobacterales bacterium | reverse complement strand
CGTCGGCCTGCTCCCTGGTAAGCCCTGCCTCTTTGGAGACGTTTTCAGCGGTCTTGATCATGGCCTCTCCGGCATAGGGATCTTTCCCGAAATTATCCATCAGCCAGTTCTCCGATTCCACCTCGCCGCCGGGTCCCATGGGATTGGGCCATATCGTGTGGGGCCCGTTGGAACACCTGTCCACCATCAGGCAATAGGGAAGATTGTAAAATCCTGTTTCCACACCAAGGGCAGCTTGATAGATGCATGTTGTGGAAGTGGTGCATGCCTGGCTTATGGTAACGCCCGGAATATTGGTTGCTCCCATCATGGCCGCCGCCCATGTGCTTCCATAGAACCAGTGGTGCTGCCCTATGGTTATCCCCAGAAAGAGGTAATCAAACATCTTGGGATCCCACCCCTTTGTCTCAAGCCATCTTTTGGAAGTGCTTGATCCGAGAACGATTGAATTTTCATTGGCCAGGCTACCCTGCCACCGGCAAAACGGGGTTGAGTAATAGCCTTTGTACGGTATAAATGCTTTGCTGAACATATTTTTTCCCTCCCGATTAACTTGGATTGCCAATATGGCTACATCTTAGCTTCGCCGGAACTATAATGAACAGGGGCAAGAATTGTCAAGGCAAAATCGTGTCAGCCTGATATTTATGGGAAGCACAATGACTCCGGAAAACAGACCCGGGGCAAGATAGTTTTTTCTCTTTTTATTTGGCTTTTGCGCAAAATCAACGGCAGTCTTTCAGGAACCTGGGTCCTACCTGATTTCGTCAAAAAAGACCTCCCCCTTTTCTCTGTCGTAATAATAGCTCTCTGAGTAGGGGTTTTTGGGGATTTTTGCAAGTAGACCCTTTTCAACGAGGATCTCCAGGGAAGGGGGAGGGGCCCCGTAAAGGGTACGGTAACCTTTTACTGCATTTTCTATCAACAGGACGCCTTTCAGGGCCTCGATCCTGTCCCCTATCTCTTTTTTGCTTTTTTCGTCCAATGCCGGGTCATCAAGCATGGTCTTCAGCATCAGGATCGCTGTTTCCACCCTCTTGCCCTTGAGGGCGAGTCTTCCCCCCAGGACAGCCAGCAGGAGCGGGGCGTTTTTAATCCTGGCGGCCTCCAGGAACGCCTCGGATGCCTTTGCATAATCATTTAGAAAATAGTAGTAGTCAAACCCCATATAGTAACCCGGCCGCCAGTCCCATGGCCGGTGCCTTCTTGAATCATCAAGTATTTCAATAGCCGTGTCAGGTCTTTTTGCATCCCATGTGAGAAATCCCTGGGCCATGAGATAGGTCTGCTGAAAATAGGGGTCCAGTCTTTGGGCCTGCCTGAAGCCGAGACAGACCTCTTCCCACTGGTCTTGAGAAATCTTTTTATTGCTCCCGATGAACGAACCTATTTCAAGGAGGATGTAATCGGCCATCAGGCCCTTGAATTCCCCGGCGAGCACTGTTATGGCTTCGGGAGGGACCGGTTTGATCCGGAGGGTATAGCGTACTCCAAGATTTTTCCGTCCTTCCCTGACTGCGAGGCTGCTTGCAATGAAACAGGAGGCGGAAAGGATAAGGCAGAGTGAAAATATGACTGTCCGTTTGGTCTTCATGCCAGTTCACGTTGTTGAAAGATCAGGACAGTTATTATGAGGCATGTCCCGATATATGAAAGTCCGTAGAGGGCAATCCAGGTAAGGGATGCGGCATTAACGGGCAGTCCGTAGGCGGCGGTTGTCTTCAGGTCAAAGACGGCCAGGTTGGGGAGTACCCATGACACCACATTTATGACCTTCATGGATACGGCGTCCGGATCCAACATTTTTGATGATATAATGATATTTTTCACATTCTCCATGTTTTGACCGATAAAATAGGTCATGAGTGCGAGGAGCACCGCTGTAAACGGGTGCGATGTAATGCTTGCCCACAGGACGGAAATGGCAGTCATGACAAGGAGCGAGAGGGTCAGGAAAATAATGGATAGAGCAAAAGTGGTCCATGAAAACCCTGCCGGGATATATCCTTCAGCCCCCAGGGTAGATACCTTTACGGAGAGGGCCGCGCAACTCCCCAGGAGGGTGCTGGAAAGGAGGATTATGGAGCCCAGTCCCGTATATTTTCCCAGTATATACTGGGCCTTGCTGATCGGCCTTGAAAGGACCATGTAGACCGTCTTTTTCTCAAGATCGTTTGATACCATCTGGATGCTGAAAAAAAAGATGAGTATGAGACCGGAGAATGAGACAACGGAAAGTCCCACGTCAACCGCCACCTTTCCAAGCTCCCAGGAAAACATGCCGGTAATGACGATATTGGCCGCAAACATGAATATACCGAGGAGAAAGATGCCGTACAGGGCCTTGTTGCGGATGCTGTCCTTGAACGTTATCCAGGCGATGAGGAATATCTTATACATCTTTTCTTCTGTTATGCCCTTCAATCAGTTTTATGAATGCGTCTTCCAGGCCTGTCCCTTCCTGTATGATTTCGTCAATATTGCCGGAAAAGAGGAGATGCCCCCTGTTAAGGACCCCGATCCGGTCACAGAGCCTCTCCACGTCGCTCAGTATGTGGGAACTGAAAAAGACGGTCTTTTCCCTCTCCCTGAGCTCCAGTATGACATCCGTGATCAGACGCCTGCCCAGGGGATCCAGGCCGCTCATCGGTTCGTCAAGGATATATATGTTCGGGTCGTGCATAAGGGCCATGGCAAGGCCAAGGCGCTGTTTCATCCCTTTTGAAAAGGTCTTTACCTGCCACGATGCGGCATGTGTAAGATCCAGTTTCAGGAGCACATGAGAGATTTTTTCCCGGATTTCCCGCCCGGGTATGCCGGACGCCCTTCCTGCAAAGGCGAGGGTTTCCATGGCTGTCAGGTTCTCGTAAAAACAGGGGGTTTCAGGGAGATATCCCACATGGTCCTGGAAACGGTCGGTCCTTACGTTCAGGCCTTCCACATCAATCCTGCCCCTGTCCGGGCGGATGAAATTGAGAAGGAGCTTTATGGCGGTGCTTTTTCCTGCGCCATTCGGTCCCAGAAAGCCGTATATTTCCCCATGTCTCACGGCAAGGGATATGCCGTGCAGGACAGTCTGGCGCCTAAGACCATGTGAAAAGGATTTCCATATGTTTTCAAAGCTGATTGCGGGCATTTGTGGTATTTTGCAGCATTTTTGAAAAACAGGTTTCATACGGGAATTTACCACCAAGCAGGGGAAAATATCAATATCTTTGCGTCATGATCCGGCAAAAAAGCCGCAGGTCTTTTCAGATCAGCGGCTTTTTTTTTTAAGTAAGAAAAAAGTTTTTATTTCGTAAGCACGGTCCAGTTAGCTGTCGGTGCACCGTTTCCAGGAGAACCGGTGAAGTCGTCCGTGGCAGCGGTAGGAGCAACAGGGGTAGCCACCAGTCCGTTAGTATCGGGAAAAGCGTTGGAGTTTGAAACAGTGAAGAGTGAGCCTTCCACATCAGAATCTATTCCGTATG
>CAZQAA010000204.1:0-5670 GCA_964591255.1 uncultured Desulfobacterales bacterium | reverse complement strand
CAAGTAGGTTCCTGGCATCACATCCCTGTCCACCCGTAAGGTTAGCCAGAACCTCTTTGTCTTGCCCTTTTCAACAAGAGCCTGGTCACCACGTTTTATGAGTCGTGGCATATACCGGAAGGTCCCCTTGGGGCAACCGATGGCGTCCTGCACCAATTCCACATGCCCCACTTCTATCCTCTCCTTTGATATAATACCTGATGGTCCTGTCAGGTCTTCTATAGTTATCTTTACCTCTCCCAGATCTTTCGTCGGGTAAAGGGAAAAAGTAATGGGTTCAAATTCGTTCCTGCACACTGTCAGGGACAGATGATCCACAAGATCCTTTTCCCACGGCCTTGTAACCGGAAACACATACTCAAGGTAGGATCGGCAAAAAAGCACATACCCTTTGGCCATATCCCGGGCTGTCGATTTAAAATGTTCGGGTTCAGCTGGCGTAACAAGTTCTTCAAAGGCAACCGGCCTCATGGAAGCCTTTGCATCAAGACTGCTTCTTAGTCCGGACCTTTCCAAAGTGCGTGAGCATTCGGCAATAACGTGCCCCTTGAGATCATATAAGGAAACTTTTATAGTATATGGGGCATTCGGAATTTTATAGGGGAGATCGAAGACAACATTAAGCGTTGTTTCACCATAAGAGATAGTTGATGATTTAGACAGCAAGTCATCCCCACAAAACAACTGGGCCTTAGCTTTAGTGGCTGTCAATCCAGAAGGAACATTCGTTATTTTAAAAGCAACATAAAGGGCCTTTTTCATGAAAACATGATCCGTTACAATTACCCTGTCGCGGAGAATGCAGGATTGAATCTCTACCCCGGGTCCGGCGCATGCAGTGGTAGTGAGAAGAACAAAAGTTATTGTTGACAAACAAAACAGGCGAATCATCCGGGTGCCAGACGTTGGATTACAAGAACCTACATTCATCAATCAAAACTCATCAGTCCGTGAACTCTCTTATCAACTGCACGGCAATCTTGTCGAGCGCCTCATTATAGGCCTTTTTCACCAAATGGCTCCCATCCGGTTGTGCATATTCCTCCCGCAAGTGCCGGTCAATATCGCTTATCCTGACGGCCCTTTCCAGGTCAAGGATATGCAGGTGCTCCTCCGCGGCATAATCCCTGATAAAATCGTTGAACTCCAGGATAGATCGAAATTTTCCAGGACTTGTTTTATCGCGCTCTTTGGTAACAGGTACTACGGTAGCCAGGATTGGGACTATCCCGTGAGACCGAATCGCCTTTACCCAGAGCTTGATCATCTCTTCACTTGGTTTTCTTTCCCGGGGGAAATAGGCAGAACATTCTTTGATTATGATGCCGGATACCTGAAACGGCGCTTTGAACAGGATATTTAATTCCGCGCTCTTATCGAAATCGTACTTGCAACGATATCCTAATACAACATTTTCACCGAGCTCGTAACGATTCACCAGTTGGGGAAAGTTCCATGCCTTGCCCACAGAAGCCCCGATTAGCACCAGATATTTTGTATCTCCGGCTCGTGGTGTAATTTCCCTTGTCAGCCGTTTATATAAAAGCATACCTTTGAGATCGGTTCTCTCTATTTCAATATTATACTTTTTTCCATTTTTTAGCCCTTTGAAGATGCAGAAACCAGAGCTGTTGTAAGATCTGCTTTGGATAGGATCTGAGTCTGATTTCAAGGTAATATCCAAGGAGTTATTGTACCAGTTCTGAGTATTGGCTACTGCAACAGCCCCGTCCAGAGGGATGATCTCCTGGAAGGGCAGTTCGCGGCGCATTGTCATGACCTTTGAAATGACAATTGCCAATGCCACAATAAGAGCCAGGATGATTATTGCTTTTGTATACATATATGTCTTCCCTATTTCATAAGTTTCAAAAAAACATTTAACGGGCGGCTGTATAATCCCATCTTGAAGAGATCAAAACATATTCCCCCACCAGGAGAAAAAAGCCAACGGCAAAAAGGATTAGGCCGGAGAACTCGTGAAAGAATCCCTGGGCAACACGCGCGCCAAAATAGTTGGCAAGGATGCCAGTCGTAGTCACCCTGACAATGTTGACAAACAATGCCAAAGGAATGGTGGATATGATTAGCAGTATTTTATTACGCCAGCGTCTTACCATCACGGCAAACACACAGCCCAGCATCATGTAGGAATACAGGGATCTGATTCCACTGCAGGCCTCCGCCACTTCAAGCTGGGTTGAAGAAAGAAATAGGAGATTACCCTCTCTGTAAACAGGGACTCCCATCAGACTGATCAAAACTGATGATATGTTGGTAATCATCAGTTTTAATGGAGAGGTCATCTGAACATAGTATGCACTTGGGATAGGAAACATAAACATAAGGAAAAATATGGGTGGTATCAGCTTTCCGGTCAACCTTCTCCCGCCAACAAAAAGGGACAGGCTCAAAAGAACGGCCAGAATAGAGGCATTGGTCAATGTATGGAATCTGGTTATATAGGAAACCAAATACACTGCCACCGAGATACAGAATAAAGGCAAACCAAGCCACGTCGGCCTTTTCTCGATTCTCCTGAGTTCATCCCGTTTTAGCCAAATATAATAGAGGGAAAGGGGTATGACGAAAAAACCGTGTGAATAATCGCTGTTTGTATACCATATTGGAACAAGATTTTTGATTGCAGGGGCAAACAACAGGATGGCAAGAAATACAAGAAAAGAGAACACGTTCCTGTCTATTCCCTTCTCAGGATCATGGCACTTCTCTAATGCTACGGTCTTGCAGGCAGTCATCAAAGAAAAAATCCCCGTAATTCCGGATAGAGTGCCCTTACGAATGAAGACAGATACCTGGTTGTTTCCTGTGCAGATTGCCTGTCCTTGAGCGGGACGGTGATCCGTACAAATGCATTTTTATCCGGCCGCCCCCACATTTTTCTCCAAAACATATGCAATTTCTGGATACCTCTGTTGGCGAATGCACGATCGGGAGACTGGTACCAATAATAGGCAATCATTGCCATGTTAAGTCGCTGCAGATAGATCATATTGACCGTAATATGGGAAGCATTGGACCGGCCAAGGGGGATTCTCATCTCCCTGGATTCCTCGATCTTCCAACCCTGTCCAGTAAAGCATACGACAGGAGAATGGGACAGATCAGCCTTTTCCATAGTATCGTAACAGGCCATAAAAAGGGTGACAGGAGGATCTTCTTTATTCCTGTAGTAGGTCTTGTAAATGATTTTATCCGGGGCCAGGGAGCTCAGGACCTTTGCATCATAAACTACGTCTTCTGACTGCCAGTCAGCTATTCTATCTGGAAATTTTTTTGTCAGATGAGATGTTGCTTGGTGATGGCAAAAAACCTGTGCATACAGAAATAGGTTGCAAACAAGCAGTATCCCTATCGCTATGATGGTTTGTGGAGATCTCTTCATTGTGTAACGGTCCCGATCCATTGTGTCGGGATATTATTTGCGTTGAATGGATATAACTGACAGCTCATGTACCACAGGACTATTTATGGGCCTGGCTCTTCGTCATCTGATCCATTTTCAGATTCAAGTATTCACTGCAGCTGATGAAGCTGCAGAAGTCAAAGTCACAGAGCAGTCTTTTTAATCTGGAAAAGGTCTTGTCCAGATTGACACACTGCCGGAACCTGTAAAAACAATTTGCAACAAGGACCCTCGGTTGTCCAGGATCAATTTCCCATGGATGCATATAAAACAGATATGCACCTCTCCTCTCCAATATCATTTTGATGCCTTGCTTGAAAATATTGAAGGGAATCAACCTGAAATAACAGCCACCACCCCACGGCAATACAAATTTAAATTTTGAGTTGTTAGGACAGAATTCCAGGTTGTTAATCGGGAGTTCATAAAATAAATTCTGAGTCCTGGATTCCGGATTTTGGACGTCAATGGAAACGGAATTGGAGCAAGAGGATGATGGAACATTGGAATATCGGTCCCTGTTAATTGGAATTGCAATTCCATCATGTCCGTTTTCGGGCAGGTCCAGTCTGCCATACCGGCCGTGGAAGCCGAAGGAATTATAGCTGGAATCATAAAGATAGCCACATTTTTGAATGGTATCTAGAACATTGTCACTTATGGAAAAACTGGGTGCACGGTATCCATATACCCGGGAACCAATAATGTCTTCCAAAAGTTTTTTGCTATCGCAAAGATCCATTTCCAGAGCTTGAGATGATTGATCGCTACAGAGTTTGTGGAAATAGCCGTGCGACGCAACTTCATGTCCGCGAGCATGGATCTCACGAACCAAACGAGGAAGACGATGGGCGATCCAGCCTAAGACGAAAAAGGTGGCCGAGAAAGAATTTTGAGTTTTGAATTTTGAGTTTTGAATTGCACGAAAAGAATCGAAAAGATCGAGGATCTGCAGGGTGTTTCTCTCTACGCGCAGTTCATGGGAAGACCAGGAAGAATAGGGAATATAACGTTTAAAATTCTCCACCTGAAACCAGTCTTCAACATCTATGGTCAGAAAGATAGCAGGATCCATTATCTTTCAGCAAATTATGAATTAGCTTATAATGGGAGTGTTTTGTTTATAGTTATAGCGACTTTTTTGGTAGATTGTGCAACCTGAATCTGTTCTTTATAGATTTAACGACCCTGTCGGCCGTTTTCCCATCCCACAATTCAGGGATAGAATAATCACCATTTTTTTCGGAAAGGATGTCTGAAACAGATTGTTCAAGATTTTTGAGGGTACAGAGTCTATTGCTCCCTTGAGTAACGGTAACTGGACGTTCGGTGTTGGGCCGCATTGTCAAACACGGGATACCTAGATAGGTGGTTTCTTCCTGTATACCGCCAGAATCTGTAATAACTAATCTGCAATTGAATACCACGCTCATAAACCGTATGTAACTCATGGGATCTGATAAAATCAACTTCTTGGAGTTATATAACATTTTAATCAGACCGTATTTTTCAAGGTTTTTCCGTGTACGTGGATGGACAGGGAATAATAACGGCATTTTTTCGCTAATACGAATAAGGATGCTGCAAATCTCTTTAAGCATATCCAAATCATCCACATTAGAAGGACGATGCAAAGTGACCAGACCATACTCTCCTTTTTCCAGATTAAATTCAGGGCAAAGATCTATCTCCTCTATTTTTTTTCTCATCATCTCGAGAGAATCAATCATGATATTTCCGACCATGACAATCTTCTCTTTCGCAACTCCTTCCCTTATTAGATTATCATTGCCGTCCTGTGATGGAGTCCAAAGGATCTCTGCTAACGAGTCAGTTACGATCCTGTTTATTTCCTCCGGCATGGTTCTGTCGAAGGAACGAAGACCTGCCTCTAAGTGAGCAACAACCGGCCGCGGACCGGAATTTTTAAGTGTATCATAAGAAATTTTAACGGTGGCAATAGTACAGGCAAGGGTGGAGTTTACATCACCAACCACAATTACCATGTCCGGTTTGGTTTCCAGGAGGACCTTTTCATAGGCCATCATTACCCTGCCGGTCTGTTCTGCGTGAGTGCCGCTCCCCACACCGAGATGGATATGCGGTTCCGGCAGACCGAGATCCTGAAAGAACGCATCTGACATATTCAGGTCGTAATGCTGACCGGTATGCACAATAACGGGTTTTGCCCATTTTTCCTTTTCGAGAGCGTGGTACAGGGGGGCTATTTTCATGAAATTCGG
>CAZQAA010000203.1:0-6537 GCA_964591255.1 uncultured Desulfobacterales bacterium | reverse complement strand
GTAATAAGTTCGATGCATATGGAATCAATATATCAAACCGATAGAAATAAGATTAGTGAGCTTCATCCCAGTTTCTACCCTTACCTATGTCAACTCTAAGAGGTACGATTAAGGGATATACCCCTTCCATTTCCTTTTTTATCATTGGCACAACCGTATCAATCTCTTTTTCCGGCACCTCAAAGACCAACTCGTCATGGACCTGGAGAAGCATCCTCGTATTAAAACCATCACTAGTTAGGCGGTTATGGATATTAATCATGGCCTTTTTGATTAAATCGGCTGCCGTGCCCTGAATGGGGGTATTAACCGCCATACGCTCGGCTTCGGAACGGAGTCTGCTGTTGCTGCTTTGAATATCGGGCAGATAACGCCTCCTGTTAAAGAGTGTCGTAACATAACCGTCTTTCCTTGCTTTCCGGATAACCTCTTCCCTGTATTCGGAAATCCCTTTGTACCTGGCATAATAGGCATCTATATACTGCTTAGCTGTCTTTTGATCAATCTCCAGTTCCTCACTCAGTCTGCGGGGACCCATACCGTATATGATTCCAAAGTTAATTGCCTTGGCAATACGTCTCATTTCCGGAGTTACATTGCCGCCGCTGCTATTTAATATCTCAGATGCTGTCCGGGAGTGAATGTCTTCATTTTTCTTGAATGCCTCTACAAAGGCACTATCCTTTGAATAATGGGCAAGCACGCGAAGCTCCACCTGACTGTAGTCAGCCGAGACCAGATAGTGTCCTTTCTCGGCTATAAAACCTTTTCTTATTTCTCTTCCCTCTTCACTTCTGACAGGTATATTCTGGAGATTTGGATCGCTACTGCTAAGTCTTCCTGTTGCCGTAACCGTCTGGTTATAGGATGTGTGCAATCTGCCGGTAGAAGGATTTACCAGTCTTATCAGAGCATCAAGATAAGTCGATTTGAGCTTTGAAAGTGTCCTATAGCGAAGGATCAATCTAGGGACCTTGCTGGAAAAAGCACAAAGCTTTTTAAGGACCCTTACATCCGTGGAATATTTTTTAGTCTTAAGGGTCTTTTTTTGGATAGGCAACCCAAGTTTTTCGAATAGTACAAAGCCTAACTGCTGAGAAGAATTTATATTAAATTCCATACCCGCCTCATCAAAAATCTCTGACTCTATGCCCCTTAATTGCTCTGTGAAACGGGCGGACATATTTTCAAAAAAGGTAGTATCAATTTTTATCCCTGTCAATTCCATATCCATCAGGACAGGCAACACTTTCATCTCAAGGTCATAAAAAAGGGATTCATTCTTGTCAGATTTCAGCTTTTCCTCCAGGACACGCATAAGCCTCAAAGTAATATCGGCATCCTCACATGAATATGCCATTGCCTTTTCCACTTCCACCTCGGAAAAAAGGCACGCATTTTTACCTGACCCTGTAACTTCCCGGTAGGTAATCATCTTATGGTTTAGATAGTACTGTGCAAGATAATCAAGGTTATGCTGTCGCATACCTGGATTAATGACATAAGAAGCAATCATAGTGTCAAAATATATCCCCTTCAGTTCAACACCATGTAATTTCAATACTTTAGCATCATATTTTATATTCTGACCTATCTTAAGAATATTCTCATCTTCTAATATCTTTTTTAAATCGGTGCGAACCTCCATCCAGTTAAGCTGGGGAGGAACGCCCAGATAACTATGTGCAAAAGGCAAATAGTATGCCTCACCCTCCTTGCAAGAAAGGGATATCCCCACCAATTTGGCCCGGAGGGGATCCTTGCTTGTAGTTTCAGTATCGACCGATACCATTCCTGCTTTTTCTATCTGTCTGATAATATCAAGTACGTCATCCCTTGAAACACACAACCTATAATCTCCCGGTATTTCCTGGCGTGTGGTAAACAGATCCAACAATCCTATGAATTCCAAATCCTTAAATATTTCCGTAAGGCAACTATTATCTGGTTTTCCCCTTTTGAGCTGGATAAAGTCCAGTCCAATAGGCACAAACCTATCAATAGTCACAAGTTTTTTACTCAAAAAGGCCCTATCTTGAAATTTTTCAAGATTATCCCTGATTTTTTCTCGTTTTATCTCATTCAGATGGGCAAAGATGTTTTCAAGAGAACCAAATTCCCTGATTAATGCTGCGGCAGTCTTATCACCAATGCCGGGAATTCCCGGGATGTTATCGGAAGTATCACCAGTAAGAGCCATCATATCAATAAATTGTACCGGCTCAAAACCGTAGGTATTTTTTAAAGTTATATAATCCGTTATCGCGTCTTTCATTGTATCCCACATTAATACTCTGGGAGTAATGAGTTGGCGAAAATCTTTATCCCCTGTAACCACGACCACACGAAAACCATGCTCTTCACATATTCTGGTCATGGTCCCTATAATATCATCGGCTTCATATCCTTCTTTTTCCCATGCCCCTATATTTAGATGCTTTACGATAGACTTTATCATAGGGATCTGCACAACTAAGTCATCTGGCATGGGAGGACGATTCGCCTTGTAATCAGGATAGATTTTGTGTCTAAAAGTCGGACCTTTTGCATCAAAAATAATGGCGAGATATTCCGGCATCTTATCGGAAATAAGCCTTAAAATCATTTTGGTGAAACCAAACGCTGCGTTGGTAGGAAGGCCCTTAGAGTTGGAGAGATTTCTTATTGCATGGTAGGCCCTGTGAATGTATGAACTGCCGTCTATCAGGTAGACTGTTTCTTGCCCCATGCACCCATTATACTGCTATCATTCAGGAATGAAAGGGAAAAACACAATGATTACAATAAAAACAGCATAGAAAAACAACATTTATCTTGCATATTCGACTGCCCTGGTCTCACGGATAACTGTCACCTTAATCTGTCCGGGATAGGTAAGATCCTTTTCTATCTTTTTGGCGATATCTTTGCACAAAATGAAGGCCTTGTCATCACCAATGACTTCTCCTTCAACCATTACCCTGATCTCCCTCCCGGCCTGGATAGCAAATGATTTCGTAACACCCGGGAATGACATTGCTATTTTTTCAAGATCCTCCAGCCGCTTAACATAAGACTCAAGCATCTCCTGACGTGCGCCCGGCCTTGCACCGGACAATGTATCTGCCGCCTGCACTAATATATCCAGCACAGACTCGGGACGGACTTCCTCATGATGAGCGGCAATCGCATGAACCACTTGATTCGACTCACCATATTTCCTTGTCAAATCGGCGCCTATAAGGGCATGTGGACCTTCCACTTCATGATCCACTGCCTTGCCAATATCGTGTAAAAGCCCCGCCCTTTTGGCACGTTTTACATTCAAGCCAAGTTCTGCAGCCATAACTCCACATATAAAACTGACTTCTATCGAATGTTGGAGCACATTCTGGGCATAACTTGTACGATATTTTAGTCGGCCTATGAGCTTCACAAGCTCATGGTGAATTCCATGCACACCCACGTCAAAGGCAGCCTGCTCTCCAGCTTCTTTTATAGAGGTCTCTATTTCCTTATTAACCTTTGAGACGATCTCTTCTATTCTCGCAGGGTGAATTCTGCCATCATAAATTAATCTTTCAAGTGATATCTTAGCCACTTCCCGTCTCACGGGATTAAATCCTGAGAGGATAACTGCCTCTGGTGTGTCATCTATTATTACATCGATCCCTGTTGCAGCCTCAATCGCCCTGATATTTCTCCCTTCCCTCCCAATTATTCTCCCTTTCATCTCCTCATTGGGCAAATTCACTACTGAGACCGTATTTTCAGCCACGTAATCGCCAGCATATCTTTTCACCGCCAAGGCCAAAATCTCCTTGGCCCTCCGATCAGCCTCGTTCTTTGCCTCATTTTCAATCCTGCGTATCAATTTTACAGCATCATTCTTTGCCTCAATCTCCATTGAGTCTATAAGAAGCTTTTTAGCCTCTTCACTTGATACACCTGCAATAACCTCCAATCGTCTTTTTTGTTCTATAATAAGTCTTTCTGCCTCACTCTCTTTGTCTTCAAGCACCTTCTGGGCTTCTTCAATAGACCTTTCTTTCCGGGCTATCCTTTCTTCCCTCTTTTCTAATTGATCAATTTTTCTGTCTAAATTTTCCTCTTTATGCAACACCCGTTTTTCCTGGATCAATAATTGTTCTTTTTTCTCTTTTGTTTCCTTTTCAAAATCCACCTTCATCTGATAAAGGGTATCCTTGGCCTGAAGTTCTGCCTCCTTTTTCGTAGTCAGGGCTTCCTTTCTGGCCTGATCCAATATCTTTCTCGAATATTTTTCAATAGCCTCAATCCTGCCCTCAAATATTTTTTTCCGGACGATAAATCCAAGAGGCAAACCCACAATCAGGCCCATCAAAACGGCCCCTGTCATCTGAATTGTAGTCATATTATAAATCTCCAAAATTATGCCCACAGGCCAGGCAAAGGAAACTACAGGAAGAGATTAACGGAAAAATCATTGAGGAAGGCACATTACCAGCAAAAAACAAAAAAAAGACCTCAGAAAGATTTAATCGGCTGATTCCGCAAGTCTATATTTAATAATATAACTTCACTTTTTACCCTCAAAGCCATCGATAAATCTCTATAAATCAAAACAACTCCCAACTTTTCCGCTTGCCCAAGCAGATTCTACAGGCCTTGAGTATCTTGGCGATAATATCATTGTTTAAGACACTATATAAGAAGCATGATTATCTCCTTATATCATAGCCTTTCAACCTTTCCTACGTACTTAATCAATGACAGAATCGATTTGACAGTTCAATGCCTCCACCCGTTCCTGAAGTTTTCTTAGCCTATCAGATCCATCTTTTTGCAACTGAAAATACTCATTTGCAATATCAAAAGCAGCTAATATGGCAGTATTTTTATCAGAAAGCCCGTTGGTATTACTTTGAATCTCCCTCAGCTTATCATCAACGAACCTGGCAATTCTTTCTACTTCCTCTATATCTACATCACTCTTAATAAGATATTCGTTTTCAAGTATCCTCACTCTGACCACTTTTTCCAAAGGTCGCCCCCGGATACTAAGTTTCAATCTGTTCAAATTTCTCCAGGATTGAGACTATCCTCTGCCTGGCCGCATTTTTATCTTCTCTAAGGGATTCTACCTGCCTATTCAGATCCGCAATTTTTTCTTCTTGAACCCGGAATTTCTCGGCAAAAAGCTCCTTCTCCTTCCTCAAAGACGTCACCAGCTCAATGAGACTATCTACCTTGCGCTCAAGCAAATTAAACTGATCAATTCCTTCCTCCACATTCATGATGTGTTTACTCCTTATATCAATAGATTGTTAAAAAATATCAATTCGCTACATAAAAATTTTCCCAAAAATCACGATAGAAATTTTTACATCCTAATAAAATATATCTTAGCCTTCATGCATTAAAAGTCAATAAAAAAGGCAAACAGTCTAACTGTTTGCCTTCTCATATCAAAATCCACCAATACTTCAAAAACTCATTTCACCTTTTCAGCCACTTTCATACGAACAATAGCCCTTTTCAAGGCCGATTCAGCCCTCAAAAAGTCGATGTCATCGGTATTTCTATCCTTTGCCAATTTTTCCTTCGCCCTGTCCATTGCCTGTCTGGCACGCTCTATATCTATTTCCTCGGCCTTTTCAGCAGCGTCCACCAGGATAGAAACATTATTATTTGATACCTCGGCAAAACCGGTTGTCACAGCCAGATATTCTGTATGCCCTTCTGAGGTAAAACGGAGTTCTCCAGGTACCAACCCTGAAAGAAAAGGGACATGACTCTCCAACACGCCAAACTCACCCTGGGATCCTGGTGCTACAACAATATCAACATCCTTGCTTACAACTACCCTTTCAGGAGTAATTACTTCCAAATGCAACTTTCCCATTCATATCCCCTACTTATTAGCAGCGGCCATCTGCTCTGCCTTTTCCTGGGCCTCTTCTATGGATCCTACCATATAAAAAGCGGCTTCAGGCAAATCATCATGTTTACCTTCAATAATCTCCTTAAAACCTCTTACCGTATCTTTCACAGAGACATATTTGCCAGGAGTCCCGGTAAAGGCCTCTGCAACATTAAAGGGCTGGGATAAGAAACGCTGCATTCTCCTGGCACGCGCCACAACGAGTTTATCTTCGTCTGAAAGCTCATCTATCCCTAAGATAGCAATAATATCTTGAAGATCTTTGTATTTTTGAAGTATTTGCTGCACCTGCCTTGCAACACTGTAATGTTCCTCTCCCAACACATTAGGATCTAATATACGGGAGGTTGAATCCAGTGGGTCAACAGCCGGATATATACCCAACTCGGCAATCGGTCTTGAAAGCACCACTGTACCATCTAAGTGGGCAAATGTAGTTGCAGGAGCAGGGTCAGTCAGGTCATCAGCAGGCACATACACACATTGTACCGACGTGATGGAACCCTTTGTGGTTGAAGTAATCCTCTCCTGTAGTTCACCAAGATCGGTACCAAGCGTAGGCTGATATCCCACCGCAGACGGAATTCGGCCAAGAAGGGCCGAGACCTCGGATCCTGCCTGGGTAAATCTAAAAA
>CAZQAA010000202.1:0-9411 GCA_964591255.1 uncultured Desulfobacterales bacterium | reverse complement strand
CCTTTTGCAAGGCTGACACAGAATCCGGTTGATAGACAAAAATATTTGAGATAATCATCAGGGGCTTTTTCGAGCCTGATAAACGAATGATCAAGACCCCACCTTGTTTTAAATAAAGAAGCTATGTGGCAGTCCACACTGTTTCTGTTTTTATTATACAAAGTGAAAAAGGAAATCTTATCAAGCAGTTCTCTGGAACACGCTAAAAGCAGTCTGGTGTCTACGCCTGCAGTTAAGGCCATATTTATTGGAGAGTCCTTGGTAAGGGCATGTATATTGTTTTCTATTATACTGCCTATGGTGGATATCGATTCATCAGTGACATGTCCATTAATATCGATTGTCTTCTTATCAGGCCAGTGACGTTTAGACTCCCATAATGACAGGTCCAGATAGTGATTAGGCAGCAATCTGCTAATATGTTTTACGGACGTCAGACCAAATGGAAACCAGCTATCCTTAGTATACGGCATACCCACGGTCTGCATCAGTTTGGTATCAATGTCCTTTTCATATCCTGGAATTAAGGAAACAGATGAAGCGGCGATTAACTTTTTTTCTGAATAAACTACAGGAAAAGAACCACCGGGATCTGGATATAATCGGTTTATATTGTGCAATAAGACACAAAGAAATCTGCCTCCTAAACTATTAACTATGAATTGGATAACTTTATTGCTGCTATGCTCTTGAAATACATATTGCTTTGAGCTAATTAAAGAATTTTGACAGATCGGATACCCGATAAGCCATCCAATACATCGATTATCCGGAAACAAGAGATCCATAACAGGTAGATCCGGATCTGTTATTAACAGCCAGGGAGGATTCTCTTTGACCTGCCATGAAGGTGGAATCAATCGGGAATGTTGGCAAAGGATAAATTGTCCGGATAACCTGGGAATAAGGCTGTCTGTATTTTTTGCTATCTTCATCTATTCAATCGGAGCTTTAACTGTTCATAGTACAGTGATACTGGCCGCAACCCGGTCTCGCGTCCAATCCCCTCCCGCCATTCCGAATCTGTAGTCTCGGTGTCGTCTCCAACAGATGTCACTCCTATTACATAGCCTTTCCCACCATTTGAATGTGCCTGTTCGGACACAATAATTTTACCCGGTGTCAATATATGGATTTTCCAAAAGACATTATCAGTCCCTGTTATTCCGGCCCCCATACTTGCTTTTCCGCGGTTTTGTATTACAAATGCCTCTTGATAGTTTGAATTGCATGTCATCTGCATGTTCTCAATAAGGTTTGCAACGCTTAGGCTGTGATGAAAATCATTTCTGGCCCGACAATCAAATGATTTGCAGGCACTGATAACGTTTCCGGATGAATTTGCTAAGTGATAATTATGCCGGCCTGATCGAGCTATGCAGTTTTGGATCAGACAATCGTTGCTCATGGTGATAACATAAACATATCCATTTCCGCCTGATTTCATGCTCGGAATAGGGTATCCGAAATCACAATCTTTTACAGTAATCCATCTTGAATTTTGCAAGACTATACCACGGCTGTGCAGATGAATATTATTGTCCGCAGGAGAGTAACTTTTAACATTCCTTATCCATCCATTTGCAACATTACCAAATTTAATTGCTGCTGAATTATGAAAAGGAGTATCTTTTCCGGCGACATCCTTATATTTTAAAAGATTATTCGGGGACTTAAATCCAATAGATAAGTTTTCTACGCCGATTTCTTCTGCCATACATGTTAGCTTTAAAATATGTGGATTATCACAAGCGTTGAGAATATGGGGAACCGGCTGGTCTATTATAATTTGAAATCCAATAATTCCTACAATTCGACGTAGAAATTTAAGTGACGACTCATCTGATGGCCATATTGTTTGACCGGCTATTTGTGTAGTCCCATTATATTCCCAACGAAAATAATCAGTAACTTCATTTTTGACCACAATCCAATCCGCTATATCTAGGTCGGATACTGTTTCCAAGAGCAGGCGAGTCTCACCCTTTTTGACATCTCCAATAATATCAAACCCATTTGGATATTCACAATCTTTCCACCGGCTGAGTGGAGGCGTGGTCCTCTGGGAACGATTACCCACTAATGCTGACATCTGTCTTGTATTTTCAAGGTCAACATAAATAAAGGTTGAGTCTGGCCCTGAACCTCTAAGGACCGTATTGCCAGGAATTATAATTTCCGATTTGATACTGTATCTGCCTGGAAGCAGGAGTAACGCACCTCCGGATGCTTCATAAAGCGCTGTTTGGATATGTTGAGAATTGTCGCCATTGAGTGGCCTGATGGTTTTCTTTACGGCCACATCTGGAATTTTTTTCTCGCCTTTATGATATCCGGCATGAGAAAAATCCGGCAATTTAAACCCGTTAATCTCTGCAAACCGAAACCCACTGTCCGTTTTTGGAAATAATTGAGACTCCCATATCCATGGGTAGTTGTGGCTCATATTTAAGGGAAAAGAGGATCCCTGATCGCATCGGCCTTCTGTTATAAATAAATTGGTTGCGATGCTATACATGAATATTAATAGAAAAGGCGATCTAATTCTGGGAAGACAAACCCTTAGCTTATTAGGTACAAACATACTGTTCTCCTACATTTCTTCCTTAAATTTTTAACAAAGGATATGATGATACTGAATTATAGAATTTGAAATTATCTGGCTGGCGTAATACTGTTTCTCCAAGCTTTTTTTATACTATCGTAAAGGTGTAATTGAACCAGAACTTTTTTTACAACTTTGTCAATAAATCCTACTATTGATCTGATAACATAAATCTTAAGCCCTCTTATTGTGGGGGCAAAAATATAGAAAGAGCATTCTTTCCATGCCTGATTTCCATAACGTCGCTTGTATTCAGCATCGCCGCGTGCAAAGTCTATGTATCTTATGTTATCATCACATAATTGCTCTACAATTTTCATAAGCAAGTAATTGCCAGGATGGTAATATCTATAAGCGGGATCATATCCTGTTGATTCAATCAAAAAAGTATTCTTATAATGTAATCCATGCCAAAATGCGACAGGCATACGGTTTATGTATAGTATGTATGCCCTAAACCACCCTTTATTTAGCATAAAAATGAGATGCTCCCTATTTTTGTGATAGGAAAACCCTACGCCCAGTCCTCGCTGATATGTCTTATTGGCAATTAGTTCAGTGTCTTTTATGATTTTATCTATATCACCTGGCCTACGTAAACAGATTATCGATAATTGATTGGCATATTTTTTTGAAATCCTATTCCCATACTTGCGAATATTTGATTTGGTATTTTTAGAAAGGGAGGAGTAGTATTCGCTGAATGAATTTGGCAATGAAATTCTTCTGTGCATATGAATCCACGGGAAGGTGTCCCTGACAAAAAAAGGTCGTTCTGTTTTTAAAAGAGCACATATCTCAGAATCAGCAGGCAGGCCGTAAAAAAATACGAGGTCAGTTTTCCCAAAGCTTAGCTGTTCTATAAGGTTTCTTACAACTGCGTGTAAGATTTCTTTACTTGTATTCCCCATATATCCGCCTGGAACAATGGTTAGGCAACGTGCCTTGAGGCTAAACAAATTTTTGTAACCGAGTTTAAACTTAAGCCGTTTATATGTTACATGACCCACAACCATAACCTGATGTCTGTCCATGTCGCTTAGAAACATCACGTAAGGTCTCATAGTAATATTGGAAGAATTCAGGACATGAAGATAATAATCTATATCGGAAAGGGGATGAAAATTCATTTTTTCCCAATGAGGGCGTAAAGACTCAATCCCTTCAACAGTAGTTGCAATTTTTATGTTAATTTGTCTATTCCTGCTGACTTTTTTTGTCATATTATGTGTGTGTTTTAGTTTGCAGAATAAGGATGGTAATTATTTGATATGTCGACTCTATTTTGAAAATTCCAGTGAAGCCTGACAATAATTGCTGTGTTTAAGATAAACATAATCATATGTTCCGGCATCATAAGATGATTTAATGTGATTAATGCTATAGCCAGATAGCCGAGGTAACTTAATGTAAAAACAGCCAATGTATTATCTGCTCCTGTTAAGGCTTTTTGCGCCCTGAGGGCCATGATCACTTGAAAGTAAAAATACAGTACCAACCAGATCATCCCTACAATACCATATAATTTTAACCAGTGTGCATAGCCAAGATCTGATTTGTAAGAGAGTGGGGACATCCTTTTTTGTAAGCGGGTGCCTCCGAGGGCGGTAGCCGACCTTATTGCCGCAACTCCGCTGCCTATCCAGGGATGCCGTTTGAATTCCTTGATGTCTATTTTTAACTGCCGCAACCTGGCATCCCAAGTGCCGCTTTTCTGGGTAATATTTTTGTAGGCTAATGTAAAAGGGGAAATCATTATGTTTTCCTTCATTGTTATCCCTGTGACACCTACAGAGACAAGGCTTACTAAAAGGAAGAAGAGCAGATATTTCCATCTTCTCTTTATTATCAGCAAGGTTGAAATAATTGCAGTCACACTTATTATACGCATACGAGTTTGTCTGAAAAATATAGCTGCCAGGAGCATTAGGGTAAAACCGAATGTCTTAATTTTATTTTCTTTGTCCAGGAGCCATTTTGTAAATACCCATATGGCTGAAAAGCTTATTATTGACATGCCCGGGATATAAGCCCTTTTAATTCCAGATCTTATACCATGTCCTCCGGCCCATTTATGAAAAAAAAGCTTAATTCCGAGATAATCTAATATAGCTAACAGCACAAGTATTATGGAAATTATCACCAGAATATCTAATAATTTTCTAATAATTTTTGTGTCATCTAGCAGTAGAACAAACAGGAAAAATGATAAATAGTAGAATTGATGCCGAATGGCGACCAATCCGTCGAACAGTGACTGTCCATAATTAGCATAAGCCAAAAAGATGTGTAATATGACAAAAGAGATGTAAAAAAAGATCAAAGGCGATATGGGATTCCATAAGGGTTGACGGTTTTTGCTAAAGGCGATAATAAGGGGAATAGAAATCCACATCAAAGCATTACCCACATCGGCTATATTAAAAACCCCAGATCTGTGCCACCATGGACCAAGATAGAAAAACGTATTTGTCGAACATATCAGCAACAGGATAAAAAAGATCCTAAGAGTATTACTTTTGCTTCTATAAGCCATTTATTACCTCAGCTATTATTAATTGATATTAGTTTTGCCCGTACCACCATTTGTCGATTCCTAATCCAGTCATTGCCTGCAGTTTTTCATTATAGGGAATAAAAAAATGGTCAAGTTGGCTTAATAATTTTAAGTCTTCTGCATTTATTTGATTTTGTATCTTTTTTACATTAAACCATTCATAAGATCCTTTTAAAAGATTTTTTAATCGTCCATGATGCATGAAAAAGCTCAGTTTCTTTTTTAACCTCCTTTGTAATTTATGTAACATAACATTTCTGATAACAACTGTTTCGTTTTCAGTCCTGAAATCAAATTTTTCGTAAAAGCCTTGGGAAATGCCAAGAATGTTGGATATCCTATTCATAAATCCAAGAGTGTTAGTTATCATATCTTCAAACAGAAAAATGTGAATGTAGCGGCTTTCAAGGACATCATACCAATATCGCAAGTAGTTGACATACTTACTGTGTTCGATAGCGTTAGATAAAATCAAATCGTGATCAAAAGTTTCATTTTTTTTTAGCATACCCAAAAATTGCTTAAATGTGATATCGCGATTCAGAACAGCCATATTATTTTGGGCAAATCGAAATAAAGAATATATCCGCTCGGATGGTCGTCTTAAAATAAAAAAGACATGAGTTCTTTGGTCAAAAGCAGGTAATGCTTTAAGGGGTGTTTTTTGATACAAATAGTCTGGTGTCGCTTCCAAGATGATTTTATGTCGTCTTGGGTTATAATGAGGATAAAAGATGCCATAGCCATCTAAGCCATTTTCCTGATAATTATTTTCATCATGATAGAGGGGATAGCCCTTGTCTATCATGTATCGTGTTTCCTTGGTATTGGATGCACAAACCTCTGGATGATGAGACAGATAAACGAAAAGCGATGTGGAACCACACTTGGGTGCACCCGCAATTATTACATTTGGAAGGATCATCTTGTTTGATCAACTCCATTCCATTTAAAGTCGTCTAGATTCCAGTTTACTATTTTCTGAAGACGTGTGTTTGACTCTCTATAGTAATTAATAATCCATGTCCTTAAGGTATCGTTCAAAGGGCTATTTGAATCTGGTAAACCACGTAGCAATTTCCACAATATTTTCCTGACAAATTGAAACACTTGTTCATTTATCGAAATAATCGGAAATTGATTGAATTCTGACAATCGAAAATAATTCATAATACGAAACAGACTCAGGCCACGATTTGGCAAACCAGAATTTGAAATCCTGTTAGAGGGAACTGAAATTTCCGGAACATCTAAAAACTCACAAATTTTTTTTAAAAATTCTTGCAGGTTTGATGACATTAATTCATAGGGTAATATACATATGCGGTCACGACCAAAAAGAGTCTGATACCTGTTTAAAAGTAGATCGTATTCATAGAAAGCCAAATTAAACCCAGGAATATCCCAGTTGCGTACCCCAAACATTTTTTCTAAGCGGCCAGGGAAACCTTCCTTAATCAACTGGTTGTAAATTGATGATATGATATCGGGCTGGTTTCTAATGGTACATATAATATAACTTTTTTTCCAGCAGGCCATGATTCTTTCTGCAATACGAAAACTGTCATAACCACCGGAATACGGGTGCCCGGAAAGTCTTTCTGCCGAAATCATCATAGCATGATTATCTTTATAATTTTTTATTGAGCTGATTTTTTCTCTGATAAGCTTTGTGCAATGTCCTGCATCAAACTTTCCGTCTGGTGTTGCAATAAGGGCATTAAGCAAGAGATCATTCCATGGTTCCCGGGAGTTGCAAAGCGGATGGATATATGGATGGGCAGGAAAGAATACTTGCTGTAGCCAAGTGGTCCCTGTTTTATGATATCCTATATGGAAAACAACCTTCATCACTCTTTAATGACTTGTTTATTATTTGAGTCCATAGGAAATATATTTTGCTAAAATCGTCCTATTCCAAATGCGCTGTTCTATGCTACTTATAAATGCAATATCCGATGAATTCAGACTGTGAGTAATTATAGGTGACATCAAAACTGTACTGATAATGAATAATAGCATGATTGAATGCAGTATCATATTAAAATGATTTGTTGGGCTAAAAAGCCAATAAAATAACAGACTGAGTATAAATGAAAAAGCCGTTGGTTTAATATAACTCCAATTGAATGGATGTATGTTGAATCGTTTATACAACACAGTTGAGACAATGAGATTGGAGATAATTCTTGAGAGACTTATTCCTGCTGCTGCCCCCATTCCCCCGTATATGGGTACAAGTGTGATGCATAGAATTATAGCGGATAGACAAGATGTCATTGTTATATGAAATAATATTCGGGTGTTTCCCATGGAGATCAGTGTGACACCGTTTGGACCCAAAAAAATATGGACCGAAAAACCCACCAATAGGATTCGTAAAATGTTAGCGGAATCTTGGTAAGGCTTGCCAAATAAATGAACCACAATAAAGTCGGCATCAATAAAAAAAAACAGGAGTATCGGCATGGTAATAAAAAATGCCAACTTAGTAGTGTTGGTATATAGAACTTTCAGCTTTTTCAAAGATGCTTCCTCGAACAGCTTTGTTGCCATTGGCAGATACAAAAAGATCAGGGCTGTAAGAGGGAGTGGAATCAAAGAAGCCAATCGCAATGGAGCACTATACAATGCTACTTGATCCGCAGACTGGAGATAGCCTACCGTTAAGGTCCCGGTCCAGTTCACCAAATTGCCCATTATGGCAATCCCTAACAAGGGGAGAGAAAATAACAGGAGATTGTTGGCCATAGGTCTGCTAAAAAAGAATAACTTTTTGAAAACAGGTTTGTTTTTGGCATATAGAATGTAAGCGGCGCATGAGATCCATGCCGATCCAACATATATCCATATGACACCTTGAAAACCCATGCCAAGGAACACTACCGGAAGCAGAAGCAAGATTCGGCACAGGTTTAAAGATATGTCTTCAAAAATTACTTTCGGATATGTATTTTCTGTCCCACGGAATATTGCAGTGAGAGTATTTATCAGTACAAGAGGGGGTACTGTAAGCACAAAGGCCCTAAGGACATTTTGTATTCCAGGCTTGTTGAAACATTCAGCCAGCCAGGGAGAGACGAGCAGTAGTATTAATGCCCATAAGAGGCCTGAAATCAGGACAATGACCATTGCAGTGCCAATGATGATCCTGACGGAATTTTCCTCATTTTTTTGACGATACATGGCCATCAACCGTGGAAGCCCGTTACTAAAACCAAGGACCGCCAACATAACAACCATATTGACGAAGATGTTTGTCAACGAAATCAGTCCGAATTCGGGGCGCTTTATTGCACGAATAACAACAATGCTCACCACGAATTGGAGACCCATGGCACATATGGTGCCAAAAAAGAAAAATGCCCCGCCGCGGGCCAATTTTCGAAAAGAAATCCCCTCAATATGTTCCGGATGATCAGATATCGTGTCCATTTACAATCGGTTGAGGTCTTCTGTAAGCATTCGCAGATTATGGACTAATGAGAATTAATCCAGCTAAAAAAGGTACATTGTCAGATAGTCTCTTATGGGATTGGCTCTGCTGGAAATATAGTACAGGATGCTCCATGCAGAATGAGATCAGGAAGTTGTTATATGATGTTGTATAATTTTTCGGGAATTACATGTTGAGCACGATTAAAAATTATACCGCCAATCAGGCACTCATTTTCCTGAAGCAACAGCTTCGCTTTATCGGCTACCTCTTTCTGTGTCTTATGTGCCTGCACAACAAGAAAAGTCACATCAGCCGCAGCTGCAGAAGAGAGAGAATCGGCGGATTCCAACAAGGGTGCAGAGTCGATAATGATATAGTCATATTGATTTCTAATATCGGATACTATTTTCTGAAAGTTTTCTTCATCCAATCCATTCGTTAGCCCTTGTTGGGGATTTCCAGCCGGTAATATATGAATATTTTTCGCTTCAGTTTCCCGAATTGCCATGGATAAATCGCAGATTTCCGAAAATAGGCCATAGAGTCCTGGTTCAGGTGAAATATCGAATGCAATATGCAAGACAGGATGTCTGAAGTTTGTATCGATCAGCAAAACTTTTTTTGAACCCTTTTTTTTTGCAATATACCTGGCGAGATTGGCCACTATTGTGGATACACCCTCATGTTTTCGACTTGAGGTGATATTAAAGACCCTACATCCCTCTTTTTCCTTTAAAAAAGCCAATCTTTTCTCAAGATTTCCCGTTTCTTTTGGCATTTTTAAATCAAGAAACGTCCACCTGGAAAATG
>CAZQAA010000201.1:0-3870 GCA_964591255.1 uncultured Desulfobacterales bacterium | reverse complement strand
AGCAAGTCATTATACGGAATGAGCCCGTGCCTGTAAAACCCTTTGGCATCCTTTACATGGGATGTAAGCTGACAAACTGCCTCGTGTGCCACTTCCAGGGAACGTTTTGCAAGGAGCACATTTAAATATGAATATTTCACGTCCCGTTCAATATTAAGGGCGGAAACCGCTTTTTCAAGAGATGCCACATCAATTCCGATTTTTGCAAGGTCCTCTTTTGTCTTTAAGGCAAATCCGGTGAAAAGGGGCTGGGTTATAGTCACATGCCATTTGATGTCATCTTGTTTTCCCACCTGAAAGGTATTTTGTCCCGGTATATCCTTAAATATCACAAATGGTTCATCTTTGAGGCGGGCATAGGTATATCCGGAGGATAGCTTGGCCCACCTGTCTGCCCATGCAGCATCTGCATTTTTTTTGCTTGCCAGGATTTCCTGGGCCCGGGCCAGAATGGCCGGATTCTTCTCAAGGGCGATGGATACAGCCTTATCGAGGGTAAGCTTCAAAGGCTTCTGCGGATTTTCATGACCAGAAAATGCAGACCCTTGAAAGTATAGCATCCATACCGAGACCATGATACCTATTGTAAGAATTAAACGATATTTCATTTTTCTGCCTCTGGCGTCTGCCCCATGTCAACTCTCAATTGCGCCAGGCACGAGTACAGGGCCCAGGAAAAGGTTCAATAATATCTTCGCAGACAAGGGTTCCTCTTGACCTGTCTCAAGCCATTCTACTAAAACGGCAGTACTCATGCCGTCAAATGCCACTGCAAGAAGACGGGGAGGCAGATCTGTTTTGAAAACTCCATCTTTAATGCCTCTGGAAAAAAGTCCTGTCAGATCTCCCAGAATATCATCATGGAGCTTCCTGATGTTTTCCTCAAGGCCTGCCCGGATACTGAATTTTACTCCCTGTGTTTCAAACAGGTAGAGGCGAATAAAGGCCTTGTTTCCTTGAAAAAACGCGATTTTCCCTTTGATAAACTCTTCAAGACATTTTATTGCCGAGCTATGTTCGATAAGGGCGGATTTAAGGATGGCATGACATTCTGTGGCCCTTTCCATAACCATTGAATGATAAAGGCCTTCTTTGTTCCCAAAAAATTTATATATGGTGCCCAGGCCGAATTCGGCCTTCTGGCTGATCTCTTTTACAGATACATTGTGGAAGCCTTTATCAGAAAAAAGACCAAGAGCCACGTCAAGGATCTCCTGCCTGTGACGTGCATCTTCCCTTTGCCTGCGTGTTAGTTCTTGCGGTTTGATTTGCTCATGCTTATGTTTGTTCATATCCTTTTCCTTCAGTGAACTGCAGGTTTTTCCTCTATTTTGCCTGCCCGGAAGAAAAGTAAAAAGGGAATGGCCATAAGTGCAAATAATGCCAGTATCTTAAATGCAGACTGGTAGGCGGTAAAATATGATCTTGCTGTAATATATAGATTTATTAGGACCTTTGCTTGGATGTTTGCCTCGGCAACAGATGAGCCTTTTGATATGAACCAGTCCACGGCCTTTTTCCATGCCACGGAAAAAGCCATGTTTCCTGGCTCTGTGTGTCTTGAAAAAAACATATAAAAATAGTCTGCCCGGCGTTCCAGCAGGGTAACGGCCAGAGATGTCCCGATGCTTCCGGCCACCAGTCTGGTGACGTTTTGCATGGCGGACCCCATGTTTACCTGCGTGGGGGACAGTTCGCTGAGTCCTCCGGTGGTAAGGGACGGAAAAAGGGGGCCGGCGGTTATTCCCCAAAGGATATATAGAATGATAATGGTTGCCTTTGGGGTGTCCATATCAAGTATCCCGAAGGCAAAGCAGGCCATGGAAAATAAAATTATGCATACTATTGAAATGCCGCGAATGCTTATTTTATCTGAAAGGATCCCGCCGGTTATCAGGGCAATCCCCATGGCAATCGAGCCTGGAAAGAGGATCATTCCGGAAAGCAGGGTAGGGTATCCCCGCAGACGTTCCATGTAAAGGGGCAGGAGAAAGAAAATGGCATACAGGGTAAGACTGAAACAGAAAAGTGAGATTATGCTGATGCCAAATACCCGGTTTTTGAAGAGGCTCAGATCCACCACCGGGTTTTTCCGCCTGCTTACCAAGGTCAGAAATGCGATGCTGCTTAAAATCCAGACAGCTATCAGTATGACTATCATATCAGATTGTAGCCAGCCCATTTCCTGGCCCTTGCTTAGAAAGGTAATCAGGCTTCCAAGGGAAATGGCCAGGAGAATAAATCCTATCCAGTCAAAAGGCCATTTCACTTCCCCGTCAGGTTTGATCCGGCGTAGGAGAAAAACTGCCAAAGTCAGACCAATTGCGCCGATCGGCAGGTTTACGTAAAATATCCATCGCCAATTCATATGTTCAGTCAAAAATCCTCCTATGGTGGGTCCAAGGGCAGGGGCAAAACTTGCTCCTAGACCATATATCCCCATGGCAAGCCCGGCCTCATGCTTTGGAAAGACAAGAAAGAGATATGTCATGGAGATAGGCACTACCAGACCTTCCCCTATCCCCTGAAGGAGCCGGCCCGTGACCATCATGCCCAGGCTGTTTGCCTGACCGCATATCGCGCTGAATACCACAAATATCGACATGCCCAAAATATAGACAAATCGGTATGACGTGGCAGCCCCTATCCAGCCTACCAGGGTCATGGCCACGGCTGACCCTATCATATATGCGATTACTACCCACTGGACACCGTAGGTATCTGTATTTAGTGATGCAAGCATTTTGGGCAGAGTGATGTCCACTATTGTGGTGTCAAGGAGGGTCATAAAAATACCGAACATGAGCACCACTGAGGCCACCCATTTATACCTAATCCCCAGGACCGGAGGCTGTTCCCTGGACATTTATTCGTCCCTTTTTATTCTGACTTCCACGGACATCCCCGGAGAGAGTACGATATCATCAGGTATATCAAGACTGATTTTGATCGGAACTCTCTGTACCACTTTTGTAAACTCCCCGGCAGTCACATCCCTTGGAATAAGGGCAAATTTAGCAGCAGCCGCAGGAGTGATCCTCACGACTTTTCCCTTAATCATTTTGCGTGGAAAGGCGTCAACCTGGATTTCTACCGGGCAGTTCAATTTTACTCCATCAACCTTAGTTTCTTCCAGGTTAGCTATGACAAAAAGATTTCCAGGATCATAGATAGAAAAAAGGGGCTGGCCAGGTCCCACAAAATCACCGGGATTTATAAATTTCCTGGCCACAATACCGCTTAGAGGCGCCTTAATTGTCGTATGGCTTAAGTTTATTTTTGCCTGGTCAAGCTGTCGTTCAGCTACTTCAACCGCTGCCTTTGCAGCAGAGAGCTTTTGTTGTGCGACAGCAAGGTCCTTTTTGGCCAAGACAATCCTCTTTTTCTGGGCCAATGCCCTGTCAAGAACTGCATTGCCCGCCTTTACAGCCGCGATTGCCTGGTCATAGGCCGATTTCTGGGAGTCATAACGGCTTTGAGAAATAACCTTTTCCCTAAGGAGCGCTGCGAGACGTCTCTCATCCTTTGCTACCATCACAAATTTGGCCTTGGCAGAAGCAAGCTGGGCCCTTGCTGTACGAATTCCTGTTTCCACTTCTCTCTTGATAAGTTCCAAGGCCGTTTGTGCCTTGTCAACTCCGACTCGGGCCCTGATCTTGTCCTCTTTGACCTTGTTTAGAGCACTTTCCGTTATCGCCTCTACTGCCTTGTAATCTGTTGGCCTGATTCGGGCCAGGATCTGGTTGGCATCGATTTTGCTTGATTCATCTACCAGCACTTCCTGGATGTGGCCGGAAACCAGAGATGAAATGTAAGTGAAGTCGGCTTCTATAAAAGCGTCATTGGTAATTGAGCGAGTCAATCTGTAGT
>CAZQAA010000200.1:0-16465 GCA_964591255.1 uncultured Desulfobacterales bacterium | reverse complement strand
GTTTTTCATGGGAGATTTATTTGTCAAAAGGTAATCCGGATCGTGAGATGTCACTTCCTGTTCTTCCGCTTGTACTCGTAATCTTTACGCTCCAATTCATGCTGCCGTTTTGCCAATTTTTTCAGCGAGTTGAATACGGTGGTGGTCGCTTTGATCACATCCTTGTCCTCCTCAACAACCAAGACTTTTTTGCTCTTTAGATTGAGAGATGCTATTACTTTATAAAGGGCTGATGAATGATCAAAAATCACCTCCAGAGTCATCGGTTTGTCATATTTTTTGAAAAGCTCTTTGAAAAACGTGCTCTTTTCATGACACAGCTCTTCCAGATCCTTGTGAAATACTTCCTCCACTTCATTGATGTTTTTGATAATCAGTTCCACCATTTTTCCGCTTCTCGTTTATCCAGGATTTCGACACCAATAATGATTCCAGAAAGGTGACAATTTTTATTACAGCAGGACACGATAAATTTCTTCCACCTTTTCCCACTCAAGGCTTGCTGGATTCTTAACATCACTATTTACGATTTTAAATATCCGGGCCAGGCTCACCGTAATACCGCCAACCAGCAGCGGCAGCTTCTTTTCCAGTATTTTTGAAAGTCCTTTTCGCAGCGGAGGCAGTTTGGCCAGCTGTTCAAGGATAGTAGCCACGGCAAGCTCCTGGTCTATTTCTTTGAAATCACGTATGGCAAGCTGTAATCCGTATGTGATCGGTATATCCTGGTAATCTATTATGTCACGACCATTGACGCTGGCAGCCACCTGACCCTGGATAAGAAGCGCATGCAGCCGTTTACTGATAAAATCATTCAATCTTTTTACATCGCTTTTATCTATATCCAGGCCGGCCACACGTCTAAACAAATGCTGCAACTGTTTTGCACCTATAACCATGTCAAAGACCTCGCTACCATTTTTTGTTTTTACTCTGTTGTAGTTCTGCCTAATTTTCGTACAGCAAGTGCTGTCCAGATTAAAATCCAGCCGTTCATTATAAGTTCAATACTCACAAACAGACCAATAACCCAGAGGCCCGATACCGGCCAACTGAGAGCTATAACCAAGGCAAAGACACAATCCAAAAGTCCCACCGTCACTGGAAGCAGCCATTTCCATCCTTGTTTTCGGCAACGAAAGCCATATCTGATCCGTAATATCCCCATACACATGAAAAGAGCGCCCAGTAACAAGGTCAATGCTGCTGAAGCAGCCACCGGATTTATAAAAATGACAACGCCTAACCCGATATAGAGCAGTGTCAGCAATAAATCAGTCATCCGGCCATGCCATTTTTTCTCTCTAACCTTAAAAAAATGAACCAGTGAAAGGATACCACCTGCCATCAACATCCCACCGTAAAGAAGAACAGTTACAAGGGTTACTGCAACTGCCATATACAAACCCATTGTCCCGGCCACCGCCATAAGTATCCCGAGGGCCAGCATCAATTTCCACTTGCGTGGGAGTTCCTCCAGTTCTCCGATTCCCATGTCTCCAGAAACCTCCTGATTTTTCGCCTCCATAATTTTATTCTCCTGTGAATATAGACGGGCAGAAGCCTCTACTCCGGGACTCCTGCCCGAACCGGATTACTTTTCTGATTTATTAAAATCCTTGAAAAATTTTTCCTTGAAATTTCTCAGCGATCCTTTCAATTCATCAAAGATGCCGGAACCAAATTTGCCGCCTTCGGTCTTTTTTCTTATTTTCTTTATCTGTCGGTAAAATTCTTTATACTCTTTCTTATCGCCATAACCGAGGGCTTCTGCCATTTCCAACTGAATCACAGCCTTGTCCAGCAGATTGCTCAGTTCCTTGTTCTGCTCATCCGTACGTCCTTTTGTCTCAGCCAATTTCTCCGCCTTTTTCAGCAGCTCTTCAACCCGGAGAATCGGCAGTGGAATGATATGTCTGGTGATTACAGTAGTGGAGAGCAGTTCATACAATCCATCTATTGCCTCCTCGAACTTGTCTTCATCCACCAGTTTTGCCACAGCCTTGATACCTTCTGCATATCCCTTCAACGGCAGTGAAGTAACAACGATATCGATCTCCGAAGCCAGGCCGGACAGAAGCCTGCGGGCCTGCTGCACCTCACCGTCTTCCAGAAGATCTTCAGCGGTTTTCACGGCTTTCCGTATGTCATCCACAGTTGCATAGAGATCGAACTGTTCCATCCGCACGTCTATGGGAGCATTAGCTATTTCAGGATCCATGGCAATGACGACTTCCAGTTTGCCCGTGACCAAAGCCAATGCATTAATGGCCGCCTGTTTATCTTTTTTCTTCAAGGCCTCGATAGCCTTTTTGGTCTGCTCAAGAGCGGCCACAGCTTCCTTGATAATCGTAACGCGTTTCTGGTCTATCTTTTCATTTATTCTTTCCTTTACTTCTTTTTCAACCTTTGACATATCTTTTGTCTTTGCCTGGTTATCAGCCCATACAGTACTGCTTAATACCAGACTTCCCGTTATCAGCAGATACATCATCTGTTGTCCAAAATTTTTACATTTACGCATCATCACACCTCCTGTTTGATTTTAATTTTTATTGGGAAACGATCTCGTCGATAAGCACATTACAAATCATGTACCAGAACAGATTTCGTTATTGTTACAAATAGTTAAGAATGCAAGTGAAAAACAAGGAGGGATAATCAGGCCAAAATAGCCGCCAGGCGGAACAAGCTGACGGCCAAATCGGCCGCAGTCCTATTTCCTGTTCAGTTTCCGCCGCAAAGTTCTCTCTCCTATACCGAGTTCACGGGCAGCGGCCCTGCGATTGAATCCGGTTCGCTTGAGTGCGGCATTAATAAGGATTTGCTCAGCCTCTGCCAGGGAAGAATCTGCAGGAATGGGAATTATATCCCTGTCAGGGTGGTGGTGCGAATTGGTAATGGAAGTCAGATACCGTTCAAGATAGTCTTCCGATATCTCTTTCATGTCTTCTGGCATGTGGACCGCCAGCCTGGTCATGGTATTACGCAGTTCCCGGATATTTCCCGGCCAGGAATATTTCACCAGCAGCAATTCAGCCTCGGGAGTAAAGAGAGGTTTAGAACCGGTCCTGCCCATCTCCACAAGAGTCCGGTGCAGAAAATGATATGCCAGTAAAGAAATATCCTGTTTTCGTTCTCTGAGAGGAGGGAGATGGATCGGCAACACATCAAGCCGGAAAAAGAGATCCCGACGAAAAAGGCCGGCCTCAACATCTTTGCGCAGGTCCCGATGGGTTGCAGCCACCACCCGGACATCAATCGGCACGGGTTGCTCTCCGCCGATTCTCTGGATAGCCTTCTCCTCAAGAACACGTAGTAATCGCACCTGGAACTGGAGAGGCATGTCACCGATTTCATCAAGGAAAAGAGTACCGCCCGAAGCCTGTTCAAAGCGACCGCGATGTCTGCCAGCAGCACCGGTAAATGCCCCTTTTTCATGGCCAAAGAGTTCACTCTCCAGCATGGATTCGGGTACGGCACCACAGTTCACGGCAACAAAAGGTCCCCCTGCTCTGGGGCTTATACCATGAACAGCCATGGCCACGAGTTCCTTGCCGGTTCCGGTCTCTCCCCGGATGAGAACGGGTTCGTCAAGAGCTGCAAATCTCGGGAGGTCTGCCAAAGCCTCAACCATGACCGGGTCCCGGAAAAGCAGATATGAATCAAGCCTGGCAGCCAATACAGATTCCATGCGGGGTGGAGGATCCCGTTGAAGTTGACGGGCCAGTTCTATAGGATCCACAGGCTTTTGCAGATAATCCCTTACCCCATGCTTCAGGGCTTTTACCGCATTATCCACGGAACCATGGCCGGTAATCAGGTAAAAATGACCATCCGGATGTTTTTCCTGGAATAACGGCAGCAGATCCAGGCCGGTGCCGTCACGGAGTTTAAGATCAGCAAGCATTACATCAACTGGTGATGAATCCAGCCTTAATTCAGCCTCCCGCAAACTTCCCGCCGTCATGACCTCGGCGCCCAGTCCACGCAGGGCCCTGGACAGACTCCGGACAATCGCAGGATCGTCATCCAGAATCAGGATACGCAGTCTGTCAAGATCAGGCAGGTTGTCCATAGTGCTCATAATTTTCTCCCGCTGACAGGTTGTGGGATGGTTATGGTAAAAACAGTCCCCCCTCCTTCACGGCTGGCGGCGGTGATGGAACCACCGTGCGCTTCAACGGTCCGTCTGGCAATGGCCAGGCCCAGGCCGTGTCCATGAGGTTTGGTGGTCACGAACGGTTTAAAGATGTCCTTAATCTCTTTGGGCAGGCCGCGGCCCCGATCAAGAATCTCCACAATGAGCGCCTTTTTCCTGTTGTCCAGCTGTGCCGTTATTTCCACAGCACCCTTTGACTGGCCGCTTTCCGCACTGTTTATCAAAAGGTTCAACAGGGCATCTCGCATGGAGTTCTTCATAAGCTCCACAGGACCGTCAAGTCGGCAATGGATCCTGATTGCCAGCCCATGTTGTTCAAAAAACGGCCCGGCCAGCCGGGAAACCTCCCGAAGCAATGCCTCCATATCAATTTTACGTAACGGTTCTTCACGTTTTCGGGTAAGATCAAGCAAGGAAGCAAGCTTTTCATCAAACCGGACGATATCCCTGTCCATGTCCGCAAGAATTTGTTCCCGGTCATTGTCTGAAATACGAAGAGCACCAATATTTGCCCTGAAACTGGCCAGGGGATTACGCAGGTCATGAACCACACCGGCCATCAACTCGGCAACAGTGGCATGCCTGTACAATTCCTGGAAGTGAATTTCAAGGATCCTGATCTTTCTGGCAGCCCACACGGTTACTGTAAAAGCAACAACAAGGGATGAAATACCAATCAGAAAAAACAGCGTAATGGCATCAATGAGGGTGGCCATCGCATCAGCAATGGATTTCTGAAGGCTTGCCCGGCTGAAGCCAAATTCAATGACAGCAGGCCCCGACTCTTGGCCCGGGAGGCTGAATTCAATCAGCAACAATGCAGTAGACTCGGAATAGAGCCTCTCCGGGGCCGTTGAGCCACGCAGGTCCAGATTCTCATTCGTCTCAACTTTTGTGCCGGGAATAGCTTCTGTCACCAAATTGTTTCCGGCATCATGGTATTTGGAAAAACCGCTTTTCAGGGAACGGATCCGCACCTGTTTCAAATCAGGCAGCCTGGTAAAAAGACTGTTTAGTTCACGATGAAGCCACGACTGTTTATCATTCATCAAAGAATTGATATCAGAGATGGAAAGCCGTTCCACAAGTGGGTTTATGGTGTTAAGCAATCCGTGCACCAGCAGCCGGGATTGAGCGTGTCTGGCCTTGAAATACAGCCAGGTTGATCCTGCACCGCTGACCGCGATAAACAGCAGTAACAGTATGAGGTATGGCAGCAGGATAGTCCTGACAAGGGGCAGCCTGGAATCCGTCATGTATGCCTTCTAAAAGTCACAATAAGCTTTGCGGTGAAAGATAACCCCTTGCCGGCCTTGGTGAAAGCAGGAAAGCGAGAGGCACACCGGAGTTCATATCAAAATTACAAGAACTTGCTTTTTGGAAACGGACAGGGCAAAAGCTCAGCTTGCATACGGGGACCAACTTGTTCCCGACATTAAGTGTTTTCCCGGTTTCCGCTTTCCGTTCAACAAAAATCGGGAAACTAAAGACGTATGTATCCAATGACGGTCATGGTGTCAACCGGCAATGTTTCCAAAAATAATTGTTACATTTCTGGCAATGTCAGGTACAGATTACCTGCACAGGACAACCGGGACGGAATTTCTTATAAAGTAGACTTCGACAGATTAGCAAGGGGCACTGACTGTCTTTTTGCCTCTTCCCTGCTCCTGTAATCCATGGAAAGTACTTGCTCGGTCTTCAGGCTGTCGAAGAAGTTTTCTGCCACCGCGTTATCCCAGCAATCACCTTTCCTGGTATAACAAATAACTCCAACAGGTGGTTTCTGATCCTAGGAGGCAATCTCAGAAAAAAGAAGGAACCGGTTCCGGCAGGACGATTCAATGCAGGGCACATGAGTATAGATCATGGTGGTTTTTATGTCGTGATGTCCAAGAAGCTGCTGGACAGTCCTGATGTCGTAGCCATCTTCGAGAAGATAAGTGGCAAAACTGTGTTTCAGCACATGAGGTGCATGGGATACATGCGGCATACCAGATCCAGGGTTTCGTTTGCCTTCTGTTTTTCTACAAATTTCATAATACACCCCTTGCTAAACAGGTTGATATGGTCTTTTAATCTATACTATTTTAGTATAGATCAATCATTGTACCATTGCTTGTCAAGCTTGATTTATATTGGGAAAGATGGGAGATAGGGTTGCGGCTTCTGGCTTTGGATTAGACTTATATCTTAGTCCTCCTCAGTTTTATCTCCTCGCGTGCACAGTAAAACAGGGGGACTATCATCACGGAAATCAGGGCCACAAACATCCCTCCAAAAGATGGAATCGCCATGGGAACCATGATGTCCGAGCCGCGTCCGGTGGATGTTAAAACAGGGACAAGGGCCAATATGGTAGTGGCGGAGGTCATGAGGGCCGGTCGGATCCGACGGACAGCCGCAGCTACGGTGGCCTCTTTAACTTCTTGTTTTGTTGAGGCCTTTTTATCAGTAAAACTCTGGTCAAGATAGGTGGCCACAACAACGCCATTATCCGAGGCAATGCCGAATAGGGCCAGAAACCCCACCCAGATTGCCACGCTCAGATTAATGGAATGCACCTGGAAAAGCTCCCGCATGGAGGTCCCGAATATGGCGAAATCCAAGAACCAAGGCTGGGCATAGAGCCATATCATAATAAACCCACCTGCCCAGGCAACAATAATACCGGAAAACACGAACAGGGTGGTTGATACGGAACCGAACTGAAAATAGAGGATAAGGAATATGATAAAAAGAGCAATGGGCAGGACCACGGCCAGCTTTTTCTGGGCCCGGATCTGGTTTCTGTAATTTCCTGCAAATGTATAGCTTATTCCGGCAGGGAGAAGAAATTCGCCGTTTTTGATTTTTTGATCCAGGTATCGCTGGGCATCCTTGACCACATTCACCTCAGCGTAGCCCGGTCTTTTATCGAACACCACATAGCCCACCAGGAAGGTGTCTTCACTTTTTATCACTTGTGGACCCCGCACATAACGAATCCTACTGATTTGGTTTAGAGGTATCTGGGCTCCACCCGGGGCAGGAACGAGAATTTTCCCAAGGCCCTCGATGTTGTCCCTTAGCTCCCGCATATATCTTACTCGGACCGGATAGCGTTCCCGGCCTTCAATGGTACTGGTAATTTTTTTGCCACCTATGGCCGTTTCTATAACATCCTGTACATTGCGGAGCATAATCCCGTACCGGGCTATAGCCTGTCTGTCTATTTCTATTTCTATGTATGGTTTTCCCACAATCCTGTCGGCTATCACCGATGAAGGCTCGATGGAAGGGACTTCCTTTAAAAACCTCTCAATTTGCAGCCCGACGTTTTCTATAGTAGTAAGGTCAGGACCCCGAATCTTGATACCCATGGGAGCCCGCATTCCGGTCTGTAGCATGATGATTCTCGTGATTATGGGCTGGAGCTTGGGAGCGGATGTGGAACCAGGAACCTGGGCTGCCTTGACTATTTCACTCCAGATGTCGTCCGGGCTCTTGATCCCTTTCCATCTATCTCTATTCTCGTTCAGGCTCGGGTCAAGAGCAACCCGCCACAAACGGAACGGCCTTCCTTTGGGATCAGGGATAAGGCGGTTGTTTTTGTCCCTCTCAAAACGTCCGTCAACAGTGTAGGGCTTTCCATCGGGTGCGGGCAGGGGAAATCCCATTCGGTCGCGGAAACGATCTGTTTTTTCTGCAGAAAACTTAAACCGCAGACGCTTGCCGTTTTTGTCAACAATATATTCCGGCTTGTAATTTATTATTGTTTCAACCATGGAGATTGGCGCAGGATCAAGGGGAGTCTCGGCCCTTCCCAATTTTCCAACCACTGATTCAATCTCCGGAATTTGCTTTATAGCCATATCCTGTTTTTTAAGGGCATCCATGGATTCACCTATGGAGGCATGGGGCATGGTGGTGGGCATATAGAGGAAAGATCCTTCGTCTAAGGGCGGCATGAATTCCTTCCCCAACCCCGGAAATGCATTGGATAGAGTGTTAATAACCTTCCAGTTTCTTACGGACTGGGGCATCCAACCGAAAAAAACGTCAAATCCAAGCCATGCAAGCCCTCCCCACAGGACAATTAGGATGGGAACCATCAGGAATATAACCTTGTGGTTAAGGCACCATCTCAAGATCCTTGCATAGACGAGTTGAAAAAGATAAAAAAAGATCAGCAGGCTACTTATTAAGAATGCCACGAACAAAAAGTTTCGCAAAAATCCCTTTCCAGGACCAAGGGGAAGCCAGTGTTTTGCGAGTATGACCGCTACCACAAATACTGCAATCCAGTTAACCGTTCGCAAAATCCATGTTTGCCAGCGATCCGGAATCTGTTTGGTAAACATCCGGTATAGGGCGAGCATGGCGATAATAGTTCCTGCCCACCACGTGATGAACCATCCGATGAGTATCCCTGCAAAGAACAGGCTTAGGTAGAATATCCATCGAAAAACATGTCTTGCTGAATCCCTTTGTTCTCTTTGTGTAAAGAGTATATGGGCCAAAGGGGGAATAACAGTAAGGGCTACGATTACAGATGCTATAAGTGCGAATGTTTTGGTGAAGGCCAGGGGTTTGAACAGCTTTCCTTCTGCGGCCTGCATGGTAAAAACTGGCAAAAAACTTATCACGGTTGTTGAAACAGCGGTAATAACTGCACTTCCTACCTCCCGTGTGGCACGAAAAATTACTTCGAGCCGGTCCTTTTCAGGGCCTGCCCTATCCAGGTGTTTGAGGATGTTTTCACATATTACGATGCCCATATCTACCATGGTTCCTATGGCAATAGCTATTCCCGAAAGGGCCACAATGTTGGCATCGACCTTGAAAGTCTTCATGGCAATGAAGCACATGAGTACGGCCAATGGGATAAGCCCGGAAATGAGGAGTGAACTCCTCAAATGCATCATCATGATGATGACCACAATGATGGTAACGAGAATCTCTTCGACCAGTGCAGTGTTTAGGGTCCCCAGGGTTTCATATATTAATCCGGTTCTATCGTAGAAGGGGACAATCCTCACCGAGCTCACCGTACCATCGGGCAGGGTTTTTTTAGGAAGGCCCGGTGAGATCTCCTTTATCTTTTCTTTAACATTATTGATGGCAGCAAGAGGATTTCCCCCGTACCGGACCACCACCACCCCACCTACGGCCTCAACTCCTTCCTTGTCCAAGGCTCCCCTTCTGGGTGCCGGGCCAAGGCTCACCTTTGCAACATTCTTCACATATACAGGGACGTTATCATTTACCTTTATTACCGCATCTTCCAGATCTTTCAGACCCCTTACAAATCCAATACCGCGGATGATATACTCCGCTTTGTTCACCTCAACAGTGCGGGCCCCCACATCCACGTTGGACATTTTTATGGCAGATACCACTTCCCCCAAGCCTACTTTATATGCACGCATGGCATCCGGATCCACGTCAATCTGGTATTCCTTCACAAAGCCTCCTACAGATGCCACATCGCTCACCCCATCCACAGAGAGAAGGGCGTAACGCACATACCAGTCCTGGATCGTTCTTAGCTCCTGGGGATCCCATCCTCCGGTGGGATTGCCCTTTTTGTCCACCCCCTCAAGGGTATACCAGTAAACCTGGCCCAGGGCCGTGGCATCCGGCCCCAAAGATGGTCGCACTCCTTCCGGCAAGGTGCCGGAGGGAAGGCTGTTCAGCTTTTCCAGAACCCTGGATCTTGACCAATAGAACTCGACATCCTCCTTGAAAATAATATATATGCTTGAAAACCCGAACATTGAATAGCTTCGAATGGTCTTAACGCCTGGGATACCAAGAAGGGCGACCGTTAGAGGGTAGGTGATCTGGTCTTCTATATCCTGAGGTGACCGTCCCATCCATTTGGTAAAGACAATCTGTTGGTTTTCACCAATATCTGGTATGGCATCAACAGGGACAGGATTCCGGGGAAGACCCCCAAGTTTCCAGTCAAAGGGGGCTACAGCAAGTCCCCAGCCCACAAAAAAGAGAACCATCAGGAATGCAACGATCTTTTTTTCCAGGAAGAACCTGATGGTTCCGTCAATCCATGATCTGCCAGTCCTGTTATCTGAGACCCTTTCATCAGGAGCTTTTTGCATTATCGTGCTCCTGCGATTTTTCAGGATTGGAAGATGATATGTTAAACCGGGATCTCATTCTGTTGACATGTCCTTTTAGTATAAGGAAGGTTTCCTTGGCCTCATCCATGTCTTTCACGTTTTTTCCTATAACCGAATCATTGTGCATAAGCATGGAGAGTTCCATCCATAGCATGTGAGTATGTCCTGACAAGGAATTAGTATTCAAAGAATTGAGGGCAATTCCGAAATTCTTAAACGTTTTTCTGATGTCCCTCAGGTCCCCTGTTTGTATGTTTTCCGAAATATTCCTGTAAGCATCCAGCAGGTTTCCAATCTGACGAACAAAGATAGCAGGTATCTCTTTTTTGGAGGTCTTTGTCCCTGTTTTTTTCTTTTTCATGGACATCCCTCCATGCTGCATCTGCCCACTTGCAGCTCCGCCCCCAGGGGACATCATGCTTGGTTTGGCCTGGATCTGCATGGAACTGTCAATCTTGAAATTTCCATTGGTTACTACACGCTCCCCGTCATGCAAGCCGCTCAACACCACATAATAATCCCCGGCCCTGGGGCCAAGGACGATTTCTCGTCCCTCAAAGGATCCCTCTTTATCTGGGACAGCAACGTAAACAACAGCCCGTTTTCCCGTTATAAGGGGTGCGGAGGCCGGTATGACAAGGGGAGGTTTTGCTGTTTCGTCAGATATCCCCAGAGATTCGGCTGCATCTGAAATGGAGGCCTTAACCAGGGCACGTACAAACATTTCAGGCTTCAATTTATAATCCGTATTGGGAACGTTTACCCGGACCTTGACCGTCCTTGTCTCAGGATTTACAAACGGGTCGACAAAAGTAATTTTTCCTGTAAAAGTTTGTCCCGGAAACGCCTCTGCCTGAATCTCTACCTCCTGGCCTCTCCGGAGCCAGATAATATCCGATTCATATGCGTCCAGCTTTATCCATACCTGGGACAGATCAGCGATAGTATAAATACGGGATCCTGTCTTAAGATACATTCCCTCAAGGGCATCCTTGTGGATTACGATACCGCTTAGGGGGGAAAGGATGGTTACGTGATCAGAGGGTTTCCCCTGTTTGATAATTTTCGTGATCTGATTTTCCGTCAGCCCCAGGAGGCGAAGCTTTTTTCGGACAGCATTAATTGTCTGGCCGGCTTTAAACTTGTTCGACGTTTTTATCGCTTCTAAAAGTTCTGACTGGGCCGTCAGGAGTTGAGGGCTATACAGATAGACCATGGGGTCTCCCTTGCGCACTGAAACTCCGGTAAAGTCCACATAGAGTTTGTCAATACGTCCCGGAACCCAGGCGGTGATATATCCAAGGCGCGTCTCGTCATATTCAATCTTTCCCACCATTCGCACATGAACTGAAACAGCTTTGCGTTCCACAGGAGATGTCTGAATTTCTGCCAGTTTCATTGCATATGGAGAAAGGGTTAACTCCCTCAGGCTACGAGGCATCTCGTCTGTTCCATTTTCAGCTCCTTTGATCGGAATCAGATCCATGCCGCAGATAGGACATTTTCCACGTTTGGGGAGTTGTATCTGGGGATGCATGGAGCAAGTCCATAGAAGGATAGACCCTTTTCCCTGATTATGATCCGGGCCTCCTGCCATGGTTCCCATCTCGGGAGTCATGACTTTGTTTCCTTCTCCCCGCAGAAAATAACCAAGCAGGAGGGCGGCTGTAACTATCAATAGAACAGGTACTATTTTTTTTAAGGTCATATATCCGATCCTTAGGATACTCAATTCTAATCAGAGCCAGGAGCATTCTCCAGCTCTATACGTTGATCTTTAAGTTTTTTTATATAGTTTTCAGGTTCATGCCTGAATTTCTCCAGGCATGAAGGGCAGCAAAAATATATGCGTTTCCCTTGGTAATCGACATAAATGTCCTTATTAATAGGATAACCCATCACAGGGCATTTTTCCTGCTGATTTGTCCCTTCAACACATGAACTGCCAGCCACTGCTAATGAAGCAAAACAGACGAGTATTAAGGTGATGATAATAATTATCAATCTTTTCATTTTAGTGTCTCCCTGTTTTTAACTGTTGTTTTAGTGGGTTATGTCAAGGGGCCTTAACTCAGGCATCAGTGGTTTATAAATTGTACATGGGATTTTCTTTCCCAAAATCATTTCCAATTCTGCAAACCTCTGGGCCTGATCGGCAAGTGCTCTGGTGTATGAAAGGTCAAATTCAAGGAGTGTCTTTTCGGCGTCGATCAGGTCAAGGGAGCTTCTGATTCCTGACTGGAACGCTTTCAAGGTGACCTCCAGCGCCTGTTTGGCCCTTGGAATGAGGGTGTTCTTGTACAGGTTGATTCTCCTCCGGGCATCCCGATAATTGAACAATGCTAACTGCATATCACTAAGCAGATTCTGCTTTATGGAGATATTTTTCTTTTTTGCAGAAAGCCGGCGTGCATGTGCTTGCCGTACCGCGGCACGCTGTTTGTTCCACCAAATGGGGAGATTAAAGCTGAAGGATGCAATGATAGGGTCTTCACCCCTGTCATTTATCATGCGATTAGAGGCTGGATCTGTAATAATAGTCTGAACGCCTAAAGTAAGATCCGGATAAAAATCTTTTTTTGCCAGTCCAATTCCTGCTTTTTCTCTGGCTTCAAGGTAAACATATCTCTTGATCCGGGGATTGTGTTTAGGAAGCTCTTCAAGGAGTTCTTTATCGGTCAGGCTGGTTACCATGATGGGTATTCCTTGTGGCAATGGCAGTTTTGTGCCAACCGGCAGGTTCATGGTGGCAAGGAGCTTGGCCACGATTGGTCTTTTAAGATCCTCAAGAGTTTTAAGCCGGTCTTTTAGTTTGTCTCGCTCTATCTGTATCTTCATTAAATCCGTATAGGGAGTCTTTCCCGCCGCATATCTTGTCCGGGCAATACCTTCAAGGAATGTCAACAGTTCCACATCTTCTCTTGCGATTACTATGGCCCGGGCAAGATATGCATATTCATAGTAGGTGCTCTTGACCTGATAAAATATTCTCAGCTTGATCGTGTCATACTCCGCCTTTATGGCGTTAGCATCCTGCATAGCCATATCTCCCTTAAGGGCCAGCTTTCCAAACCAGGGAAAGGTCTGGGCAATTCCGAGTTTGGCTCGTTGTGGTCCTGTTTTAGTCTCAATAGAGCGAACGAAGTAGCTGAAAGTGAAGCGAGGATCAGGAAGTGCTTTCACTTGGGGGATCTTTTCAAGAGCAGCCTTCCAACGCTGGAAGGCTGCTTCAAGCTCGGGATTATTAAGGGCCGCTTGAACAAGATATTGTGAGAGGATAGATGGGGTTTCACTCTTGATTTTTGGGTCAATGTCCTTTTTTTGTGTCCCAGTCCCGGGAGATCCGGACCATGCATTGCCTATGAAAAAAAGAGAGAAAATACAGGCGGCCCCCAGACGATTCAAATACCTTTTCAAAAAGGGTTTTCTGTTTGCCATCAGTTATAACCATCTGTTTTATGAAAATTTTTACCATAATCCTTAATTATGGCCTTCCTTATCTACATTGCCCAGGCTTCTTATTTACGCCATTTACCGATAGCAATCCATGAGATGGTCTTGCTGTTAGGACTGCCTGCCTTAAAGGTAAAAGACCCTTTTTTTACTGATGCTATGTATGGGCTAAACTTTGAACCACCGGTTTGTTGGGAACCCAGGGTTACCACTGGAATTTCAGAAAACGGAGCAGGAAAGACAACTCGTTGTGCCGTCTGTTTTTTTTTCAGGTTAGCAATATCTTTTTTGCCCCATGCGACTTGAACAGATCCTATTTGAATATAACCCTTTTCGGATTGATCAAAAAACAGATTTTTAGTTTCATCAGGGGCTGCTTCTATTGTTCCGGCACAGGCAGTCTGGTTTGATATACATATAAAAATTGCGGCAATACCCAGTACAAATATGAAGATAGCTTTTCTGTGGTTAGTCTCTTTTTTTATCATTAGTTTCTCCTGTCTTACTAGTGCCTGATAGAATTGTTGTGTACTAAATATTCCCTCTGCTCACAATCGGAACAACAGGGCATCTCAGTGAAGCCTTTTTAAGTTTTTTCCCAATTTCTCCAACTCCCATATTTTGGCTATTTTCCCTGTCGTTTCTTTATAGACATAAATTTTTCCGGTCTCATGATCAAAGAATTTTAATGCCTTTCTATGAGCAGTAAAACTTATATGGTTCCAGTCTGCTTTCTCCCTCGAAAATACTGGGAAATTGATAATAGTTATAACTATAATGAGCACTATACTAAAAATCGATATTAACAGGAACAGATTATCTTTTTTTGTTTTCATAACCTTTTTCTTTGCTCCATTGCCACGGATGTAAATCCATAACATAATCCTTAACCCTCTTTAGACGGCTCAAATAAGAGGTCCCTCATCTTAATAAACTCTCTTTCGCTGATGTCGCCGCGGGCATAACGCATTCTCAGAATATTGAGGGAATCGTATTTATCTCTATCCCGTCGATTACCTACTTTTATAAGGCCAACAAGTTTTAGTGCCAAGTATGCAATAATCAGGACCACTAATATCCATAAGCAAATTGAAATGATACGTCCTGGGAACAAGCCATTCAGCCAAAATATATATGGGTAACAATCACATCCACACATGCCATTGATCTCTTTTGGAATCTCAAGAAGTGTTTGAGATAATACTGGAACTTATTAGCCCATCAAATTTAAACTTATTTATGCAAGGGATAAAGTAGCCATAACATATGGTATTTCTTCTTATATCCCTTTTGAAAATGTCTTGGAGGAGGCTCGAGGCCTCCTTTCCAGGCTTTTTTACCAGCATCGCCAGCCGCCACAGTAAGGGCAAGCACTACGCGGGGCCACTGGCGGATTCCCTTGTCCACCCGACGATGACGGCGGAGAAGTCACACCATGCTCTTGTGCTTTTGCTCTTAGCCCATCATGCAATTTGACGATTTCCTGTGCTAGCTGACCCGCCTTTTTAGGATCGGGATTTGGTTGAGCCATCATGGCATTATATTCGGCCTGTTTACCTGCAAGCTCCTCTCTCTGTTTGGACGTATCATTGAGGAAAGCCTGATAGGATCCGCCGGGATTAACACCAGAATGGTATCCACCCTGTGGGCCTGCCGTAGGGCCTCCTCCATACCAGCATCCTCCACATGCCAATACGCTTGATGCAATAAGCGCAGCCGACACCGCTGTGATCATGCCTATTAATACTTTTTTCATTTTGTTCCCTCCTTTGACGATGTTAATGTTTCGTGTCCTCAGTTCAGTAACGCGACTGCTGCATTCACCTTTACTATAAGGCAACAAGCATGCCATAAACATCATCATCTGGATAATATGTGGATATATATGAAAATTTACAAGTTTTACATGCTTGGTATAGGCTTAATGCACACATCTTGGTGTATATTTTGGGTACATGGGGACCATGGTATTGATTACAAAGTATACAGGTGAGATGATTTTGGTTTGTGAGATAAAAGGCATGAAGAATTTTTAGTTAAAAGAAAAAGAAGGAAGGCCTTCGATTTTTTATGGAAGACTTTCCTGTATGCAATGGCTCTCTATCATCAAGCTCTTTGAGTTAGAGGTTTCAGTTCGAAAAATTGCTAGCCAACTGAACTTGGTTTATAATGCCGCCTATAGGGCTGTCCAGACGATCCGTTATGCAATTCTAGCCCATGTACACGATGGAGTAGATCTTTTAAGTGGTGAAATCGAACTGGATGAAGCCTGTTTTGGTGGCCGGCGCAAAGGCAACCGAGGTCGCGGTGCCTCTGGTAAAGTCCCTGTTTTTGGTATATTAGAGCGTCAGGGAAAAGTACGTGTAACCGTTGTGCCTGACGTGTCTGCTGAAACTTTATTGAACCTGACATTGAAGACTGTCCGCAGGGGTTCTATTGTTTACACGGATAAGTTCCGCAGCTATGATAGTTTAATGTTTTGCGGTTATCGCCACCTTAAAGTTGATCACAATAAGCGCTTTGCCTCTGGTAAAGTCTATATTAATGGTCTTGAGGGCTTTTGGAGTTGGGCCAAGGAAAGGCTCATTAAATATCATGGGGTTTCCAAGACCAACTTCCCTCTGTATCTAAAAGAGCTAGAGTTTCGCTACAATCACCGTCATGCTGACATATTTGAAAAAGTAGCAGATTACCTCTGTGATTTAGTGCCAAAACTTGAGTAATTACC
>CAZQAA010000199.1:0-30232 GCA_964591255.1 uncultured Desulfobacterales bacterium | reverse complement strand
CAATTTATTGCAAAATGCAATTTCATAGTTTTGCATTTTGCATTTTTATTATTTAATCTTTTAATCTATTTATTCATCGTAACTAACAGAAGTTAATAAAGTTTTCAGCAAAAATCCCTTAACTGCATGTTTTAACAAGATATATGGCTCCAAGACCAATAGATATACATAATAAAGCCACTTAAAAATATATCTTTATTTAAATGGATACACTGTTCATGAAATTGATAACCACTAATAAAATTCCCCTTTATAATCCTATCAAGCAATTGCATATTGCAAAAAAATCATCGTCTATAAAATCATTTTTTACCAATTTCATCTCCTCTCTCCTCTGCCAAGGAAATATTTCCATATAAATATCAACCGATTAAATATCTATATATTGAGTAGGTCATTTTACTAAGTCCAATATCCAGTCTCTAGGCCTAACATAATCACAATTCACCTATCAAACAAGCATCCATTTAGTTAAAGGTTGTGTTAATTATGGAACAAACATTGCATATTATCATGGGCGTCTGTCTAAATAGGAGGGAAAACATTGCCAGATTTAGCACTTAACGAAGCCAGAGGGGACTCGGATCTATCTTTCGTGGAAGATTCCATCTATGCACTTCCAAAAGATGAGAACACTTTTATGGGTATGGTCGGTAAAAGCAAAAAGATGCAAGATATATTTGATCTTATAGAAAAGATAGCCGACAGTGACAGTACCGTAATAGTATACGGAGAGAGTGGGACAGGAAAAGAACTGGTGGGCCGGGCTATCCACTACTGCTCCCATCGAAAAAGGGAACCCCTTGTACCCATAAACTGTGGAGCAATCCCTGAAAATTTATTGGAGAGCGAACTGTTCGGACATGTCCGAGGCGCTTTTACCGGAGCTACTACTGCCAGGGCAGGAAAGTTTGAATTGGCGAATAAAGGAACAATCTTTCTGGATGAAATCGGTGACATGAGTCCTGATCTCCAGGTTAAGGTCCTAAGAGTATTGGAGGAAAGGGAATTTGACCGCGTAGGCGGATCAAAATCTATCAAGGTAGATGTGAGGGTCATCGCCGCCACACACCGGGACCTGGAAAAAGAAGTAAGCAAGGGAAATTTCAGGGAAGACCTTTTCTATAGACTTGATGTGATACCAATAACCCTTCCGCCTTTAAGGGAACGTAGACAAGATATCCCGATCCTTGTCTCATATTTTCTTGGCCAGTTAAACCGGAAGAAAAGGAGAAGGGTTGACGGGATATCTGAAGAGGCCATGGAAATGATAATGGAATATCCCTGGCCGGGGAATGTCAGGGAACTTCGGAATGTCATGGAAAGGCTCGTAGTATTGAAAGGAGAAGGGTGCATCCTACCCCAAGACCTGCCTGACAGGATAAGCAAAAGAAAGGAAAGCGTTGCTTTTGCAGGTATTGAAATTTCGGAAAATGGAATATGTTTGAATACGGCAGTAACTGAATTCGAAAAAGTCTTGATTTACAAATCACTCGAAAAAAGTAAATGGGTAAAGAATAAAGCCGCCAAACTTCTTCATTTAAACAGGACTACCTTAGTAGAAAAAATAAAAAGATATCGCCTTTCACAGAATTCTCCTCCTGCCCAAGATTTTTATTCACTTAACACCCAACCCCAGAAGATTTAGTCCCAACTCCTTATCAAGCGTCAAATCCCTGACGCGTTATACCCAAAACCTGACACAACAAGGGCAATTTTCTGCCCAAATAAACTACAGAGGTGTGTTTCAGGACACATTATACAGGATTTTTGATCTACAAGCCTTCCGATCCAAATGGCATAATTCTTGCCATACCTACCTCATGAGATTACCCATAATACGTCTATTTTCTAAGGCTATATACAATTGAGATTGGAGTCGATCAACTTAGTCAAGTTAATTTATATACTCAGTTATTAATAAAAACCAAAAAAGGAAAAAATGAGAAATCTTACCCCTTTGAGAACCAATAATGAAGAAAAATTGGGTCTGCTCAACGAAGCTATACAGTCCTTTAACGGAGCCGCCTTAAAATTTGGGAAATACTACCAAGAATTGGAGCAAAGGGTCAGGGAACTTGACATAGAATTAAAATATAAAAATCAGGCCCTGGAAAAAAATCTGAAAGAGAAAGAAGAAGCAAGAGATTATCTGCACAGCATACTTGAAAGTCTCTCTACAGGCGTAATAGTTGTGGACCTTGAGGGAAGAATCACAAGTTTTAACCATGCAGCGGAGGAAATAACAGGCTTTACCTCGGAAAGGGTAATTGGAAAAAAATTTAGCCGTTTTTTCAATTTCGAGTGTTTTCTGAACATGGGGCTGGACTTGAAACACATGGATCGTATTGAATCGACCACTCAATTTGAAACAGAGATATGCAGAAAGGAAAAAGGGACTCAGTATATCAGCATATCCATTTCTCCGGTAAAAAATTCTCAGAAAAGAAATGCAGGAACGGTTCTGACCTTACAGGATATCACAATAATAAAAAGCCTTGAGGAACGAGCAAATCGGGCCGGACGCCTGGCAGCAATGGGAGAGATGGCAGCAAGGATAGCCCATGAGATAAGAAATCCCTTAGGCAGTATCGAGCTTTTTGCATCTCTTTTGAGAAGGGATCTGGAAGGTTCAGGACAACTGAAGGAACTGGCAGAGCACATATCATCTGGTGTGCAGTGTCTAAACAATATTGTCTCAAACATGTTGTTATTTATAAAACCGCAACAAAAGCCGGAATTTCAAGTTTTCGACATTCATGATCCCCTAAATGACTCTCTCTTCTTTTCATCTCATATGATTAAGACGAACGATATGATTGAGGTCATCACCAAGTATTCTTCCCTCCCCCTGAAAGTATACGGTGACCTTGAACTGTTGAAACAAGCAGCGCTCAATCTAGTGCTGAACGCAATTCAGGCCATGCCAAAAGGTGGCACACTTTCTATCTCCACCCGAGAGATAGGAGGCCATAAGGATTCAAGCATGGCTGAGATCAAATTTGTTGACACAGGGACAGGTATAGCTTCATCCGATCTGTCCAAGATATTTGATCCATTTTTCAGTACCAAAGAGAGGGGGACGGGTCTGGGGCTGGCCATTGTACACAATATCATAAAACTTCACGGGGGAACTATTGATATCCACAGTTCTGAGGGAGAAGGTACGGTATGTACCATAACCTTGCCATTGTGGAATGCCAATGTAGGCAATGCAAGAGAACAAAACAGTGAACTATTTGGAAAGCGGAGTAAAATAATATGCTGACAGAACAAATTTTAGTTGTTGATGATGAGCCTGATATGAGAACGGCTCTATCCCATGCACTGAACCGCAACGGCTACTCGGTAGAGACCGCCTCAAACGGATTCGAGGCTATTGAAAAGCTTAAAAAAGATAGATTTAGCATGGTGATAACCGATGTAAAGATGCCGGAGATGTCGGGTATGGAGGTATTGGAAAGGGTAAAAAAGATATCGCCCCGTATACCGGTTATAATGATTACGGCCTATGGGACTATCAGTAATGCCGTGGAGGCCATGCAGGAAGGGGCATCGGATTATATAATCAAACCTTTCTCATCCGAGACCCTTGATGCAGCGGTAAAGAAGGTACGCTCAAAATCGGACCTACGCATACGTGCCATATCTTCTGATGAATGCATAAGTGCGGAACATGAGACAAAAAAAATCATAACTAACGATCCCAGTCTGTTGGCGGTCCTTGAATTAGCAAAAAAGGTGGCCCCCAGCAATTCTACAGTCCTTATCTTGGGAGAAAGCGGGACAGGAAAAGAGTTGTTGGCGTCTTACATCCACTATCATAGTCTGAGGAAGCAGGGCCCATATCTGGCCGTAAACTGCGCCGCATTGCCTGAGAGCCTGGCTGAAAGTGAATTGTTCGGCCATGAAAAAGGGGCCTTTACAGGTGCAATACAAAGAAAGATAGGTAAATTTGAATTAGCGAACAACGGCACCATACTGTTAGATGAGATTACCGAGATGACAACACCCTTGCAAGCGAAACTACTCAGGGTTTTGCAGGAAAGAGAAATCGACAGGGTGGGAGGAAAAAAACCGATCAAAATAGATGTGAGGATTATAGCTGTCAGCAACATAGACGTTAAACAGGCAGTGAGAGACGGGAAATTCAGAAAAGATCTTTTTTATAGAATCAATGTCATACCTATAACAATCCCACCTCTAAGAAAAAGGAAGGGAGACATTAAGTTGCTTTCAAACTATTTCTTGGAAAAATATAGCGCAAAAAACAACCTGGAGATAAAGGCATATCTGATGACACCATTTCTCTTCTCCTAAAATATGACTGGAAGGGCAATGTCAGAGAACTGGAAAATACTATTGAAAGGGCCGTTCTATTGGCGCGAGGGGAGATTATTATGCCAAAACATCTCTTTTTGGAAGAGGATGACCTCAACGAGGATGACCCCATTTTAATCAAGGCGGGATTGTCCGTAAAAGAAATGGAAAAAGAGTTGATATTCAAGACACTGGAAGAGGTTAACGGGAACAGGACTAATGCGGCCAAGATGTTGGGGATCAGCATCAGGACATTAAGGAACAAGCTCAGGGAATATAAAGGATCGGGGAAGACTTGGCCCCGCAAATAGGTAAATATTTCCTATCCATAAATAAGGCAAAAAGGACAGATAGCGATCAATTTAGAAAATTGACTAAACATAACATAATGATATTACAACAAAAAAAAATAAACTTCAATTATTCACACCAATGGTATGTTATTTGCTGAATAGCCAGATAACAGGAGCATCAAAAAAAGGAATTGTGAGACATGGAAGAATTGCGGGGACTTTTTGGAGGGACTCTCCATACTCTTGAAAAGGTCATGAATCTCAGATCCATTAAGCACAGACTGATAGTCTCAAATATCGCCAACGTGGATACTCCCAACTATAAGGCCTTTGATATGCTTATAGAAGAAAATCTCGACCTGGCCTCCAAGCCGGAAAAAAATATAGCTCTTAAAAGGACACAGACTGTTCATTTTTCTGGCAGGGGAGATGGATCAAACGAAATAAAATTTCGGACAGAGACTTCTCCAGATGTCACAATCCGAGGTGACGGTAATACGGTTGATATCAGCAAAAGCATGGGTGATTTGGCAGAAAACACTCTGATGTACAACACTGCAGCGCAGATCATCTCTAAAAAGTTTCAAACACTAAAATATGTAATAGATGATGGCAAGTAGCATGAACTTTCTGAATGCATTACATATAAGCTCTTCAGGATTAAGCGCCCAGCGAATCCGTATGAATATCATTTCGAGCAACCTTGCAAACATTAATGCAACCCGTACACCTGAAGGGGGGCCTTACCGTAGAAGAGATGTGGTTTTTTCTGCATCTCCCCTTCATACTACCTTTAAGGACATGTTGAGAGACCGGATGTCTCAGGGACTTTATGAAGTAAAGGTCGTGGACATCATTAAAGATGCAAGGCCACCTTTGTTGCAATATGATCCGCAACATCCGGATGCGAATGAACAGGGATATGTAGCAAAACCCAACATAAATCTGGTGGAAGAGATGGTCAACATGATGTCGGCCACAAGGAGCTATGAGGCAAATGTCACGGCCATCAATGCAACAAAAGGGATGGCCCTGAAAGCCTTAGAGATAGGAAAATAGCCATGAGTGAACTTACTATTCAAAACAATCTGGAAATATCATCTTCTCCATCTACTAAGATAGCAGACACATCCCAAGGAGAAAAAGAAAATAATTTTGGTGAAATGTTGAAAGATGCCATTGGAGAGGTAAATAAGCTCCAGCAGAATGCGGATCAGGCGGTTGAAGAGTTGGCTACAGGCAACTCTAAAGATATTCATAACACAATGATTGCATTGGAAAAGGCAGAAGTATCGTTCCATCTTATGATGCAAATACGCAACAAAATAATAGGGGCCTATCAGGAAATAATGCGAATGCAAGTCTAAGCTGGAAGGAAAAATTATTATGTCATTTGATGAACTTTCCAAACAGATAACAACCCTTTTCAAAAATATAAGTGCAGGTAAAAAGATCACCCTGCTTGCCCTCGTAGCTGGTACAATAATCGCCATGATAGCCTTGATAACATGGGCCGGGAAAGCTGATTTTCAGGTACTCTATTCCAACCTGTCTCCTGAAGATGCCGGAGCTATATTAACAAAGCTGAAAGATCAAAAGGTCCCCTACCAGATTTCATCCAATGGAAGCTCCATCTTGATTCCTAGAGAAAGGGTGTATGAGACAAGACTAGATCTTGCCTCACAGGGCCTACCCCAAGGGAGTGGTGTAGGCTTTGAAATCTTTGATAATACAAAACTGGGGATGACCGAATTCGTCCAAAATGTAAATTATCAGCGGGCCTTGCAGGGTGAGTTATCAAGGACAATCAATGGATTTGCTGAGGTCGAAAGCTCAAGAGTACATATTGTTTTGCCGGAAAAATCATTGTTTGTTGAAGAAGACAAGCCTGCAATGGCATCGGTGGTACTGAAGCTTCGTCCTGGAAGGATTCTTAAAAGGGATCAGGTCCAGGGAATTGTGCATCTCATTTCATCCAGCGTTTCGGGTCTCTTACCAGAAAATGTAACCATACTGGACAATTACGGAAAGCTCCTGGTCGGGCCTGATGATGGCCAAAGCATAGCAGGTGTAAGTTATGAAAAACTTGAGTACCAAGAAAAAGTCGAACGGGGCTTAGAAAAACGAATAGAAACAATGCTGGAAAAGGCATTGGGCCCTGGAAAGGCCATAGCAAGAGTATCTTGTATATTTGATTTCAGAAAAATAGAGAAAACAGAAGAGAACTACAGTCCCGATAACAGTGTGATCCGGAGCGAACAGGTGCTTAAAGAAACATCAGGGAAAGGGAATCTAATCCCAACCGGCATCCCGGGTGTTGCATCTAATATCGGAACTGGCGCCGTAGCGGCTGCTCCAAACAAAACCAATGTTACGGGCACAAATCCGGCTTTCAGCAAGGAGGATCGAACTGTAAATTATGAAATAAGCAAGGTGATCAGCCATACAGTGGAACCTGTGGGGGATATAAAGAAGATATCTGTGGCCGTATTAGTAGATGGCACCTACAAGGTCAAGCAAGCCAAAAAAGGGACTAAAGAATCAGAAAGTTGGGAATATATTCCACGGTCTCAGGAAGAGATGACAAAGATAGAGAGTATTGTGAAAAGGGCTATCAATTATGATGAAAAAAGGGGTGATGCGCTTGAAGTTGTAAATATATCCTTTGAAACATCAAAGGCCAAATTGGGAAAAAAAGAAGAGGATATCGTGGAACAAGGTTGGCTATCCAAACTTGTCCATGATACGCCTTTTGTTAGATACTGCTTCGCCGGCATCATAGTGCTTTTGGCTTTATTGTTTGTCATTCGCCCTTTGATAAAATGGCTGACAAACACTCCAGTTGCTGAAACAGAGATGCTAAAGCAACTTCCCATGACGGTTAATGAGATAGAAGGCGGCGACACAGCGCAGCAGCTTCCTCTCAGAGATCTTGCATTACAAATGCTTGCGGGAGATACGGATAGTGCCATAAAGGCTATGCGGGATGAATGGATGAGTGAAAATCAAACTTAATAATGATGGAAATGGTTGGGATGGACTTAGCTAACTTACCGGGGTCCCTAAAGCTCGCGATCCTCATTCAGTCTGTGGACAAAAATATATCTGAAAAAATTCTGGGCAGTCTGAGTGATGCAGAAAGAAATGTGGTCCAAGGCCATCTGTCACAAATGGGGCCCATATCTCCCGATGTAGTTGAAAAAGTCGCAGCAGAGTTTACTCAAATGCTTAAACGCATTAAAAGCCAAAATCCGAGACAAGATATGTTGACCACACCTGGCGTGCAAAAAAATGGGACCCATGAAGATAAATCGAAGAATAGCAGACCATCCAATCTCGAGGCCATACAGTCTTTAGAGCCAGACCGTCTTGTTGAATTGATCAAGGATGAACATCCGCAGACTATTGCGTTGATACTCGTACATTTCAAACCGGCCATTGCAGGCAGAGTCCTATCCAAACTTCCTGAAGAACTAAGACCCGATGTGGCCATTAGGATGGCTAACCTTGAGAAGGTCAATCCGGAATTGGTTGCCGAAGTGGACAAGGTGTTTGAGGAAATTCTCAAAGGGAGTAAAACTTTTGAAGCTAAGGATATAGGTGGCGTTGAACATCTGGCTGAAATATTTAATCAGATGGATGGGAATTCTGGACAGCTTTTAATGGATGAAATCGAGGAAATAAATCCGGAACTGGCAGCCGAGATCAAGCAGAAGAGGTTTGTCTTTGAAGACTTGGTGCTAGTGGATGACAGAGGTCTGCAGAAAGTCCTGAGAAATGTGGAGTCAAAAGATCTTGCTGTTGCCCTGAAGGCTGCATCCGAAGAAGTAAAGGAAAAAATCTATCGAAACATGTCTGAACGGGCCGCTGACATGCTAAAAGAGGAAATAGATTCGTTAGGTGCCGTCCGGATGAAAGAAGTTGAGGATGCCCAGCAGATAGTCACCAAACTGATACAGGATATGGAGGCAAAAGGAGAGATAATAATCAGTGGTCGAGGTGGAGATGAATTCGTTGCATAAAATTAGTACCACAAAAGACAGACAGTTGGACAGGCCGAACAGGCTCGAGCCGTATTGTTTTCCTGAAATTCCCAGATTTGCTAGCCAGGGCAAAGGCATGCAACCATCCATTGACGATATGGAAAAAAGGAGAAGGGAAATTGAAGAACTGGCCTATTCCAGAGGTTTTCAGCAAGGAGAAAGGGCAGGGATGGAATGGGGTAAAAAGAAGGCAGAGCCGGTTCTGAATAATTTCCAGCAAGCCCTTTTAGAACTCGGGAAGATAAAGGAAGAAATATATATGAAAGCAGAAAGAGAGACAGTCTCCCTTGCCTTGGCCATAGCCAGAAAGATTGTATGCACGGAAGTCAGTACAAACAAAGAGGTCATATTGAACATTATTAAAGAGGCCCTGAAAAAAGTCCTGGATCACAAGGGAATAAAGATCAAGGTTAGTCCTGCTGATCTTCAATTCGTAAAAGATTCACGATTGCAACTGTTGGATTCCATCGATGCTGCCGAGGGTATCATATTTGAAGAAGATCATTCCATACGAGAAGGAGGTTGCATTATTGAAACAAATTTGGGGGATATAGACGCCCGAATCGACAAGCAGATCCAGATGGTGGAAGAGGCATTCAAATCCCAGTTAGAGACGCCAGGTCCCATGTAGATTGAAAGGAAATAAAAATGGGTTTTACGCTGGACTTTGGAAGATATTATAAGACATTGGAAACAACAAGTCCCATTATCGCAAGTGGCAAGGTAACTAAAGTTGTGGGCTTGGTCACTGAATCCCAGGGGCCGACGTCAAGATTGGGAAGCATATGTGAAATATATCCCAAAGGGAACATGCCGAAAGTGTCAGCAGAAGTTCTTGGTTTCAGGGACAACAAGGTCCTGCTCATGCCTCTTAATGACTTACGTGGCATAGAGCCTGGAAGCAAGGTTATAGCCAAAAATCAAAGGGCATCAATAGGCGTGGGAGAAAAACTGCTGGGAAGAGTAATTGACGGCCTCGGGAATCCGCTGGATGATAAAGGGCCGATTGAATTTGAAAAAGAATATCCCATATATGCTAACGCCATTAATCCACTTTTAAGGAAACGTATAGACAAACCCCTTGACCTGGGTATAAGAGCAATTAATGGACTTTTGACAATAGGATGTGGACAAAGAGTGGGTATATTTTCAGGATCAGGTGTAGGCAAAAGTGTTCTCCTGGGAATGATTGCGCGAAAAACAGCAGCGGATGTAAATATAATAGCCCTGATTGGCGAACGGGGAAGAGAAGTGAATGATTTTATCAGGGATGACCTTGGAGAGGAAGGCCTGAAAAAATCTGTTGTAGTAGTTGCCACATCAGATCAATTACCTCTAATCAGAATGAGAGGGGCCTTTATCGCTACAGCAATAGCAGAGTACTTTCGTGATAAAGGAAAACAGGTGGTTTTCATGATGGATTCCGTAACCAGGTTTGCCATGGCCCAAAGAGAAGTAGGGCTTGCTACTGGCGAACCACCTACAACAAAAGGATATACGCCATCGGTTTTTACATTGTTGCCCAAGTTGCTGGAAAGAGCTGGAACGTCTTCAAATCATGGGACTATTACAGGATTATATACCGTGCTGGTTGAAGGTGATGACATGACTGATCCGATCGCTGATGCGGTAAGGTCTATATTGGATGGACATATCGTTCTATCAAGAGATCTTGCAATGCAGGGTCATTATCCCGCAATTGATATATTAAGTAGTATCAGTCGGGTAATGGACGATATTGTAAGCAAAAAACACAGGCAGAATGCCCTCAGGCTCAAGTCCAATCTTGCAACTTATAAGAAAGCAGAGGACCTTATAAATATTGGGGCCTACGTCAGTGGCAGCAATCCAAAAATCGACCGTGCTATAGAATTGATTGAAAAAATAAACAGGTATCTGAATCAGGACATAGATGAAACTGCAATATTTGAAGATAGTATTCGGCAACTTGAGGAGATATTCATCAAATAGAGACCACAGAGTTTATAACGTATAAGGAGACTTCATGTTTACATTTCGGTTAGAACCCGTATTAAATCATCGCGAGGCCATCGAAGATAGTTTAAAAAAAGAGGTGGCGATGTGTAAAACACTTCTGGACCAAGAAAAGAAGAAATTTTCGTTCCTACACGAAGACTAAACATAGGATGCTGGGGGATCTGCGACGAAAACAGAAAGGGCACATGAGTATATCTGAAATGTTGCTCTATGTAAGCTTTATTGAACAACTAACTAGAGATCTGGAACTGCAAAAACAAAAGGTTGTGGAAGCAGAAAAAAAACTAGATCTCAAGAGAGAACGCCTGGTGGCAGCTATGAAGGGGAAAAAATCTCTGGAAAAATTAAAAGAAAAGGGCTGGAAAGTTCATCAAAAAAACGAACTAAAAGAGGAACAGAATTTTTTAAATGAAATGGGAATTTACAGATTCAATGCCAGATAATAGCAAGACTACTTTATTACGTATGCAGCTTAACCGGATCAAACAAAACAAAGGGCATTTATTGTGCAACTTCTACAGGGCATAATAACTTCATACCTGGGAAAACCAGCTACCAGCAATATTCTTTCTGGCAAGCTTGGCGTGGGAAAATCCATGGCATCCCAGGACAGCATCTGTGGTTTGGATGGAAAAGAGATGGACTTTATGCTCACTCTTATTGGAGCTGCCAATAATTACTCACTGGCAACTGGATTGCAAAGCGATATAGCATCCACAACTATCCATACGCCTGAAACGTCTCTTACTGGTACTGGAACTGTTGTTATGGGTAGCACCGAAAATTTAAACGAATTAAATAAAGGCCTTGTCTTAAACATATTGCCCTCCGCAACAAATATTGAAATGCCGGAAAAACAAACAGAAAAAATTAATAATGAAATCACTTTTGACCTTCAAAATCATAATAATTTTTCACCATCCGAAACGACCGTTCAGCTTGGTGATGAACAAGTCAAAATCAATCAGGATAAAACGGCGTCTGTCTCGGGAGAACAAAATACTTCTTTAGCAACGACAATAGAGGGGATAGTCTCTGATGGAACAGGAACGGATCAAAACAAAAAGATCATTAAGGATAATACTATCCCATCCGTCAATATAAAAACAGAATTTCAAAATTCAAAATCTGAGACAAAAAAAATTGATACCGATTTCAGAAAAGTTGATGTAAATATAACACATGGTACTTCAGAAAAAAAGGATAGTAGTGCAGCTGTGAAATCAGAATCTGTGAAATCACCTGTCGAAGCTTCAAACTTAAAATTAAAGGGAGATCTCCTTTTACAAAGTGGGATAATGACGAAACCAGATCACCATGAAAAAAATATTGCCAACAACAATGAATTTTCTTTTCCAAGCAATCATGTTTCCAATCAGCCGTCTGATAATACTATTTCTCAGGCAAAGCCTCCAGATACTATCCAAAGGCCATTTGAAAATGTGTTGAGTCAATTAGTGGAAAAAGCAACGGTAGGAATCAAAAAAGGTCACGCCTCGATTGAAATACATCTAAAACCAGATGTACTAGGGCGTGTGAAACTCAACATTTCAACCCATGACAAACAAGTCACTATACGTTTTTTCGCCGAGACCCTGTTAGTAAAAGAAATCATCGAAAAAGGATTCGACCAGTTAAAGATGGATTTGCATCAACAGGGATTGGACATTGACAAATTTGAGGTCTTTGTTGGCCAAGATTCTCAACATGAAAATGGATATGGTGAACCATTGTTCGGAGAAGCAGGCGACACCAGTGATATGCAAGGATCCGAACTCCATCTCCTTGAAAGTGAAGATGGGGAGACCGAATATCAGACAGATATATGGTCTGAAAATGAACCAGGTGTAATAAATTTCTTTGCATAATATAGAAAATATTGGCATTGAACAGTTGTTGAATCTGGCCTGAAAGGAGAAAAAAATGGAAGTAGGATTAAATGGGGTAACAAGCATGGAAAGCAATAACCAATCTGTCGAACGATCTGACAGCCTTGGCAAAGATGCCTTTTTAAACCTGCTTGTCACCCAGCTCCAGTACCAGGACCCGCTTAATCCAATGGATTCAGCGGATTTCACATCTCAACTTGCCCAGTTCAGCTCTCTTGAACAACTAAACAATATAAATGAGAGTCTCGGCTACCTAGGATTGTATAATGCATCCATAAATAATTCCCAGACGGTCTCATTTATAGGAAAAACTGTGGTTGCAACAGGTGACTCGATTTATCTAAATGACGAGGAAGCCGTTAACCTGAATTTTGATCTTAACGGAGATGCTTCCAATGTGATTGTGTATGTCTATGATGATAACAATACACTTGTAAAAACCATAGAGGCAGGAAGTATGAATTCAGGAGAACAGTCTGTAACGTGGGATGGAACAGATAACGAAGAACAAAAATTATCTGCCGGGAAATACAGTTTTGAAGTTGTGGCAACGAATACAAATGGAGACCTGTTAGAAACCACCACATACACTTCCGGCAAGGTAACGGGTGTCATATTCAGGGATGGGACTACATACCTGTTGCTTGATGACTTGGAAATTCCTGTAGGCAGCGTGATTAAGGTTACAGAAGCATAAAGACATAAAAATAAATTTATAGATCCACAAGGTTAACATGGATTGACCTGAAAAAAGAAAGGAGGAGCAAGATGATAGGTTCATTATACTGCGGAATATCAGGATTAAGTGCCAATGCTACGGCAATGTCCGTAATCGGAGATAATATTGCAAATGTAAACACCATTGGGTTTAAATCCAGCAGATCTCTGTTTGCCAATCTCCTGAGTACATCTTTGGTAGGTTCAACCGGCAATGAGATTGGCAGAGGAACATATTTCTGGGGAGTCAATCCATCCTGGATCCAAGGTTCTTTTGAAAATACTGGTAGTCCCACAGATCTTGCCATTAATGGAAAAGGACTTTTTGTATTGCAGGATGATGCCGGGGCACAATACTACTCCAGGGCCGGGGCATTCAATTTTAATGAAAACGGAGATCTTGTAAATCTCGACGGACTTGTAGTACAGGGGTACAGCATAGCCACTGATGGCACGCTGGGATCTCTGGGCAATATTAATGTCCCTGGAGAAAGCACCACACCACCCGGTGCAACTACCCAATTTACCGTTGACGTGAACCTTGATTCCAGGGTTGAAGTTGGCACAGAGTATACAACTTCATTTACCGCCTACGACTCTTTGGGAAGTGAAATACCCATAACAATCAAATTTACAAAAACCGCAGCAGACACATGGGGATGGGAGGCAACTGTTCCAACAGAATTCGTCGGGGCCGGAAATGAAACCGTAGGCAGTGGCTCCCTGACCTTTAATGGCGATGGGAGTCTGCAAAGCGGAACTGATCCCACACTTAGCATTGCCTTGACCAATGGTGCGACCACACCACTGGACATAACATGGGATCTATACAATGACAACACAGGCGAAAGCAACGGGGATCTAACACAATACTCCTCCGACTGTGCCTTTACCTTTCAGACGCAGGATGGATATCCTTCCGGCACTCTAAGGGGGATTTCAGTGGATGATGCAGGTGTAATCACGGGATCATACTCAAATGGCAGGTTGGTGCCTATATATCAAATTGCACTTGCTGATTTTGCAAGTTACTACGGTCTGACCAAAATAGCGAACAACCTTTATGAGGAATCGGGGGCCTCTGGACAACCTGTAATTGGGGTACCGGGAACCGGAACACTGGGCAGCATATCTGCAGGTGCGTTGGAGATGTCAAATGTGGACCTGGCCACAGAATTCGTCAAGATGATAACAACCCAGAGAGCATTTCAGGCCAATTCCAAAATTATTACCACCAGTGATGAATTGCTGTCTGATTTGATAAATATAAGGCGGTAGACAGGTTCGGGGCCTAACATAATATAGGCCCTTGGACGATTTTACGCCTTTTAGGATCGCTTTGATTTAAATAGATAAGGAAGGGGATAAAAATGATCAAAGTTACCAAGTTAGACAATTCCACCATCCTGATCAATGTTGAGCTAATACAATCATTGCAGGCGACACCTGATACAGTTATCACCTTCACTACACGAGAAAAGATGATGGTAAAGGAACCGGTTGAGGAAATCTCCAGGAGAATACTAGAATACCAGCGCTCAATACATGGAGGTATTCCGCATATAGTCTCCAGAGATCTTCCAGCCAACAAGATATACAATACGGATAGCATAATAAACGCCGGATAGGATCCCAGCATATCAATGTTCGTATGGAAACTCCTAGTTACAAAGTAGATGTGAGTTTATATGACATGTTTCTCGAATTAAAGCGTCAAATTGTTGGCAAATCCTACTGGCGGTTTGACGGAAAAGCTTTGCTTCTCAAAATAATACAAAGACATCCTGATACTGAAAAACAAAAAACATTTCCTGCATTCAAAAAACCTTCAAATAAGCAAGAAGTTATCCGAACAATAGACATTCAGCCTTTCAAGATTCTTCAGTTATCTTAGGACCTCAATCTTTTCTGATCTGGCACAATCCTTGCTCAAGATAGTCTGTGGCACAAAGGTCTGCTCTTCTCAGAGCGACACTTTAGAATTACTAAAGGAGGCCGTCGTTGGATATTGCCACATTTATTGGCATCCTGATTGCCGGAGGGTTGGTAATCAGCTCAATCATAATGGGCGGTAACGGAGCATGGTTTGTCAACTATCCTTCTCTCATGATCGTGATTGGAGGTACGATGGGTGCAACCCTTCTGTCATATCCCTTATCTGAGATAATGAGTGTATTTGGCGTGGCAAAACATGTATTTATGCACCGTTCTCAAAATGTAAATGAACTTATAAAGTTGTTGGTAGACTTCGCAAAAAAGGCCAGACGTGAAGGCATACTCTCATTTGAGCAAGAAGTAAAAAAACTGGATGATCCATTCCTCGTTAAGGGATTGCAGCTTGCAATCGACGGCATGGAATCCAATGCAATAGAAGACATTCTGAGCACGGAAATCCAATCTATCGAAGAACGCCATAAGCTGGGTGCAGAGATCTTCTATACCATGGGGACATTTGCCCCGGCCATCGGGATGCTTGGTACTATTATAGGATTGGTACAAATGCTAATGCAGATGGAAGACCCCAGCAAAATCGGGGGGCCTATGGCCATCGCCCTGTTAACGACTTTTTATGGGGTGTTGCTGGCTAACCTGCTGTTTTTACCTATCGCAGGCAAGCTTAAAACAAGAAGCAAACAGGAAATCCTTATAAGCGAAATGGTTATGGAAGGCATCATTTCCATCCAATCGGGAGACAATCCCCGTATTGTGGAACAAAAACTCAAGGCCTTTGTATCACCTAAGGCCCGCAGAGGCGAATAAGTACAAAATGATAAAGGAAGAATATAAAAGACGTCCCATAAAACATAAAAAAACAAGCCCTTACAAAGCAGGAGCTGGATGGGAAATTGTATACTCCGGTTTCATTCTGATTCTTCTGTCGTTTTTTGTCATGTTAAGTTCTTTTACAACCATAGAACAGGGTAATGTCTTCAGATTTGTTAGATCGTTCGTATCATCCGTTAGTATCCTGGATGGCGGTGTAAAGTTTGAAGAAGGAAAAGAGGTTGTGGCTGATTCAGTGGACATGGTTGACAAGGACAGTGAACTTGCATCTGTTTGTGAAAATCTTAAGAAAGCAATAAAGAAATTAGGCCTTGAAAAAAAGATAGGATTTTCTTTTTCAAAGGAAGGACTTGTAATGAGATTACCAGACGTCGTCCTGTTTGACATAGGAGCCGCAGAGCTTTCACCAAAGGCCCTGCCACTGTTGAGAAAAATTGCGGCTATTATCTCAAACATACCAAATTTTATTCGCATCGAGGGGCATACGGATAACATCCCTATTCATACAGAAAAATTTCCGTCCAATTGGGAGCTTTCAGCGGCACGGGCGGTAAATGTATTGAGATACTTTACAGAAGAAGAAAAGATACCGGCCAAAAGGTTCTCTGTTGTAGGTTATGGACAATATCATCCTATTTTTCCAAATGATACTCCCGAACATCGGGCCAAAAACCGGAGAGTAGGAATAGTTTTTACCAGATAGAGATAAGCTTTTTCAGAAAAGAGAATAAAATGCGAACAAAAAAAACAGAAGACATGGAATACGACAACGGGGAACCTGCCAGATGGATTATCACTTTTAATGATCTGATGACTCTTCTATTGGTGTTTTTTGTCCTTTTGTTCACAATGGGAAGCATAGAGGCAAGAAAATTGGAAGTGTTTAAAAATGGTCTCCAGAGTGGCCTGGGTGTCCTGAAAGAAGGGAAAAAAGTGGAGGTTTCCGTAGTAGCAAGGACAGATCTTCATATACCAGGCAGCAATCAGATAGATCAAGAAATGACTATTGACTCCAGCAAAATCAAAGAATCCATTGAAGAACTTAAGACAGAGGAAGGCATAGGTGCAGAGGTAACAGAGGAAGGAGTAGTCATAAGATTAGAAGAATCCGTCCTGTTTGATTCCGGCATCGCTGATATCAATCCAGAGGCTTTTCCCGTATTGGACAGGCTTGCTGAAATAATTAGCGACATTCCAAATCCTGTACGCATTGAAGGACATACCGATAATATCCCTATACATACCCGTAAATTCCCATCCAACTGGGAGCTGTCTACAGCGCGGGCCATAAATGTAATTAAATATCTTGCCAATATAAAAGGAATAGCACCGGAAAGGCTGGCCGGTGCTGGCTACGGAGAAGTCAGGCCCCTGGTTCCAAACGACACTCCGGAAAACAGGGCAATAAACCGTCGAGTAGAGGTAATCTTAGTAACAAAGGGGGGAAAATATAATGGGAAATAAGGTGTTGATAATAATTATAATTATCGGAGTCTTGATTATGGGGATGATGGGGGCAGGATTTTTCGTACTATGGAAAAAGATTTCCGCTTCTGTTCCACAGGTTGAGGCTGTCGCACAAGAGGAAAGTGAACCGGAAGAAGAAAAGCCAGAGGAAATCGGAATTATTTATCCGCTTAAAACATTTGTGGTAAACCTTGCTGATCAAGACAGGGAAAGATATCTGAGGGTGGCCATAAATCTTGAACTGAAAGATGAAGTGATTGCCAAGGATGTGGAGAAACGATTACCGCAGATAATGGACTCTATCCTCATGATACTTCCAACAAAAAAAGTACAGGACATACAGAGCAGTACGGGAAAGATTGCCCTGCGTGATGAAATACTCGCAAAATTGAATAATATTTTCAAAAGCGATGCAATAAAAAATATCTATTTTACGGAATTCGTAGTCCAATAAGAGAGAGAACTTATGTCCGACCAAATTCTATCACAGGAAGAAATAGATGCCCTACTAACCTCAATGGATAAGGGAGAGGTGGACCTCGGGCATGGGAAGGAAGGTGAAATCGAGGTAGAGACGTATGACCTGACTTCCCAGAATATAATGTTGCATGATCAATTTCATGCCCTGGAAGAGGTAATCGACAAGTTCAAAAAATTATTACGTAATTCCATATCTTCATTACTTCAGAAATCCATAGAGATAAAGACTGCTGCTACTGAAATGATAAAATTCGGAGAATTTATTCAGGGTATTCAAAGTCCTGCCAGTTTTACCGTATTTAATATGGAACCGCTTACCGGGTCAGCCCTTTTGGCAATAGAACCGACTCTGGGTTTTTATGTTATCGACTGCATGTTCGGCGGAGAAGGGAAGCCTTTAGGCACAAACAGGGAATTCAGCGCTATCGAGCAAAGAATAATAAAAAAGTTTGTTAACGGAATCCTTGAAAATTTTGAGGAAGCATGGGCACTTATATATCAGGCAAAAGTCTTGTTGAGAAAGAGCGAGACAAGGGCCGAATTTGTACATCTTTATTCCCCTAACGATCTGGCCATAATCATGGTGTTTTCTGTTAATGCAGATGAGTTTTCAGGGAACATGCATTTTTGTATCCCTTATTTTATGTTGGAGCCCATTAAAGACAAGCTCTCAGCAATATACCTAACAGATTCGGGTATAGAGACTAAATGGAACTCCCATATACGCAAACTCATAAATGAGGTGCCCGTCGAAATGATTGCAGAACTTGGAAAATCCAAGGGAATTACTGCAAAAGATCTGCTGGGCCTAAAAGTGGGAGACATGCTCAGATTAAATACGGGAGTCCATGATCCTATAGCTGTTACAATAGAAGGCATTCCAAAGTATCTTGGGTTTCCCGGGGTAGTCAATGGAAATCGTGCAGTTCAAATAATGAAATTACTTCAACATGATGGAGATGGAGGAGAGGGTCATGGCAACCCATGATGAAAAGGAAATAAACAATAATCCTCTGCCAGATGAAAAAGATAAATCTTCTACAGAGGAAGGGACAAACAGACTTCAACAGGAACAGATACCCGGACAAACTAAAGATGGAAATCAGTCTGAAAAAAAATCGGCCGCAAATAATTCATTCAAATCATCAGACAGTAATAATTCCGACTCAATAGCTCCTGGCAATGTAAACTTTATCCTTGATATTCCGCTTGAGATAACTGTAGAGCTGGGACGAACAGAGATGCTGGTAAGTGATCTACTTAAACTAAATCAAGGATCTGTAGTTCCCTTATCAAAAATCGCAGGAGAGACATTGGAGATACTTGCAAACCAAAAACTCATAGCAAGAGGTGAAGTAGTTGTTGTCAAAGATAAGTATGGTATCAGATTGACCGAGATTGTAAGTCCCTCTGAAAGAGTTGAGAAACTGAAATGAATTATACTCCTGATATTATGTCATCCGCAATAAAGATGCTGGTTGCCTTGATTGCCGTGTTAGGTGGTTTGATGCTTTTCTTTTACTTCATAAAGCGGCTAAGCAGGAAAAATACCTGTGGAACAGAAGGCGACCTTATCAAAATCCTGTCAACAAATTATATCGGCATAAAAAAAGCTATCACTTTGGTTGAAGTTCCTGGATGTATCCTGGTCATAGGTATTAGTGGTGAAAACATGTGTATGCTCACAAAAATAGATGATCTTGAGACATTGGAGCAGATCAGAAATATTGAGCATACAAAAAGACCTATCCCGTTCTCGGATCAACTACACAAATTTTCATACAGGTTCAGACATAACAATGATAAAAGGTAATTACAAGACAGAGTTCGATCTAAGACATGTACTGACTTTGGGAAAGTTGTGCAAGTTTAGAACGCTAACCTTTCTGATTTGTGTTGGGCTGTTTTTTACTACTCCAGGAATGGGGTGGTGTGATACGGGAGGCATAACCACACCCTATATCACGATCGGCTTGAACAATAGTGGGGACACGGGACAGATATCAGTAATTTTAAAGATATTCCTCCTATTAACAGTTCTTTCTCTGGCTCCAGCAATTCTTATTATGGTCACATCTTTTACACGAATTGTGATCATCCTCTCTGTTCTCCGGCAAGCCTTGGGAACTCATCAGATGCCCCCTAACCAGATAATACTTGGCATGGCACTGTTTCTCACTTTCTTCATAATGACACCAGTATGGCAGACAATAAACAAGGAAGCCCTTCAACCATATCTTGATGGCAAGATAAACTATAAGGTGGCATTGGAAAATGCCTCCCAGCCATTAAGAGCTTTTATGTTCCGGCAAACAAGGGAAAAGGACTTGGCCCTTTTTGTGGATATTGCCGGGATGAATCGGCCCAAAAATGCACAGGAAGTATCCACTTCCGTGCTTATCCCTTCATTTATCATAAGCGAATTGAAAACAGCGTTTCAAATAGGATTTGTATTATATATACCTTTTCTGGTTGTGGACATGGTGGTGGCGAGCGTATTGCTCTCAATGGGAATGATGATGTTGCCACCTATTATGATTTCGTTACCGTTTAAACTTATGTTATTTGTGCTAGCAGATGGATGGTATCTAATTGTCGGTTCCTTAGTAAAGAGTTTTGGGTGATAACTATGTCTGTTGAATTTGTTACAGGTTTCATTTTAGAGGCAATAAAGGCCACTATTTTATTGACAGGACCTGTGTTAATTTTTGGTCTGGTAGCAGGCCTTATCGTGGCAATATTTCAGGCCACCACACAGATCAACGAAATGACATTGGTCTTTATTCCAAAGATGTTAGCCGTGGCCCTGGCCGTGCTGATCTTTTTCCCGTGGATGCTAAAAATTATAGTTCATTTCACCCAAAACGTATTCGGCAACATATCAACATATATTCATTGAAAGGCTAAAACAAGAAATGGGCACCTTTCAGATCTCTCTGTCACAAATTCAGGCTTTTCTATTGGTTTTTCTACGGGTTAGCGCCATCATAATTACCGTGCCCCTATTTGACAGCAAAAATATCCCTCTCCTGTTCAAAGCAGGGCTGGCGCTATCCTTTAGCATATTGCTTTTCCAAGTCATAAGTCTGAAAGATGTCCCTGTTGAAATCAGGCCTATCCCCCTTGCGATCGGAATTTCAGGTGAAATCCTTTTGGGGGTAATCATCGGCATGTCCGTCCGAATTATTTTTGCTGGAATTCAGTTAGCAGGACAACTGGTTGGATTTCAAATGGGACTTGCAATTGCCAATGTTATAGATCCCATGACAAGTGAACAGGTCTCAGTCGTGGCTCGTCTTAACAATTTGATGGCGATGCTGATTTTTGTCACTATCAATGCCCACTACTGGTTCATACGTGCAGTAGCCGATAGTTTTCAGATGGTACAACCCTTTGGATTTCATTTTGATAACTCTGTAATGGAACATTTAATAAAGCTTATAGGAAATATGTTTATAATTTCTATCAAGGTTGCTGCACCTATTATGACTGTACTTTTGCTAACAAGTGTGGTGCTTGGCCTGATAGCACGGACAGTGCCCCAGCTCCATGTATTTATTGTGGCAATGCCACTGAAAATACTGATAGGGTTAATCTTTCTTGGTTTTTCAGTCCCCTTTGTAGTCACCTTCATAGGTGAAACATTTAATACATTAGGCAGGGATATGCTCTTCTTCCTAAAAGCGATGTAGAAAAAGGTGGGTCGGAACTACATATAATTACTGAATCAAATAGGTAGTAAAGGACTTAATATAATAAGACAGGATTGCCATGGCGAAAGACAAAGACGGAGAAAGAACAGAATCAGCTACTCCAAAGCGACGAGAAGAGGCCAGAAAAAAGGGTCAGGTCGCTCAAAGCAAGGAAGTCGTGTCTGTATTCGTGCTGTTCAGTTCACTTGGCGTTATGTTCTTTCTTGGCTCCGATATATTTTCAAGACTTATGGGCCTAATGCAAGAGATGATACAAAAAATGGGGACCCTTGCAGTAGATCAAACATCAGCACCTGCCCTTTTGGCGGAAATATTATGGCAAATGGCGACCATTCTGCTGCCCTTTATGTTAACAATCGCTGCCGCAGGTGTTACTGCAAATCTTGTACAATTTGGATTTATATTTACGGGTGAAACAATCGTACCCAAAGTCTCCAGGCTGAATCCTATCAATGGGATAAAAAAAATGGTTTCTCTTAGATCACTGGTTGATCTCACAAAGGCCATTTTTAAAGTCGTTGTATTAGGAGGTATAGGTTTTCTAATGATAAGAGCCGTAGTGAAGACCATCCCTTCTTTGATGCAGATGGAATGTCCGGATATCCTCCTGTTTGTCAGCAGCACATCTTTTAAAATTTGTTTTTATACCTGTTTGGCATTAATTCTTATGGCCGGTCTAGATTATGGCTTTCAGCGATGGCAACATGAAAAAGATCTGAAGATGACTAAACAAGAAATCAAGGATGAGGCTAAACAGAGAGAAGGAGATCCTTTGGTCAAGGCCAGGATCAGATCTGTTCAAAGGGAGATGGCCCAACGCCGCATGATGGAGGAAATTCCCAAGGCGGATGTTATCATCACCAACCCAACACATCTTGCCATAGCACTTAGATATAATGCTGACGAGATGATGGCTCCACAGGTGGTGGCAAAGGGTGCCGGTTTTGTTGCCGAAAGGATTAAAAAGGTTGCGAGAGAAATTAGCATACCGATCATTGAGAACAAGTCTCTGGCTCAAACGCTCTATAGGACAGTAGAAATAGGAGATTTTATCCCGGTTAATCTGTATCGTGCCGTTGCCGAGTTATTGGCATACGTTTACAGATTGAAGGCGGCACGAAGCCATAATAGATAACAACTTACAATAACAACTATCTGTAAATTTATAACCAGGAGTAAAGGCCGTGAACATTGCAAATCAGGCCCAGTATTCAAGCGAAATACCACTTTTGACAAAAAACAGTGATATTGTTTTGGCAGTGGCAATAGTCGGAATTCTTGTTTTTATGGTTATTCCACTACCCCCTGTACTACTCGACATTCTGTTGTCACTTAATATAACCCTGGCCTTGATGATTATTCTTGTGTCGACTTATATCTCTAAACCCTTAGATTTTTCGGCATTTCCGTCCATCCTGCTGCTTGTAACCCTATATCGCTTATCACTTAACATTGCATCAACCCGAATCATTCTCCTCCACGGAAATGAGGGAACTGCAGCTGCCGGGCGTGTAATCAAGGCCTTTGGAAATTTTGTGGTGGGCGGAAATTATGTAGTGGGGGCTATAGTATTCCTTATCCTTGTGGTGATTAATTTTGTTGTAATAACAAAAGGGGCCGGAAGAATCGCCGAAGTAGCCGCCCGCTTCACCCTTGATGCAATGCCGGGCAAGCAAATGAGCATAGACGCAGACCTTAATACAGGTCTGATTGATGAACAAGAGGCACGCGCCAGAAGATCGATGATTACAAAAGAGGCTGACTTTTATGGGGCCATGGACGGTGCCAGCAAGTTCGTTCGTGGTGATGCAATTGCTGGAGTAATAATAACACTTATCAACATCATAGGGGGACTTGCAATTGGAGTTCTTCAAAACCATATGAGCTTTTCCCATGCAGCCCAAAATTACACACTAATGACCGTCGGAGATGGTCTGGTGACCCAAATTCCGGCGCTTATCATCTCTACAGCGGCTGGTATCGTAGTGAGCAGGGCAGGTTCCGACTCAAGCCTGGGAAAGGGCATAACAAGCCAAATGCTCGTTCAACCTCGTGCTATAGCAGTTGCATCAGGTGTTCTTTTGGGTTTTGGCCTGTTTCCGGGTCTTCCGACCTTACCCTTCGTTATCCTGTCTGTTTTGGCCGGGACCTTGGCCTATATAACGTTTCAGGCAGGAAAAATAGGTGCCAAAGAAGAGGAAGAAAAAAAGGCCCTAAAGGCCAAGGCCAAACCGCTTGACAAACTTGAGCCCCTTCCTCCTTTAGACATCATTTCATTGGAAATAGGATATGGTCTTATACCATTAGTAGACATAGAACAGGGAGGAGAACTCCTCGATCGTGTCAGATCGGTCAGACGACAACTGGCGCAGGAAAATGGCATCATTGTGCCTCCTGTTCATATCCAGGACAATATGCAGCTGAAACCCGGAGAATATTCTATTCTACTTAAAGGGAATGAAGTGGCAAGAGGAGAGCTTATGATAAATTACATGTTGGCCATGAATCCTGGGACAGCTGAAGGAGATGCCATTGGAATACCTACCCAGGAACCCACCTATGGGCTTCCGGCATTTTGGATCAAGGAATCAGAAAAAGAAAGTGCCATGAGCAAGGGTTATACTGTAGTAGATTCGGCTACCATTGTCATTACACACCTTTCAGATGTAGTCAGGCGCTATGCCCACGAGTTGCTGGGCAGGCAGGAAGTCCAGCAGCTCTTAGATAATATCAGGGAATCGTATCCAAAGGTAGTTGACGAATTGGTTCCTGATCTATTGTCCATAGGAGGTGTCGTGAAGGTGCTACAAAATCTTTTAAAAGAGCAGATTCCGATTCGTGATATGCTTACCATATTGGAGACACTGGCTGACTGGGCTCCTGTTACAAAAGATACGGATATGTTGACGGAGTATGTTAGAAGCGCCCTGGCAAGAACTATTACCAGGCTGTATCAATCTCCTGATGGGAATATGTATGTCGTGACACTTGATCAGGATGTTGAAAAATTTGTGGCAGATAGTGTTCAACAGACAGACCAGGGAAATTTTCTGGCAATCGATCCTGGTGTCGCACAGCAGATAGTCAATAACCTTATGAAAAAAATAGATAAATTTGCTGCAAAGAATTATCAACCCATCGTATTATGTTCTGCCCAGATAAGATTACATTTTAAGAAACTGATGGCCAGATTTATTCCGGAACTGGTTGTCCTTTCTTATAATGAAATTCTGAGTGATATAAGAATCCAAACATTAGGAACTGTGGGGCTTACAGATGCAAATTAAAAGATTTGAAGCACCAAACATGAAAGAGGCGTTAGGGATGGTCAAAAAGGAATTTGGCCCTGAAGCGGTAATCCTCTCTGCAAGGTCCATAAAGAAGGATAAGGGAATATATAGATTCCTCTCAAGACCCGGAGTTGAGGTGACAGCAGCAATTGATTCCAATTATAGTATATTAGATGAGAATAATACTTACAACGACCTGTCACCAGATCTTTACATGGGGTCGGATGTTGAGCCAACAAGGAATAATCCCGGAATTGACAGGCTAAACGAAAAAAAAGGCATTTTAAATAAATTTCATCGTGAACTGAGGATTCTTAAAAATCGGCGGGAACCAGAGATATCCCAAGACAGCGTCAGCTCTACAGACAATTTTTTGTTGATGTCACTACGAAAAAAGCTGCTGTCCCAGGGAATAGAGGAAGACACGATAAAAAAATTGATGCAAAGGATGGCCAAAGGCCTAAAGGGATTGGCAATAGGGAATGAAGGCATAGGGTCAAGTCTGGCGCAAGCCCTAGATGCGGTAGGAGTTAAGGCCAACCCCATAGGGAAAAAAGGGGAAAGACGAAAAATTGTGACCTTAATAGGTACCACTGGTGTGGGGAAAACAACAACTGTTGCAAAAATTGCGGCCTTTCATCTGTTTGAAATGGAAGAAAGAGTGGCAATGATATCCTTGGATGATAATCGAATAGGCGCTGTGGAACAACTTAAGGCATATGCAAGGATAATGGGGATTCAGCTTGAGTTCGCATCTAACCATAAAGAGCTCAAGAAAGCTGTTCGAGGCTTAATGCGTAATGACCCGATCCTGATTGACACTCCAGGAATGAGCCAAAAAAATGATAATGAGCTTAACAAACTCAAGAGCCTGTTAGGCAAAATAGCCCCTATGGAGGCACATCTACTTTTAAGTGCTACTTCCAAATATGAAGACGTACAAGATGTAGTAGACAGATTCAGCTTAATATCGTTTGACAGGATGATATTCACAAAAATCGATGAGAGTAGTACATTCGGTTCGCTACTTAATGCGGCCATCCGGACAATGACCCCCATTTCTTACCTGACAAACGGCCAGCAGGTCCCGGAAGATCTGGAACCTGTCTCTCTAAGGAAAATCGCCGATATGTTACTGGAGGGATGGACATGGGGAAGAGATAACAGAGACCTGTTTTCTCAAGAAAGCAGAGGAGAATACAAACAGGCAGTAGGCAGTCTTGGCTTTAAAGATTACTATATCTATAACGGACGATCAGACATACTGCATTATCCTGGATAAAAATGACCTATTCCACTGAGATCAAATCTGGTTATGGTGGATCAAACTGGAGAAGAGATAATGAGAACAACACTCTCAAACAAGGTGATAAGCCTGTCTAATAAATTAGCAGGTCGGACACGGGCCGACTCCAAAAAGAAAAACAAATCTCATAATCCGGATATGCGCGTGATTGCCATAACCAGCGGTAAAGGCGGCGTCGGCAAGACTAACATTGTTGCAAATCTAGGCTATACACTTAGCAAATTGGGGAAAAGGGTCCTCATCCTGGACGCAGACTTGGGTTTGGGAAATCTGGATGTGTTGCTTGGGTTGACACCCAAATACAACCTCTCGCATGTTATTAAAGGATCAAAGACAATTCCTTCTATTATAATAGAAGGCCCCGGCAATATGAAAATATTGCCGGCTTCTTCCGGGATTCAGGAACTCACCAAGTTAACTAAGGATCAAAAGATAGGAATACTTTCAGACCTCGATTCGTTAAGTGAATCTATTGATATCCTACTAATTGATACTGCCGCAGGCATCTCTTCAAACGTGATGTATTTTAATGTCAGCGCACAAGAGATAATGGTGGTAATAACTCCGGAACCCACGTCTATTACAGATGCATATGCACTTATGAAGGTGCTCTCCGTCAAATACTCCGAGAGAAGCTTTAAATTACTGGTCAATCTGGCCGCCAATAGCGGAGAAGCATACGATGTATATAGACAGTTGAGCGTTGTTACTGACAAATTTTTAGACATATCTATTGAATACATAGGCTGTATTCTGTTTGACAAAAATGTTACTAAAGGCGTAAGGGCCCAAAAGGTTGTCAGCGACATATATCCTGATACGAAGGCAAGCAGGTGTTTTATTTCACTGGCAAAAAAGATATGTGCATCACAGGCACATACCATTCCGAATGGAGGAACCAGTTTCTTCTGGGAACAGCTTTTATCGGACAGGTTGGAATAAACAAAACATATTTTCGGTTGTATGTATTTGAACAGAATAATTTTCTAAACTAAGAGAGAGAACCATGGACTTAGCCAAAAACATATCAACATATTATAGGGATACGGATCGGGTATCAAGAGATGAACTGATCACTCAAAACCTCCAACATGTTAAGGGAATTGTCAACAGGATTTCCGGACATCTTCCTCTTGATGTAGAAACAGATGATTTAGTCAATGCCGGTATTATCGGCCTGATTGATGCTGCCACTCGATATGATCCGTCACGGGACAACAAGTTTATGACATATGCTACATTCCGTATAAAGGGTGCAATTTTGAGTGAACTCCGCTCGCGTGACTTCGTCTCCAGGTCAACAAGAAAAAAAATCCGCAGTTTAGAATCCGCATATCTAAAATTGGAACAAAAATCAGGAGGGAATGTCAGTGATGAGGAAATTGCAAATGAAATGGGTGTGGATACAGACGAATTGAATGAAATAAAAAAAATGGCAGGAATATCATTTGTAAGCCTTGATGAGATAAAAGATTATTCAAAAAAAGAAAAAGAGATGATGCTGAATGCCTTAATGGATGGACGGGGGGAAGATGCCTTGTCTATGGCAAGCCTTAAAGAAATGGAGTCTGCCCTTGCCGCCGCCATTGATGAATTGCCAGAAAAGGAAAAAATGGTTATTTCCTTGTATTACTGGGACGAATTGACCATGAAGGAAATAGGGAAAGTCCTGGACATCACTGAATCAAGGGTTTCCCAAATTCATTCCAGAGCGGTTATTCGCCTGAGATCCAAGTTAAGAAAGGACAATTTCATAGGTGACTGAGCGCATTTTTTTGTAGCCGGATCTGAGACATTCTGTCTCGCGGCCTTTTTGTCAAAGGCAGGTAGTCATGGTTGAAGTAGACAGGACATACATCCAGAAAACATTGTCTCCCATCTCCTCTGCAAAGAGGATAAAAAGTGTAAAACGCCGGGAAGAAAATGTATATAATAACCTCTTTAAACGACATCTTATTGATAAAAAGGAACGAGATGGCAAAGAAAAGAAACAAAACAAACAGACAGCCAACTCTCTGGACTATGATGAAAAAAAGGATGAAAATAGAGATCCTAGATTTCAGGAAAGGATGGACGGTGACAGTTTAGGTCTCAACAGGGAAGATTCACCGGAAGACCGCATTCAAGGAAAATTGATTGATGTGAAGGTTTAGAAATATCACTGTTTAATGAAGGAGTGAAGGAACCAAAATGATCTGTTTTGCCACATGGCCATGGGAGATATTCATAAACGCCATAGGATTTTGCACATGCATCCTCATCTTTATTTATCTTGTCATGATCCAAATTAAAGAAAAAAACAATTTGCATGAAGCAAATAACGATCTGAAAAACAGAAGCTTCCATGATCAAATACTTAGTCAACTGTCGAAACAACAATCTGAAATGCTGTTACAGCCTGTATCTGACGCTGAAAATAACGAGAGCAGAAACCTTGAACAATTGTTAGGGCAATTAGAGGCCCTAAAAAATACTGGGCCACTCATGGGAAACAAACCAGACAAATCTTCGTATCCAGAAATGAATGACCAGGAAAGTATCGATAATAAATTGCAAGAGACGGATCTCTACGACAATCTGTATAAAGAAATAGTTAAAGCCGCAGGAGATGGGCTTGATGTGGATACAATTTCAAAAAAATTCAAGGTCCCTAGGGGAGAAATCAAGTTAATACTTAAACTTAAAGGCCATGAATCTTATAAAAAGGACAAGTAAAAGACTCTGGCTTTATCTTAAATCTGTTCAGGACAAGGATGCACTACTGGGACTTGAGCATGGAGAATTGCTGGAAGGAGAGGTCCTGGGTTATCTGAGCGGTAACAGAATCGCTGTCCGTCTCAAGGACATTTGTATCCCCGTACAAAGCGGGCCTAATCTGATGCCAGGTGACAGGATCGTGGTCAGGGTAATAAAACTGGAACCGGAAATTGTCTTTAGCCTGCTTTTCAAGAAAAATAACGAACACATGGCAATTGAGGCCAAGGCATGAACATAGATAGTCACTGTCGTATTGCGCATTGATAGATTGATAGTGGGTAAAAATTGCCTATGTGCATGATAGTTTATTCCTTAAATACAGCTGTAGACAAACCCGTTAGATGTTGAAACAACTATGGAAAAATTGAATTACCCTATGGTATGCGTTTTGCAAAAGTAATATTATAAGGATAAACATGTGCGGGCACCGTCTTGCTTTATCCGAAAATTTACAGGAGAATTCATACATGAATGACATCATATATACTGCAGCTTCAGGGGCTATAATCAATCAAATGAGATTAGAAATTCTCAGTAATAATCTTGCCAACCTGAACACTGCAGGTTTCAAGGCAGACAAATCAATTTTCAAGACATACCTGCCATCATCTTCAGGATCAAATCCCTCGGGTGATATGTCCCCTAATTTTGCATGCAATTACCATGTAGAATTTGAAGGGACCAAAACCGACTTTTCCTCTGGAGGATTACAATACACAGGTAATGTTCTGGATCTTGCCTTGGAAGGGGATGGTTTTTTCTGCATTAAGACCCAAGACGGGACCAGATATACGAGAAATGGCAATTTTACTCTCAACCGGGAAGGGTTACTTGTTACCCAGGATGGGTTGCCAGTCTTGGGTGACAGCGGCCCCATAAATATTGATATCAAGGATGGGGGGAATATCGTGATAGATGAACAGGGCAATATCTCTGTAGATGAGGACCAGGTAGGAACATTGAAGATAGTTGATTTTTCTCAACCCTATCCACTGAAAAAGATGGGAGACACCATGTTCGCCCCTGTCGGCAAAGGAAATAATGAAAAAGGGGCTGATAATGTCAAAGTAACTCAGGGTTTTATAGAGCTTTCCAATGTGAACGCCATAGGAGTCATGACGGAGATGATAGAGGTAATGAGGGGTTATGAATCATATCAAAAGGTAATGCAGTTT
>CAZQAA010000198.1:0-11287 GCA_964591255.1 uncultured Desulfobacterales bacterium | reverse complement strand
AAACGGTTTGGGTACCTGTGGACCGCCTCAATTATGTAGTCATTGTGTCTCTTAAAGTGTTCTTCCTTTTCCCATGGAAAGCCAAAGACCACGGATCTGTCGATCCCGTCTTCGTCCATACACTCAAGGAGCTCTTCCATTCCGATTAATTTGGCACGGGGAGAGCCGTAAAGGCTCCTGAAGGCGGGCTCTTCTGAAAAAAACGACTCCCTTTTATCCCGGAATACGGGTGGGAATATGTGCGTATGAAAGTCAATTATCATTTCAGCAAGTTGGCGAGGGAATTTTTGAGTGCGTCAGGCCTGAACCCTACGATTTTGCTCTTGATCTTCCCGTTGCGGTCTATGAGAAACATGGTGGGTATGGCCGGATTGCTTTGGCCGAAATAGGCCCTTATCACGTTAATATCATAACGAAGTATCCTGTAATTGATCCCGAATTTGTTCTTGAATGCCATGAGGGCCTTGTTCGTAGTGCGCATGGGATTATCCAATGAAATTCCGAGAATGACCAGCCCTTTATCCCTGTATTTTTCCTGGATCTTAACAAGCTCCGGAATTGACATTCTGCAAGGGAAACACCATGTTGCCCAAAAATCCAGGATCACTACCTGGCCCTGAAACTGCTTTAAAGAGGTGTTTTGGCCGGATAGATCCGGCAGGGAAAAATCAGGCGCCGTTAACCCTGCATCAACATCTTTCTCACAGCCTAAACTTAAGACGAAAAATGCCAAAATACCCACTGCCAGCATGGAAACCTTGTAGTAAGAGTGCATAATTCCCTCTTTCATGAAATAACTTGTTATGAAGCTGAATATGATCTATAATTCATATAATAACATCCTATCATAACGCAAGAAATTTCAGGAAAAAACGCGTGACCAGGAATCGTTTCAGCATTGTCTTTCTCCCTTTTTTCCTTTTCCTTGGGATCTGCTTCTGTCAGTCCCGGGTAACAGGAGAAGAATGGTATGAGGAAGAGATCCGTCCTTCAGCCCTGGCAGGCAGCTGGTATCCCCGATCCAGAGAAAAGCTGACAGATACTATCAGGGGCTTTTTGTCAAAGGTAAAACCGGTAAATTTCAGCGGGAAACTCAAGGCCGTCATTGTTCCCCATGCCGGCTATCGCTATTCGGGAGAAATTGCGGCCCATGCCTACAGGCTTTTAAAGGGTACGCAGTTTAAGAGAATTGTCCTGATAGGCCCAAGCCACAGGATGGGTTTTGAAGGGGTATCTGTCAATCTTCAGTCAGGATATGAAACACCTCTCGGTATAGTGCCCGTTGATCTGGAAATGTGCAACAAGATCATTAACGCGAGCCCGGACATCAGATACATAAAAAGGGCCCACACCTTAGAACACTGCATAGAGATTCAACTTCCCTTTCTGCAAACGGTACTTGAAAAATTCAGGATTGTTCCTGTTCTCATAGGGCGGTATGATCTTGACACATGCCGGGAGTTGGCCAACGTGCTTGCAAGAATAGCAGGCGATTCAAAAGAGACCCTGTTCATAGCCAGCAGCGATCTTTCCCACTTTCATAACTATAAGCAAGCTAAGGAACTGGACCACCAGTTTATTAGAGATGTGCGTAGCCTCGACATAGGGGGGCTTCATAAAGACCTTTCCATCGGAAAGTGCGAGGCCTGTGGAAGGGCCGCTGTTATCACTCTGCTTATGATAGCAAAAAAGATCGATGTCAATAAGGCTGTTATACTCAAGTATGCCAATTCAGGCGATGTAACAGGGGATATGAGGCGCGTGGTGGGATATGTATCCGCTGCCCTAATCAAAGCATTTGATACGGATCCACATCTATAACAAGGCGTACGCCGCTTGATCTGAGCATTTTTAATGAAAGCCTGTGAATTTCACCCAACAAATATTTTTGAAGAGAAATGTTTTTGCTCTTGATCAAGATCTGCCACCTGTACTTTCCTTTCAGGCGGGCAATGGGCGCTTCCACAGGCCCTAACAGATGAATACTGTTGCCTATTTCAGGTTGTTTTGCGATAATTGCCCTTATGCCAAGCCCTAATTGTTCTACGGTCTCCTGCGTCCTTTCCTTATTGTTTCCCTCAAGCCTTAAACAGGTGAGATGTGAAAAGGGGGGATAGCCGAGCTGCTTTCTCAATGCAATTTCTCTCTCGAAAAATGTATGATAGTCATGGGATGTGGCTGTATCGATTGCATAGTGATCCGGATTGAAGGTCTGTACGATCACTCTCCCCCTCTCCCCTCCCCTCCCTGACCTGCCTGCAACCTGGGAAAGGACCTGAAATGTCCTTTCTCCTGCCCTGAAGTCCGGAAAAGAGAGTGAGGAGTCAGCTGCAACGATCCCTACCAGTGTAACCTTCGGGAAATGGTAGCCCTTTGTAATCATCTGGGTGCCGATGAGCATATCCGCTTTGTTGTCGCTGAAGGTTTTAAGAATATGATAAATCTGCCCCTTTTTTCGTGTGTTGTCAGTGTCCATTCGCAGCACTCTTGCATCGGGAAAGGACGTTTTCAACTCCTGTTCCAGCTTTTGGGTGCCGAAGCCATATGGTTTCAGGACCTTTTCAGCACATGAAGGACACTTGTCCGGTCTTTCGATACTCAATCCACAGTAATGACACGTCAACCTGTCCATGTCTATGTGATGCGTGAGGGATACATCACAATTTGGACAATGGATGGTCTTGCCACACCTGCGGCACAGAAATACCCGGTGAAACCCCCTGCGGTTCAAAAAGAGGATGGATTGATATCCGTCAGCAAGATTTTGTTCCAGTTCATCTTTAAGTATGTTGCTTAATATATTGTTTTGTAAGTTTTTTTTGTCGAGTTTTTTCATGTCAACAATTTGCACGTCAGGCAATGGCCTCTGTTCAACCCTGTCCGGCATAAGAATAAGATCATACTTTTTGCTAATACTGTTTTGAAAGGACTGGACAGACGGGGTCCCCGACCCCAGTAAAACCACGGCATTTTCCATCTTTGCCCTCATCACGGCGGCATCCCGGGCCTGATATCCTGGAGTAGTGTCCTGCTTATATGACGCATCATGTTCTTCATCAACGATGATTATTCCTAATTCGGAAAATGGGGCGAACAGGGCCGACCGGGCGCCGATAACCATATCCACCTCTCCCCTGGCCATCCTGATCCACTGGTCATATCTTTCACCATGGCTGAGTCTGCTATGGTAAACGGCAATCCGGTTGCCCAGCCTTGCTCTGAATATACTCTCAAGATATGTCACAAGGGCTATTTCAGGTACCATAAGTATAGCCTTTTTGCCTAACCGGATGGCATGTTCAACGGCTCTGAAGTAGACCTCTGTTTTTCCGCTTCCTGTAACACCGTAAAGCAGGCACGGGGAAAACACCTTTCTGTCAAGGCACTCATTGATCTTTTTCACTGCGGCCTTTTGCTGTCCGTAAAGCCTGGGGGGAGTCGGGGCAGGGAATATGGTTGCACCGGCAGGGTCCCTGTAAAGACTTCCCTCGTATTGCTCGATAACATTCTCTTTGGTCCATTTTTTGACGAGATAATATGCATTGGTAAATTTCACATTAAGATCGCTTAACAGAACAATGCCGAGATCAAAAATTGCCTTTAAGAATTCTTCTTCATTTTTGGCCCTTACAAGATGGGCCTTTTCCCTTAGTATGGATTCAAGCTCAATGTCCTGTTTAGGCCTAACAAACTTTCGTATAAGCGGCCCTGCTGTCTGCCTCCTGGCCCGTTCTTCTATGACAAGCCATCCTTTTTTTCGCAGTGGATAGAGTTTTCCCACCGGCCATGGTATTTTTTTGCCGGGATGATCCTTTATCCAGGAAAGGATATCTCTTTGTTCCGTTTGTTGTGAAAGCTGCTCCAGGATTTTAAGGCCTGTTTTAGTGAGAGATGCGCTTTTGTAATTGACGGCATTCAGGCCGCCAGGAAGTGAGGTTTGGATGACTTGGCCTATGGGGTGGAAATAATAGTCGGCCAGCCATTCGAAAAATGGCACCATTTTTTGGGGAAAAAGAGGTTCTGAATCGAGTACATCCAGAACCGCCTTTAATTCTATATCATCATTTTCCTCGATTCTTTCCAGGACATATCCCGTTACTTTCCTTTTTTTGAATGGAACCAGGACCCTGCATCCCACCCTTATCCCGGGGGATAGCTGTTCCGGCACTAAATAAGAAAACGTGTCCCTTACGGGCACTGTTACCGCAACCCTTATGCATTCCGTTCCCTTTTCATTCATGCCAGGAGGTTTTCCCAAGGAATAGTCTTAAATATCCTGTGCAGAAAATGGTCATCATCTACCGGATGAAAAGACAGACGGGAAAAGATTTTTTTGGCAACCGGTTCCACTTTCTTTATAGGTATTACACGGTCATTTGTTCCATGATATATCCATACAGGCAGAGAGATGGATTGTTTTTTCTTTTCAAGATCAGAATCCATCAGATTGATGGCAGGGGCAAGGAGGACTATCTTATCTATCCGTGCTTCATTTTCCATGGCAAAGAGAGTTGCCATCAGACCGCCGAAGCTGGAACCTACGAGCCTTATTCCCGATTTGCCTGAAAGGACCTCGTCGAGTTTTTTCATGCGTTTCCTTAAATTACCCTTGAAATGCGGGATAATCATATCAGGGAATTTTTCCCTGAAAAACACAGACTTGGTTCCCATATTGCTGCTTTCAAGACCATGAAGGAATATACGCACCATAACCTTTAAGCACACCCTATTTCTTTTCGACGCTGAGCCTCACGTGCCATATCTGTTTCCTTCTTGCCCGCTTTTCTGATGCCAAGCACCTCCAAATCCATTGTAACAGATATGCCGGCCGTGGGTTTGTTAAAATCTACCAGGAGCGTATTTTCTTTGACCTCCAATACTTTGAAGGATATCAGGTGGCCGCTTTTTATCTGACGATAAAATTGGCCTTCTTTGATCCTCTGTTTGATCAATCCCTCTTTCGGGATTTCTCTGATCAGGTCTGGATCATATGCCCCGTATATTTCCTCAGCCGGTATATGGACGCTGAACCTGTCCCCTACCCTTGCCGCCTCGAGAGCAGCTTCGAGTGCAGGCGCCTGGCGTTCCACCCCGAATATAAATTCAAGAGTATCAGGGGAAAGTTCCTTTACCGTTCCATCGAGAAAACAGGTCTTCATAACGTAGTTAATCTTGACCATACAACCCTTGGTGACCAGGCTTTTTTTATCCATAACAAATCCTATTTGATCTCAATGACTTCGTATTCCTGAATTCCGCTTGGAGTCCTGACCTTAACCTCGTCTCCCTCTTCTCTCCCTATTAATGCCTGTCCCAAGGGAGATGTCACAGATATCTTTCCGTTCTCAGGATCTGATTCATACGGTCCCACCAGTTGATAGGTTACCTCTTCGTCTGTCTGGACATTATACAACAGTACGGTGCGTCCGAAAACCACGCTGTCCGCGGGCCCGTCATCCACCTCAATTATCTCTGATTTGCCTATGACATCCTTCAGTTCATTTATCCTGCCTACCAGGAAAGACTGTTTCTCCTTGGCAGCATGATATTCTGCGTTTTCACTGAGGTCCCCGTGGCTACGGGCCTCTTCTATGGCCCGGATATTCCTGGGTTTTTCCACCTTTTCCAGGTGGCTTAATTCCGCCTTAAGATTCTCAAGGCCATTTTTGGTTATTGGAATTTTGTCCATGATTGTATCACTCCATCTGTTTAGCACCTTGAAACGGATAAAACATTATCCCAAACCTAACAACATACCAGTCTGACCTATTATGAGTGCCACAAAATACGCCACAAGCAGATTGAAGATAACAGAAAAACATGCCCATTTCCATGAGGTTTCCCTTTTGATGCTGATTACAGTAGCAATACATGGAACATACAGCATGGTAAAGACGATAAATGTAAATGCCCTAAGCGGATTCCAATTCGGGTCATTTCTCAGCCTCATTGAGAGTGAGGACCCTGCTTCTGTCCCCACCTGACCCAATGAATAGGCAGTTCCTAATGTCGATATAACAACCTCCTTGGCGACAAAACCGCCTACCAATGCCACGTTAGTCCTGTAATCAAATCCCAACGGCCTTGTAATGGTCTCAAGTCGCATACCGATCCATCCCGCTATTGTTCCTTTCAGGGTCTCCTGCTGTTCTGCAAGACCTATCCTAGTTACTGCATCCCGAAATTCAATATATTTCAAGGCGGCTTTTTCAGCCTCCTCGTTGAGCGCCTGGGCACCTTTAGGTCCTTCGTGCATACTATAATAGATGGCCTGCAAAATAGGAAACAGGTGTTCTCCTCTAAGACGTGCCATAACAACCCCGTCATTTCTGCTGACTGCCTGGACATACAATCTGTAGAGGTCTTCGAATCTGTCTAATTCCTGTCGGGTCATCCCATATCTCTCTATCTCCGGAGATGCAAGCAGAGAAGAGGCTATGGCATCTCGTTGGGCCTCAAAGACCTTTTTTTTAGAATCGGAAAGGCCAGGAAAACTCATTGTTGCCCACAGAATGATGGAAAATCCCAGTATGATGGTTCCCGCCTTTTTTATATATTGCCATGTCCTTTCCCAGGTATGGATAAAAAGACCTTTCAGGGTAGGCATCCTGTATGGAGGAAGTTCCATTACAAAGGGTGTCTTGGGACCCTTTAGAACGGTCCACCTCAGGAGCTTTGCAGCAAAGAGGGCAAACATCCAGGAAAGCATTGTCAAGGCAAACATCACATGTGCCTGCTCATCGAAGAAGAAGGCGGCTATAAGCACGGCATATACTGGCAGTTTGGCCCCGCAATTCATGAATGGAACCACCAGGAGAGTGGCTATCCGCTCTTTTGGATCCCTGAGGGTCCTTGCGGCCAGGACACCCGGGACGGCACACCCTCCGGATATTCCGCCGCTTATAATGAGGGACATAACGGAATTCCCGTGCAGGCCGAACCATCGCAGGATCCTGTCCAGCATATATGCGGTTCGTGCCATATATCCGGAATCCTCCATAATGGCAATGGCAAAGAACATGCACATGATAAGGGGTACAAATCCAAGCACCCCGCCCATGCCGTCAATAACACCTGACACTATCATGGACCGGAATATTCCTTCAGGCACCCATAGTGATACTATCTCCTTGAATGACTGAAAAAAAGTTTCAAGCCATCCAATCGGAATTTCAGAGGCCCAAAAAGTAAAGCTGTATACGCCATACAGTATAATCATCATCAGAACAGGGCCGAGGATCCGGTTTGTCATTACCTTGTCAATTCTGTCCGAGAGGTTAAGACGGGCCTCTATCCTCCTTTTGACCGAATTTCTGGTGATACCGGCTATGTATCCATAACGATAATCGGCTATTACGCTTTCCGGTTCCTCCTCCAGGGTGTCCAGAGTGTGTTTTCTGATCCTCTGACAGATAGTATTGACTTTCATGCTCACGTCAGGATCGGCTTTCAGGTATTCAAGGATCTGATTGTCCCCCTCAATACACTTGAGGGCCGTCCATCTGGGAGGATATTTTCTGTCAAGCACCCTGGATGTATTGATAATAGGCACAATCTCGTCGAGGCCCCTGTCAATATCCATCCCGTACGATATTATCGTGGGATGCCATGCCCTATCATCTTTTGTCGCCTCTAGGACCTCAACCACTTTGTCCAGCAGCTCGGTTATCCCCTTGTTTGACCTTGCCACCATTGGAACGACAGGTACACCTAAAAGGGATGACAGTTTATTGTGATCTATGGTAATACCCCTCGAGTGGGCAAGGTCCACCATATTGAGTCCCATGATCAATGGTATGCCCAGTTCCTTAAACTGGACCGCCAAATAAAGATTCCTGTCCAGATTGGATGCATCCACAATATCCACTACAATCTCAGGCCTTTCATTGACCAGAAAATCCCTTGCAACTATCTCTTCCAGCGAGTATGCAGTGAGAGAATAAGTTCCCGGAAGATCTACCACCTCGATCTCATAACCCTTGTGGGAAACACTTCCATATTTTTTTTCAACAGTGACACCCGGGTAATTGGCAATATGCTGTCTCGCACCTGTGATGGCGTTGAATACGGTGGACTTCCCTGCATTGGGATTCCCTGAAAGCGCTATAGTAAACGATTTATCCATATTTTCTGCCTCATTTAAAGGTCATCCGTATCCACCTCTACCATAATATGGCTTGCTTCATCATTTCGAAGGGTCAATACAAAATCTTTGATTTTGATGGCTACCGGATCCTTCAGAGGTGCACGGCCCTGAATCTGGATCATCGCCCCGGGAACCAGCCCCATTTCTCTTATACGCTTGCCTATTTCACCCGTGGCCGATATCTTCTTGATAATTCCACTTTGATTTTCAGACATTTCGCGCATCATTACAATCTTTTTCATAACTGTTTATTACCCCAACATACTGTAATAACGGGAAGAGTCATTCTGTCGTAGTCAACTGGTCATGACGACAGCAGAATCAACTGTTTTTTGTCTCTGAAACTGTTCGGAGTTTGTCACCGTAAGAGTGACTGTGAGGAAACCTGCCAAACCCATGGGAATGGACGTGTGTATGGGGGATCGCCTCATCCTCAAGAAAAATCCTGCCTTTCTCCATACCATAGATCCTTTGAGTGGTCTGCACGATAAAATCCATATCATGGGATATGAATATGGACGATATATCTAATCTGTTCACAATGTCTATCATCCTCTCCGAGGAAACCGTATCCAGGCCGGTAGTGGGTTCATCCAAGAGGAGCACTCTGGGCTGCATAGAAAGCACGGTTGCAAGAGAGACCAGCCTTTTTTCCCCACCGGAAAGCTTGTGAGTGACTTTGTCTTCTAATCCGGAAAGGCCTAACATGCCAAGGGTATCCCTTGAAATATCCAAGGCTTCATCCATCGTTTTGCCCTGATTCAACGGTCCAAAGGCCACATCTTCCAGTACAGTGGGGCTGAACAACTGGTCATCAGAATCCTGGAAAAGGAGGCCTATCTCCTGCCTTATCTGCACAAAATGCTTCTCCTCCTCCATCTTTTTCCCGAAGATTTCAATGGTTCCCCTGTTTGGTTTCAAGAGACCTATAATAGCATGAAACAGAGTGGTTTTTCCGCTTCCGTTAGGTCCTATCAAGCCGACCCTCTCTCCCTCGTGAAATTCGAAGTTTATGCCATTAAGAATAGGCGGTCCTCCGACATAGGAGAAGTGGATATCCTCGAGTTTGATTAACAGATTGTTTTCATACATAAATATACAAATAAAAATCAGTTATCCCAAAATGGCCCTTGAGATAACGCCCTTTTCCATCTCTTTGGTTCCTTCATAAATTTCGAGTATCTTGGCGTCCCGATAAAGCCGTTGTACCTTGTACTCGTCGATATAACCGTAGCCTCCATGCATCTGAACCGCCTCGTTTGCACAACGAACCGCAATTTCACCACAGTACCACTTGGCCATGGCGATAAGGGCATGATCAATCTTGCCATGATCCACGGACCAGGCCGCCTCGTAATAGAGGTTTCTGGCCGCCCTTATCCATGTGGCCATTTCAGCAATCTTGAATCGAGTCACCTGAAATGAGGCAAGTGGAGCGCCGAATTGACTTCTCTGTCTTGTATAGCGGATAGACTCGTCAAGCGCCGAACGGGCAAGACCTACCCCCTGGGCAGAGATATGTATCCTGGTCCTGTTAAAAAATTGCAGCAGTTCCCGAAACCCTTCACCTTCTCTCCCCACCAGGTTTTGCAACGGCACCCTTACGTTATTGAGAGAAAGTTCCGCTGTATCCGATGCCCTGACACCGAGTTTTCCGCTAATCTTGCTGGCCTCATATCCGGGGGTATCTGTCGGGACAAGAATAAAGCTGTGACGTTCGTGTCTGGAAGGATTCTCGGGATCAGTGACACAAAACACCAGGACATATTTGGCGATGTTGCCGTTTGTGGTAAACATCTTGGAACCATTGATCACCCATGCATCACCGTCCTTGACCGCTGCAGTGACAGCACTTGTCACATCACTTCCTGCGTCGGGCTCTGTAATAGCGCATCCCATTATTGCCTTGCCGGTTACCAGTTGTGGCAGTACAAGCTGTTTCTGTTCCTCGGAACCGAACAGTCCTATAAGCTCTGAGCCGAACGTGGAGGAAAGGATTGCCTGTCCAATTCCCGGGTCAACGGCCCAGAATTCCTCTGCAATAAGACAGTGCTCAAAAAATCCCATACCTGCTCCGGAGTACGCCTCATCTATAAATACCCCAACAAATCCCAATTCGCACGCCTTTCGCCACAGATCCAAGTCAAAGGTCTCTTCCCGGTCAAATTCAACAGCCCGATCAGGGAATTCCCCTTCAGCGAATTCTCTGGCGGCCATCATGACATCCCTCTGCTCCTTACTAAGTGAAAAATCCATTTTCTGCCTCCAAATCAAATGCTATCCGGCTAAAATCAAATAGGCTTGAGGGAAAAGACAGGAGTCGTTCCTTCACATATTCAAATATATATTGTAATAGCGCGGGCACTCCTTGACAACCATAAAATGGTATGCGTACGATCCATCTCGTGGGTAAAGGATTATAGACTTGCGGGAATGTTGTCATTATACTCCAAGGATGTGACAGTTCAATGATAGTTTCATGACTCGACAAGTAGCTGATATTGAAAAAGACATTCCAGCAGATAAAGGAAACAGTCGCATGAAAAAAAATGGTCCGGATTCAGTTAAAGGTTTTTTTTATTCCCTCGCCGGGGTGATGTTATTGTCCACCAACTTTGTGACCGCAAAATACGGACTTAAGGGCTTTAATCCGGAGACATTCAGTCTGATTTGGACAACTGCTGCAGCCATCTATTCATTCCTAATTGTCCTGATCAGAAAAGATAGCAGGGAGCAGTTGCGCTGTGTGCACAATATAAAAGCAATGTTTGCCCTTGGATCGGCCACTGCATTGACTATGATTCTGGCCTGGAATGGTCTTGCCATACTTGATCCTGCATTTGCCTCGTTTTTGTGGCGTTTCTTTCCGGTCCTGGCAATCCTTTCGGGAGTGCTGTTCTTAAAGGAGCGATTGTCCAGACAGGAGGTCATGGCAATGGGCATTATGTTGCTTGGCAGCTTCTGCAGTGTGGCAGGAAGGTGGGAGGCAGTTGGAAAAGGAGTTATATTAACATTCTTGGCGGCATGTGCTGGTACTGTCCAGTTATTGATTGCCAAGTCACAGACGAACCGCATACATCCAAATATCTTGGTAGGATACCGGGTGGGGATAGCCTCGCTGCTTATAGCTGCCTGGACTTT